>JAIXZE010000391.1 GCA_027489875.1 Verrucomicrobiales bacterium
GAAGGGATTTGGGGCGGCGATGTCCTCATCGCCTTGGGAATGGCTTTGGAACGGCGACGAGGACGTCGCCACCCCGTCGCAGGCAGCGGCAGTGCAAGATGCGCCCCCGCCACGTTGGCGCATCTTGACGCTGCCCCCGTTTGGAAAGGATTTGGGGCGGCGATGTCCTCATCGCCTTGGGAATGGCTTTGGAACGGCGACGAGGACGTCGCCACCCCGTCGCAGGCAGGGGCAGTGTCAGGATGCGCCCCCGCCAAGTCCTCTGCGAATTCGAACGTTGATGGAGGGCCAGCCATCGCTCACATTTGCGAGAGGCATCATGAAGCGCGGCATTGTCATCCTTTTGAACATGGTGGCGACGGGGGGCAATGCGGATGTCGCTGGTGAATGGTTCCCGTCGCTGACCTTCAATAACGCCCCCATGCGATTCACACTGCGAGATGCTGGCCGACTGTGGTTCGTGGCTTGCACGACCCTTGTTATTGGGACGCCTTTGTTGCTTGTGCTGAGTGGGGGTGTTCGGCTGGCCTCTTACTCGGATTTATTGATGCCCACCTTCAAGTTCGCTTGGCCGGCTTTGTTGGTGACCAGTTTCATCTTTCTCAAGTTCGACCGTCGGCTTTCCGTCATTGGGTTCATTTCATGTCTGCTGGGAGCTTTGTGGGCATTGTCACCCGTGCTCGCAGTATGAAATCGTGATCCAACAAGGCGCCCCAGCGAACTGCGGCGGATCGTCGTGGTTGCAATCCAGGCTTCTCGGCGCCGCTGTCGCCGTGCCATTTCCGTTCGCTACCCGAGGCAGACCAAGAATCAACGTGGAGTGATGGTATTGGTCGAATGCCGGGTCTTGGCAAATGACACACGGGAACAACAAGATCAGGGACCCAGGCGCGGGCGGACCCCGTCCGTTTCCGATGCGGACATCGCTGACCACCTGCGTCGGTCAATCTTGGCGTTAACCAGCATGCGATTCACCCTGCGAGATGCTGGCCGATTGTGGTTCGCTGATTACTAGTCTTGGCTAATTAGGATTCCGTTGGTTTATCAACGCTTTGTCGCATTGACGCAGCCCCGACCCGTCCGGCTATTTTGCCACAATGGTGTTTCCAGAACACGCCTCCCTCCCCCGCCCTACGGCTGCGCGGCAACGTGCGGTCATTCCAACGTGCCTCGCCCTTGGGCTCGGCCTCGTCACCGGTTTCACCCAGGTTCACGGAGCCATCATCCTCAGCGTTGATTACCTTCAGGGAACGGTCAGTGCCTGGGATAGCCAGTCCTTCAACTCCATTTCCACGTTCGCTAGCGGACTCACCGAACCCCTGGGAGTCGGAGCGGACGCCGCCGGCTTCATCTACGTCACCACGTATGACACCACCGGAAGCATCCTGAAGTACAACAAGGCCGGCACTGTTGTGGATTCCATCACCGGCCTCTCCTTCCGTCCATACGCCATCACGCAGGGACCCGATGGCTTCCTCTACACGGCCGACGCGTCGGGCCAACGCATTGTTCGGATCAACACCGACCTGGACTCCGGTTCACTGTCCACCTGGACGACCATGGTGGGGCAACCCACTGCGCTGCAGTTTGACCCTTCCGGGAACCTCTTCGTCACCACCGCAGCCAATGGCGATGACGTCCAGAAATTCAGCCCAACAGGGACCCTCCTTCAGGTCCTGGCTGATGACGGCATCCTAGGCGGATTCCCCAGTGGCATCGCGCTAGGCACCAATGGGGACATCTACGTCGGACGAAGCCCTTTCAGTACTGGCGCCGACGTCGCCCTCTACAGCTCTTCCGGAACCCTCATCGATGCCACCTTCGCATCCGTGCCCAATCCATACGGACTTCTTCAGGACGGCACGTATCTCTTCGTAGCGTCCGCCAACGGATCGATCTATCGCTTCAGCCTCGCGGATGGTTCCGCCCAGGGAATCCTCACCCCCGGCACCCTGGCCACCTACATGGCCTTCGCCGATGTGCCCGAATCGCCGCGAGCCCCTTTCATCGGCATCACCGGAGTCCTGTCGGCTGTTGCTTATCGAAGATTCCGGCACCGGCAGACGGCTTCCTCCTGAGATGGGCTCTCGGGAGAGCGCCCACGCAGCGAATCGGAAGCGGGGGGGGCAAAGCGGGTCTGGGTTCATGGGAATGAGGATCCGGGCGCGTGCGTTGCCCATGAGGCTCCACGGATCGCCGCGACCACACGAGCCACGACCCGCCCCTGCGGGCGCATCCTGACATAGCCTCCTGTTCAGACGGAGGCGACAACGTCCTCGTTGCCCTCTCCAGCCATTGCCCAAGGCGATGAGGACATCGCCGCCCCGTTTCTTCTAAACGGGGGCAGTGTTGGGAAGGGCCCGGTGGCGAGGAGCCCTGAACTTGGCGCTTCAAACTCCGGCTCGTTTCCCGCATTCAGTGTCGATCGGAAATGAGGCGCCCGAGCTTTCAACATCGCGTCCGGACGTTTGTGCAGCAGTTGCTGCCCATCGTCCTTGTCCTTTGCGCCCCAGTCGTCTGGGCCGCCGGTAGTCCCGAACCCGCCCTGAGGGCGCTGTCCCGGTTCAATACGGAGTCGAACCTCGTGGTGGAACTCGTGGCCGCCGAACCCCTGGTTGCGTCGCCGTGCGCCCTCGCCTGGGATGACAAGGGGCGGATGTTCGTCGCGGAGAACCGTGGTTATCCCACGGGCGGCACGAATGGCCGGCCGCTCGGCCGGATTGCCCTCCTGACGGACACCCGGCGCAACGGCGACTGGGACCGTCGCACCGAGTACGCCACCGACCTCACCTTCCCGAACGGCATGCTCCCCTGGCGTGGCGGGCTCATTGTCACCTGTGCACCCGACATCCTGTGGCTGCGTGACGAGGACGGCGACGGTTTCGCGGAAACCCGCGAGGTCATCCTCACCGGATTCGCCACGCACCAAACCACCCAACTGCGCGTCAACCACCCGATCCTGGGTCCGGACGGCTGGGTCTATGTGGCCTCGGGCCTTTCCGGTGGCCGGATCACCTCGCCGCGCCGTCCGCAGGACAAGGCCCTCGAACTCCGTTCTGACCTGCGATTCAATCCCGACACAGGCGAGTACCAATCCGTCGATGGCCCTTCCCAATTCGGCCTGGACATCGACGACTACGGACATCGCTTTGGATGCCACAACCGGATCCAGGTCCGGCATTTCGTCTTCCCGACTTCGGCTGCGTTGCGCCACCCGTTCCTGACGCCCCCGGGCGTCGTCCACGACTGCCCCGAACGCATCGACAATCCCTGGCTGAAGGCGGGCGGCGGCGCCGCGCTGCTCTATCCCATCAGTTCGAACGTCACGACGGCGGATTCGCACACCGGCACGTTCACGGCAGCGTGCAGCGTCCTGCTCTGGCCGGGGGGACAACTTCCCGAGCGTTACAACGGCGGGGTGTTCAGTTGCGACCCCACCGCCAACCTCGTCCATTTCGACCAACTCCAGCCAGCCGGTGCCACCTACGCCGCGCGACGCCTTCCGGGCACCAACGAATTCCTCCGGTCCTCCGACGACTGGTTCCGTCCGGTGTTCCTCGCCGCCGGGCCGGAAGGCGCGCTCTACATCGCGGACATGTACCGACCATCGATCGAACATCCGGAGTATCTTCCGGAAGAAGTCCGCCGCCGGACGGATTTCGACACGGGGCGGGATCTGGGTCGGATCTGGCGTGTCCGTACGGCCCGGCCGCGCACGGCCCGGCAGAGCTTCCGTCCTCCCCCGGTCGTGCATGTGCTGACCAACCAGCACATCCCGTTGCTGAACGATCTCTCCAGCACCAACCGGTGGCGTCGCGACACCGCCTTCCGCCTGCTCCGGGAGCAGGAAACGGACACCAATCTCCCGCCGATCCTGATCCGTGGCCTGGAGGGGAGCCGCTCAGCCATCACGGCCGGCCGGCTTCTCCAGTTCATGGATCGACTCCGGATCCTTTCCGACGAGGCCGTACTCGGCGCTCTGGAAGCCCCGGCGCCGGAACTGCGCGAACTCGGACTCCGGATGTCCGAAGGCCGACTCCTGAACCACGCCGAGATCGCGGCGTCAGCCGCCGGGCGTGCCCGCGACGAATCGCCCCGTGTCCGTTTCCAGGCCGCCCTGACGTTGGGAACCATCGCCAACAACGCCCCGGCGCTTGCCGTTCCTGCCCTGGCCGCCATCGCGGCGCGGGATGGTGCCGACCGTTGGACCCGCGCCGCCGTGCTCAATGCCGTCTACCAACAGGAACGCGGGTTCATCGGCACGCTCCTCAACCATCCCCCCATCGTTACCGACCCCGCCCTGCCCGTCCTGGAAGAACTCGGCTCGATGATCGGCCGCATGGTCCCACCGGAGACCCACCCCGAGGTGGTCGCCACCATCCTCGGCGGCTCGAACACGGATCTCGCGCGCTCGCTCGCCTTCCTGGGTGCCTTCGTGGACGCCGCCCCGGAACTGCCCATGCCATTGAACCGTCTCGCGGGTCAGGCGGCTGCCGGCACCAAGTGGACCATCCTCCAGGAAGCGGCCCTCAGCGCCCTGGACCGGCCGGAATCCCTGCCCAGCCTTCGTCTTGCGGCCGTCCGCCTCGCCAGCCAACTCGATCCAACCGCCACGCGCGCCGGCCTTGGCCGCATCCTGCGTTCCTCGGGGCCCGCGGACCTCATCACCACCGCTGCGCGCCGGGCTTCGGTCCCGCCCCATTCCGACGTGGCCGCGGGTCTGCTGGCGCCGGAATCCTGGAAGTCGTTGCCCCCACAGAACCAATCGGCCGTCCTCGCGGCCTTGCTGGCGCGCCCGATCCATCTGCCGCAGGTGGTCAACGCGCTGACCGCCGGAATCCTCCACCGACACCAGTTCAACGCGGGGCAACGCGAGCAACTCCTCTCGATCACGGATCCCAAGCTGCGCGAGCAGGCCCGGGCGATCCTTCAGGCGCCGGCACCGCAGGAACGGCAGAAGGCCCTGATCGAAGCCCGCAAGGCACTCGAACTCACGGGCGATGCCACACGAGGTCGCACCCCCTTCCGGCAACTCTGCGCCGCGTGTCACCGACTGGATGGAGAAGGCATCGCGGTCGGACCCGACCTCTTCGGGATCCGCAACCAGTCCGTGGAAGCCATCCTCCTCCACATCGTCCTTCCGAGTCAGGAGATCGCGCCGCACTTCGCCCATTACCGATGCGAGACCCGCGACGGCCGCGTGTTCTCCGGGTTGCTGACCGCGGAGACCGCCTCGGCCATCACCTTGCGACAGGCGCAGGGTCTGGAGGAAACCATCGAACGGACCAACATCGCGCAACTCGAGGTCCTCCCGGAATCTTTGATGCCCGAGGGACTCGAGAAGAACCTGCCCCCCCAGCAACTCGCCGACCTCCTCGCCTTCCTCCGCGGGGGAGCCCGCTGAACCAACACCCCGGCGACAGTCCCAACAACCACCGTTCCTTCCTCCCACGCCCGGCCTGAAACCAAGACCATGTCCCAGGATTTCCTACTCCAGGCCGTCATCTACCTGCTCGCGGCCATCATCTCGGTCCCCGTTGCCAAACGCCTTGGGCTGGGTTCCGTGCTCGGTTACCTGATCGCCGGCACGATCATCGGTCCGTCGGCCCTGCACCTGGTCGGCGAGGTCGAGGACGTCCAGCACTTCGCCGAGTTCGGCGTCGTGATCATGCTTTTCGTTGTCGGACTCGAACTGCGTCCCAGCCTGCTGTGGCGACTGCGCGGACCGATCCTCGGCATGGGCGGGTTGCAGGTGCTGGTGACGGCTGCGGTCATCGCGGGCTGTTGTCTGGTGTTCTCCCAGTCGTGGCCTGTGGGACTCACCATCGGGTTGACGCTGGCGATGTCGTCGACGGCAATCGTCCTCCAGTCCCTGACCGAACGCGGACTCCTCAACGGGCGGGGCGGGCAGGCCTGTTTCGCCGTGCTCCTGTTCCAGGACATTGCCGTCATCCCGATCCTCGCGCTGATGCCGTGGCTCGCCCGGGCCGCGGGCGGGAAACCCGTGGCAGCCGCCCATGCCAGCGCCCTCTCCGGCCTGCCGCCGTGGGCCCAGGCGCTGGCGGCGCTGGGTGCCGTTGTCGCCGTGGTCTTCATCAGCCACCGACTCCTGCGCTACGTGTTCCGATTCGTGGCAGCCTCCGGACTCCGCGAGATGTTCACGGCAGTCGCGCTCCTCGTGGTCGCTGGCGTTGCGGGACTCATGCACCTCGTCGGCCTCTCCGCGGCACTCGGCACGTTCATCGCGGGAGTGGTGCTTGCCGAGAGCGAATACCGCCACCAACTCGAGGCGGACGTCGAACCCTTCAAGGGACTCCTGCTTGGCCTGTTCTTCATCGCCGTGGGAGCCGGCCTCGATCTGGGACTGGTGGCTGCGGAACCGTTGAAGATCGCCGGGCTGGTCCTCGGCCTGATGCTCGCGAAATTCCTCCTGCTTCTTGGAATCGGCGGGCTCTTCAAGCTGGGCTGGGCCGCCTCGCTGCTGTTCGCCTGTGCCCTGGCCCAGGGCGGGGAGTTCTGTTTCGTCCTGATCAGCATGGCCGGTCAACTCGGCGTGTTCACCGATGCCATCGCCCAACCGCTCAAGGCCGCCGTCGCCCTCAGCATGGCCCTCACCCCGTTGCTCCTCGTCTTGAACGATCGCCTCCTGCAACCCCGGTTCGCCGCCAAACCCAGCAAGTCCCGCGAACCCGACGCCGTTGAATCCCACGACAACCCGGTCGTGCTCGCCGGATTCGGCCGTTTCGGACACATCGTTGGACGCCTGCTCCGCGCCAACGGCTTTGGCGTCACGGTTCTCGACAGCGACCCCGATCAGATCGAATCCCTCGCGCGGTTCGGCATCAAGTCCTACTACGGCGACGCCTCGCGTCCCGATCTGCTGGCCGCAGCCGGAGCCGCCAAGGCCCGGCTCTTCATCTGCGCTGTCGACAACACCGAGAAGTCACTCCAGATCGTGGACCTGGTGCGACACGAGTTCCCCAACCTCCAGATCCTGGCCCGGGCCACCTCCCGGGCGCACGCCTACGAACTCATCCGCCGAGGCGTCCACCTGTTCCAACGGGACACGCTGGGAAGCGCCATCCATCTCGGTGTCGACGCGCTCCAGACGCTGGGCTTTCCGGAAGAGCGTGCCGTCCGCGCCGGCCAGATCTTTCACGAGCACGAGCAACGGAGCGTCCGTGAGATGGCCGCCCACTACGGCACCGACGAGGAGAAGTATGTCTCGGTCGCACGCCAGCACATCCAGGCGCTCGAAGCCGTGCTCCACGCCGACCAACGCGAGCACCCACCGAAGCCCGCGGAGGCACCGGATTCCGCCAAGCCGCATTGATCGGCGGCGTATGGTTCACCGCCCCGACCGGAACACGGGGCCACCCGCCCCGCCGTACTCGTGTTCGCAAGGCTTCCGTTCAATCTCCCGACGCTTCGTTCAACCGTTCGCGGTACACCTTCCGGGCATGGTCGTACGCGGCCACACCCTGGGCGTGTTCCGCCCCCTTCAGGAAGCGCTCCTTGTTCTTCCAGCACTGGTCCACGGAATCGAGGCACCACTGGATGGAACGTCGCGATGCCCGCACAGGCTTCCCGCCCACGGTCACCCAGATGGGATTGGTGTGCGCGCTCGGGAGGATGCGGACCGCCAGCCAACTGCTCTGCCCAACCTCCACCTCGAAGGACAGGTCCTTCATCGAACCGTCCGCCTCGATCATCTGGCGGGCCACTGGAACCCCGTTGCGCAGCAATTCCACGGGCACCTGCCGCGTCGATCCCTGCCGCGCACGTTCCACGTGCCAGTAGGGCTTCTCTGAATAGTGCCGCGACGAGATCGCCGTGTCGGGCGTCTCGTCCAATCGGGCCGCGACGCGCACCGAGGCCCGCACCCGCGTCGTCGACGGGACCGCCAGTTCGCTGCCAGCGACACCCATCTCGGCGCGGACGCCCGACGCCTCCACCTTGAAATCCAGGAGGTGACTGAATCCATCGCCCACGTAATTGCGCCCGGCGCGGATGCCTTCGCACCAGTCCTCGTAACTCCAGCGCGGCGGCAACTTCACGTAACTCCGCCCGAGGCCGACCCGATCCCCGTAGATGCACGGAAAATCGGTCTCGCCGCTGATGCGCGTCCGGAAGCCGGCGTTCAAGGTGTGATACCAGATGTTCAGTTCCCACACGTAGGGCGTGTCGACCGTCGACATGAAATCCACCGCGGGCACCGGCTTGCCGTCGGGTCCCGGCACCTCGTGCGTGACGTCCACGATGTATTCGTTGGCCCCGATCCCATTGAACGGCGGGATCTCGAAGTTCGGCAGATCGCGGGTCTTCACCTCCAACCCCCACCCGGAATGGGCGGGTCCCGTCAACGCGCCCTGGCGCTTCGCCCACGCCAGCGTGTTCAGGCAAAGCTTCGGCCAGTGATGCTTGGAGTCGCCCCCCGGGTACATCTGGTCCTTCAACCGCAGCAGGCACAGGTGACCCGACTCATGCGACCCAAACCCGCTCACCTCGATGTCGTAGCGCAGCAGATAGGGGAACCGCGACACTGGATCATCCACGCCGCGGAAGAACTGCTTCTGGTAATCAAAGCAGGGACCCCACGTGAGGTTCGCCCCCACCTTCAGATCCTCCCCGAGCACGTGCCGCATCATGTCCGGCGCGTGCACCCCCTCGGTCGGCTTGTTGTAGTGCGCGCATCCGGCCGCGTGGATGTGATGATCGCCGGAGATCCATCCCAGCTTTGCCGGATCGATCCAGCGCTTCACCTGGAAGCTCCATTCCTGCGGTCCCGGGCGCACTTCCACGACGCGACGTTCGACCTCGGATTCCGGCCCGCGCCGGAATTCGACGGTGTACTTCCCGGTGGGCAACCGCAGTTCCTCGCCGTCGCCGCGGTACACCTGCGTGTGGAAGAAGAAGTCCGGAGCCAACCGCTTCGAAGGTGCGGGGAAAACATGTCCCAGGGCATCCGTCACGTTCAACGAACCCGTCGTGGGAGCCCCGTGCTCATCAAGGATCCGAAGCCGGATGACCTCCGCGGCGCGGCACTGGAACAGCACGTCCGTCTCCCCACGAAAGCCCAGATCCTGCGTCCCCTGCCCCACGTCGAAGGCCAGCTTTGCCTCCCGGGATCCCCGATCCCGCGAGTACAATTGCAGGACCCGGTACTCGAGCGGCAACCCGCCCAGCTCCACCCGCAACGGCGCGGCCGAGAAGAACTCCGTCGCCAGCCACCGATCGCCCACCGTGGACGACGGGGCCTCGTGCAACCGTTCGGCCTGGGGACTCTTCACCCGCAACGGCGCTGTCGTTCCTGCCTCGTTGTGCACCTTCACCAGGAACGCCGTCCACCCACCCTCCACCAGCATCGGCTTCGCCTCGCCCGGTTGAACCTTCACCCGCATTTCCGGGTTGATGTGCACCCCGACCAACGTTCGGGCATCCAGCACCGCCTGCACCTTGGCGGAGGCCAGCGACGGATCCGTCTCCGCCAATGCGGCATCGATGGTCGCGCGCTCCGCCGGGCTCAACGGTGCCCCCACCACCGTCAATGCGTCCGCAACCCGCCGCACCTGCGCCTGGAACGGCTGCAATTCGGGAACCACCACCACCGGCAACGCTGCCTGCAGGCCACCCCATCCGCCAGTGCCCAGCACCAACCCAAGGCAAAGCCCAAGTCCGCTCACGAAGCATCGCGTTCTCATTGGAATGCCCGCCACTCTCCCCCCTCCACGACACCCCGCCAGCCCAAAATCCAGTCCATCGCGGGAACGGTGCATCGACGTCCCCGTCGCTCCTCCCCAGACCCCCTCCCCATGGCGATGAGGACATCGCCGCTCCGCTCATGGACGGGGTCACGCCGTCCTTGTCCCCAGCCAACCCAGCGGCAATGCTCCCAACGTACATCCCATGGAGTCGCACCGCATCCACCGCCGCCATCGACCAGGCCGCCTCTCCGGCCTTGTTGCGGCGTGCGGTTCCGCAGTTCTGGCCTCCGTCCTCACCACGACCGCCTGCTTCGCCGCCGAAGCCCCCGTCCAGAGTACCGCGCTTCAACCCATCGACACCTTCATCGCAGAAGGTCTCTCCCGTGCCGGCCTCACCGCCGCGAAGTCGGCCTCCAACACGCAACTCCTCCGCCGTCTCTCCCTCCAACTCACCGGCCTGCCGCCCACGCCCGAGGAAATCGAGGCGATCCCCGCCGATCCATCGCCCGGGTGGTACGGAGCCACCGTCGACCGTTTCCTGGCGTCGCCCCGGTTTGGCGAGCGCTGGGCCCAGCACTGGCTCGACGCCGCCGGCTACGCCGATTCCAACGGCTACTTCAACGCCGACACCGATCGCCCGCTCGCGTACCGCTACCGCGATTACGTCGTCCGCTCGCTCAACCAGGACAAACCCTTTGACCAGTTCATCCGCGAGCAGATCGCCGGGGACGAACTCTCCGGGTGGAAGCCCGGCCAGCCCGCCACACCCGAGATCGTCGATCTCCTCGTGGCCACCCATTTCCTCCGCAACGGCCAGGACGGCTCCGGTGAAAGCGACGGCAACCCCGATGAGGTCCGCGCCGACCGCTACTACGCCCTCGAGTCCGCGATGCAGATCATGGGGTCGTCCCTGCTTGGCCTGACGGTGCAATGCGCGAAATGCCACGACCACAAGTTCGAGCCCTTCACCCAGCGCGACTACTACGCCTTCCAGGCCTTCCTCTACCCGGCTTTCCACATCGAGAAGTGGACCAAGCCCAACGATCGCATCGCCAAGGCACCGCTCCCCGGCGAGCTTGAATCGTGGAAGGCCACCGAAGCCCGGCTCGACGCGGAACTCGAATCCGCCCGTCGTGCGTTCCGCGAGTGGTCCGCGTCCCAGCGGCCTCCCGGCCGCCTGCTTTTCTCCGACGCATTCAGCGACCCCGCAACCCTCGCCCGCACCTGGTCCGCCACCGCCCCCGGCGATGACGCGCCCGGCGGGAGCCCACCCATCTCCCTTTCGTCCACGACCGCACCTGCGGCGCTCGCCACCAACGGACACCTGCACCTCATCGAAGGCGGCGGCAGTGGCGATCGATGGCTCTGCACCACGGAATCCTTCCCATGGAAACCCGGCACCAACGGTGGCTGGATCCAGGCCACCTTCGACCTCGTCGATGACCGGCGCGCACCCGCCGAACCCCACGCCGAACGCATCGGCTACTTCATCGCCGCGCACGATTTCAACGACAGTTCCTCCATCCCCGGCGGCAACATCCTCATCGACGGCCACCCCTCCGCGGCTTCCGTCGTCGATGTCGACTATCCCGGTGCCGACACCAAGAACCCCGGCCGCATCGGTTCCATCGGGTACAAGCCCGGCCGCAACTACGGCGTCCGTGTGACCCGCGTGGGACCAGACCACTTCCAACTCGAACATCTGGTCGACGGAGCCATCGACGGACAGCCGCTCCGCCTGCGCGCGGACGACCTCCCGCAGGGCGCGTTCGCGTTCGAGTATTGCTGTGGTCGCAGCTTCATCGTGGACAACGTCCGCATCGAGGCGTCCGACGAATCCAACCCGGCGTGGGCGGCTGCCAACGCCACCTACGAAACCGAAGTGGCCACCCGGCGCAAGGCCCTCGAGGAAGCCACCCAGAAGGTCGCGTCCCAACGCACCCCGGAACCCGGCCGCATCGCGTGGATGACCGATTCCGGCACGGAGGCTCCCCCGGTTCCCCTCCTGAAGCGCGGCGACCACAAGAAGCCCGGCGAACCCGTCGCGCCCGCCTTCCCCTCCTTCCTCGCCGCCAACGGACCGGCTCCCGCGCCGAAGCCGACCGTAACGACCACGGGCCTGCGCACCGCCTGGGTCGACTGGCTGCTGACGCCGGATTCCCCGCAGGCCCTGCTGCTCGCCAAGGTCACGGTGAACCGCGTCTGGCAACAGCACTTCGGCCGTGGAATCGTCGCCACCCCGGACAACCTCGGCCGCAGCGGAGCCAAACCCAGCCACCCGGAACTCCTCGATTGGCTTGCCCGCGATTTCATCAATTCCGGGTGGCGCATGAAGTCCCTCCAACGCCGCATCCTCCTCAGCCACGCCTTCCGCCAATCCAGCGACCCGGATGCGCATGGTGTGGCCAGCGATCCGGACAACCGCCTGCTCTGGCGGTTCCCGACCCGCCGGCTCGACGCCGAGGCCATCCGGGATTCCATGCTCGCCAGTTCCGGCCGTCTCGCACCGAAGACCGGTGGTCCGTACGTGCCGACACCGCGGGATGGCTCCGGCGAGGTGCAGGCGGACTCTGGACATCCCGAAGCCCTCGCCCGCACGGTTTTCCTCCAGCGCCGCCGCACGCAGGTGCCCACCTTCCTTGGCACGTTCGACGCCCCTTCCGTCGTCTTCAATTGCACCCGCCGGGAGGGCACCACCATGCCGCTCCAATCCCTCGCCCTGCTCAATTCCGACTTCAGCGTCGAATGCGGCAGAGCGCTGGCCAGCTTGCTGATCCGGGATTGCCCAGCACCCGAATCACGCCTCGACCAAGCCTTCCTCCGCACACTCGGTCGTCTCCCCACCTCGGGCGAACGGCAGTCCGCCACGGAGTTCCTCGCCAGCCAGACGGCCCTTCACCCACCGGACGCCGATCCGCAGCGACGCGCCTGGAATGACCTGTGCCAGTCGCTCTACGCCCTCAACGCCTTCCTCTACCTCGAATGAACTACGGGCCAAACGAACTCAACCGTCGCGCCTTCCTCGGCCGTTCCGCCGGCGGACTCGGCGCGCTCGCCCTCTCGCACCTGTTCGGTTCCGGGCACATTCAGGCAGCCAACGCACCCCTCCCCGGACATCACCGTCCCCGGGCCCGGGCCGTCATCAGCCTCTTCCAGCACGGCGGTCCCTCCCAGATGGACCTCTTCGACGAGAAGCCCATCCTGAACACCTATAGCGGCAAGCCCTACCCCGGCGGCGACCTCGAGGTCCATTTCGACAAACAGGCCGGCAACGTCCTTGGCGCACCCTACAAGTTCAGCCCCCGCGGCCAATGCGGGATGCACCTGTCCGAACTGCTCCCGCACATCGGATCCATCGCCGACGACATCACCCTGGTGCGCTCCATGACCACTGGGTCCGTCGATCACGAATCCGCCCTGCGCATCATCCACACGGGACGTTTCCTCGCCGGACTTCCCACCCTCGGCTCCTGGCTCCTCTACGGCCTCGGTTCCGAGAACGAGAACCTGCCTGCGTACGTCGTCCTCGCCGACCCCGGCGGTCTTCCCGTCGACGGCGAACGCAACTGGTCCTCGGGATTCCTCCCCGCCCTTTATCAGGGCACCGCATTCCGTTCCGGACCGTCGCCCGTCTTCCACCTCAAGACCCCGAAACACCTTTCCGACGCCGCACGCTCCAACCAACTCGCCCTCCTTTCCCGCCTGAACCGCGAACACGCCGCACGCTTCCCGGAGAACACCGAACTGTCCGCCCGCATCGCCAACTTCGAGACCGCCGCCCGGATGCAGGGAGCCGTGCCCGAAGCCGTCGACCTCTCCGGCGAATCCGCCGCCACGCGCAAGCTCTACGGTCTCGACAACCCGGTCACCGCCGATTACGGCCGACGATGTCTCCTGGCGCGACGCCTCGTCGAACGGGGTGTCCGCTACGTCCAACTCTTCCTCAACGGCCAACCCTGGGACACCCACGACAAGAACGCCGAACGCCTCAAGGGCCTCTGCGCCGCCACCGACCAACCCAGCGCCGCCCTCGTGCAGGATCTCAAGGCCCGCGGCTTGCTCGATTCCACCGTCGTCCTGTGGACCGGCGAATTCGGACGCCTTCCCATCTCCCAGGGCACCGACGGCCGCGACCACAACCGTCACGCCTTCTCACTCTGGGTGGCCGGCGGCGGGTTCAAGTCCGGCTATGTCCACGGTGCCACCGACGACTTCGGCTACAAGGCCGTACAGGACGTCGTCAGCGTCCACGACTTCCACGCCACCCTCCTCCACACGCTGGGCATCAATCACCAGGCCCTGCACTTCCCCCACGAAGGCCGCGAATCGAGCCTCACCGACGCCGAGGTCACCGGCGCACGCATCGTGCCCCAGCTCCTGGCCTGACCCTTGGCATCCGTGGGTCAGCCGCCCTTCGTTCCCCGGCCGGCCCGCATGTACTTGTGGCAACTCACGCAGGAGAACGTCATCTGCGTGTACGCCACCGTCGCCGCATCGATGTTCCCTGCGTCCGCTGCCGCCACCAGCGCCTCGGCAGACCTGCGGAATTCCATCGTGAAGAGTTCGTACTCCGGACTCTGACGTGCCTGCCAGCCACTCGTGTGGCTCAGGCGGACGAGGCGGGTCGCGTTCGTCCGCAGGACCGCAAAGTCCTGGAGGGCCAACCCCCGCAGCACCTGTTGCGAGTGACCCAGCTTCTGACGCATGACTTCAGGCGTGGCGTCCGCGGTTTCCTTCTCCGTGCGATTGGCCGAGGTGGCCACCAACGCGGGAAGAACCATCGCGAGTCCAAGGACCGGCAACCATTGCCGGAGGAAGGTTCGAATTCTCATGGGGTGTGTCGTTGAGGATGGATGTGCAACTGAGGATGAGGATGGAGAGACACGCCTACGCTCGTCCTCATCCGCTCCCTCCGCGACACAATCATTGAACATTTCCGACCCGGGGTTGGCGCGATCGGTGGGAACTTTCGCTGTGGGTCGCAGACTTCTGTCACGTCCTGGACGAAAGTTGTCGCCACCGCGCTCCGGCATCTGAAGTCAGTGTCGTTCATTTGTGGACTCATCCCCCGGAGATGCAGCCCGCGGCTGCCCTCGCCGCAACGCGGCGAACGGGGAAAGCCCAGGGTGGAGCGTAGCGGAACCCTGGGTCACCCACCCCAAGACACCTCGCCCCAACGGGGCGAACGGTGACCACACGCACCCTCTTCCATGTGCCCTTTCAGGGCACTGAGGACGTTATGTGGCATGGTCCCCGGGGTTCCACCCCGGGCTTTCACCGGTTGCCCCTTCGGGGCACGAACTCGGTACGCCGAAGGCGATCCAGCGTTTAGCCAAGAGTGTAGACTCCAAATCAAGGTCCTCTTCCCCGGATGAACTGGGAACTGGCCATTGGAAATTGGTGCTCCCGCGACGCCGGGCGTCGCTCCAGCGTGACCCCGACCTTCCGCCACCGCTGCTCGAAATCTTCCCGCGACCAGATCTCCCGCCCGATGTTCGGATCTCCCACCTCCACACCCTTCGCCGAAACACCGAGCACGCACACCCAGTGGTCCAGCATGAAACCGTACCGGACGACCACCAGCGTCACACCCTCGGGATCCAGATCATCGATGCCTTCGAAGCGCCGCACATCCACCTCGATCCCGCGATCCGAATATCCCCGGCGCAGCATCCTTCCCATGGCCCCCGGACTGGTTCCGGTAAAGGGGGTGGTCACCGCCGCCATCGCCATCTCTCCCTCATCGGCCGTCACCCCGAACCGCCGCAACGCCGTGACCGCCGCGGCCGGACCGCAGGTGAAGTCCGTTTGTTGCCGACAGATCCCATCCCGACCCACACGGGTCCGCATCGCCAGCAATTGTCCGGACACCATCGCGGCACTCGCCAACGGCCCCAGGCCGATCAAGACCGCCATGAAGGCCGCTCCCGCGAGGATCCGGAACCGTGGGGCCCGGGCCAACCGATACGTCGGAGCCAGCAACAATGCCGGAACCACGAACGCCCCCAGCCAACTCTTCAGCCGCACATCGCCGGCCCAACCCAGGAACCAGAACTCGGAAGTCTGCGGCCATCGCGTGACGCTCCCGATCGCCACGGTCACGGCCAGCGCCACCGCGTACACCATCACCCAGGCCCGCCATCGCCCCGACCACCAGCCCACCGCCAGGCCAATCCCCATCGCCAACCCTGAAACGAGCAGGTCCATCCACGGGTTCATGCCAGCTTCGACCACGCTGGGGCGTGACCTTCACGGGATCATCTTCTCCCTTCGCCAATCGCCACGGACCCCCAGCCTCCTGACGTCGTGGCTACCCACTTAGCCGAGGTCACGAGGCTGGTCCGAGCAGAACTGGAGACTGGCATCTGGGAACTGGCAACTTCTCCTCCAACTCACGGCTTGTCCCAAAGCCCGGTCACCACCAAGGTTTCGCCGCCTGACGCATGGCCGCTGACACCCTGATCATCGTTCCGACCTACAATGAGCGCGACAATCTGCCGCAGCTCATCAAGCGTCTCATGGCGCAACCGGCCGTCCTCGACGTGCTGGTCGTCGACGACAACTCCCCCGACGGCACCGGGCCGCTTGCGGACGAAATCGCCGCCCAGAACCCCCACGTCCACGTCCTCCACCGTTCCGAGAAGAACGGATTGGGACGCGCGTACATCGCGGGTTTCCAATGGGCGCTGTCACGGCATTACGAGTTCATCTTCGAGATGGACGCCGACTTCTCCCACAATCCGTCGGACGTCCCCCGTTTCCTCGAGAAGGCGCGGGAGGAGAACGCCGACCTGGTGCTGGGCACCCGTTACCTCGCCGGCATCCGGGTCATCAACTGGCCCCTCAACCGCCTGCTCCTGAGCATGGCCGCCGCCAAGTACGTGCAGATCATCACCGGGATGCCCATCAGCGATCCCACCGGCGGGTTCAAATGCTTCCGGCGTTCCGCCCTCGCCGCCATCGGACTCGAGACCATCCAGTCCAATGGCTACTCCTTCCAGATCGAGCTCACGCACCGGATCTGGCGGCGTGGTGGACGCATCGCCGAGACCCCCATCATCTTCACCGACCGCTTCCAGGGTTCCTCCAAGATGTCCGGCGGCATCGTGCGCGAGGCCCTCTGGATGGTCTGGAAACTCTGGTTCGAGAACGCCCTGCAGCGTCACCCGCGTCCCCGCGGCGACGCCACGCCGGACTCCAGCACCCTTTCCCAATGACGCTCGAAAACGCTCCCTTCGGTAACCTCGCGGACGGCCGCGAGGTCCGTTTGATCACCCTCGCCAGCCCCAAGGGCACCCGGCTCCGCTTCATGACGCTGGGAATGATCGTCACCCGGCTCGACGTGCCGGATCGCAACGGTCGCCCCGGAAACGTCGTCCTCGGGTTCGACAACCTGGCCCGTTACCTTCAAGGCCATCCCTTCTTCGGGGCCATCGCCGGCCGCTATGCCAATCGGATCGCCAAGGGCCGGTTCACCCTCGACGGCCAATCCTACCAACTCGCGACGAACAACAACGGGATCAACCACCTTCACGGCGGCACCGTCGGGTTCGACAAGAAGCTGTGGACACCCGGTGCCTCACACGCTGATGCCGCCTCCGCCTGGTTCGAGGGTTCGTACCGCAGTGCCGACGGCGAGGAGAACTATCCCGGCACCCTCGATGTCACCGTCCGGTACACCCTCACCGCCGAGGGCACCTTCCGCATCGATTACCGCGCCACGACGGACAAGCCGACCGTCCTGAACCTGACCAACCACAGCTTCTTCAACCTCTCCGGCACCGGCTCGATCCTCGACCACGAACTCCATCTCAACGCATCCCACGTCACCCGCGTTGACGCCGGCCTCGTGCCCACCGGTGAACTCGAATCCGTCGCCGGCACCGCCCTGGACTTCCTGAAGCCCACCGCGATCGGCGCGCGCGGGATGCAGGCCGGGCTCGCCGTTCCCGGGTACGACCACAACTTCGTCCTCGACCGCACCGGCACGGGCCTTTGCCTCGCAGCGCGCACCGTCGACAAGGCCTCGGGCCGCGTGCTCGAATGCCACACGGACCAACCCGCCGTCCAACTCTACACGTTCAACTTCGCCCCGGCGGACGGCATCGTGTGCGCCGAGGGCGTGAAGTTCGAACGCCACGGTGCGTTCTGCCTCGAGACCCAGCACTTCCCGGATTCCCCCAACCACCCGCACTTCCCGTCGACGGTCCTCCGTCCCGGCGAGACATTCCGCTCCACCACGGAATACCGCTTCTCCGCGTAAGCCCTGGCCAGCTTCAGCCATGCGCATGCGGTAAGGATCTCACGCGGAGAACGCGGAGCCGCGGAGGTTGGGACCTTCTTCGCGGCTTTGCGGCTTCGCGGCTTTTCCTGTCCTTGTCCCTTCACATCCCAGCAGCGGAAGCAAAGCCGCGAAGCCGCAAAGCCGCCAAGTCGGGGCGGCAGCAAGAAAGACGACGCGGGAGCCATGCCGGCTTCGGCGTGTGAGGTGTTCTCGGGCCAAGCGCCGGAGGACTGAAACGGGTGTTGCCTCAAAACACCCTTTCCGTAGGGGCTCGATTCTCCGCTTGAAACTGCCCCCGCTTTCAACCGCATGGGGAAGGCTTCAGGGAATCCGGAGCTTGTCCAGGCGCGACGTCGCGGGCTTCGGCGCAATGCGCAGGCCATCCAGAGAAACCCCGCCCGGTTTCGTTGGCAAACGTGCCAGTTCCGACCGCGCACTGTCGCTGATTGTCGGATCCTTCGAACGCGCGGCTTCCTCCAGGAGGCTCCGCGCGAGTTCCGGGTTGGCTTCCGCGCCAGCGCTGCCCTGGCGATGGAGGATCCCCAATTCGAGGGCTGCCTGCGCGTTGCCCTGCCGATGGGCCTTGCGAAGCCACGGCACGGCACCCGCCCCATCCGCGGGGCCACCATCGCCCCGGAGCAGCATCAGGCCGTACGTCACCTCCCCGGCCGGATGACCGGCTTCCGCGCTGCGCCGGGCCCATTCCCGCGCCTGCGTGAATTCCTGTGGACAGCCCGTTCCGGTCGCCAGCAGATACGCCATTTGCGCCGCGGCCTCGGCGTCCCCCTGACCTGCCGCCCTGGATTCCCACGTGAAGGCGAGGACGGCGTCCTTCGGCTGTCCCACGCCCTCCAACGCCATGAGTCCAAACGTGTGCTGCGCCGAGGCCAACCCTTTTTCGGCGGCGAGTTTCATCCACCGTGCCGCGCCGGACGGATCCGCCTCGCAACCCCGCCCACGCAACAACTGCCAGGCGCACAGTTCCATGGCTTCGGAATGCCCAGCCAACGCGGCGCGCGTGGCGTGATGATGCGCGGCTTCCGGAGACTTCGGAAATCCGTGACGGCCGCGATCCCACAGCAAGGCAATCTCGAAGGCCGCCTCTGCACTCCCATCGTCGCTGGCCTGCACATACCACCGTTCGGCCCTGCCGACTTCCGGAGCGGTCCGTTCACGCTCAAGCCGCGCCAGCATCAACGAGGACTCCGCATCGCCCCGTCGCGCCGCCAGTTCCAACCAGCGTCGGGTCTCCGCGTCCGACACCGCCACCCCATCCGCACCGGTGCGGTACGCCAGGGCCAGCCGGCGACAGGCGGCGAGGCTCCCCTCTTCCGCCGCTCCCCGCAGGTGATCCAACGCCCGCGACCGGCGGGACGAATCCGGCAGCCACGCCAACCCCAACACCTCACGCGCGCCCGCATGCTTGGGGCTCGCCGCCAGACACCGTTCCGCCAGTTGCACGGCCCGCGGCAGATCCACCGGCACTCCCGGACGACCGTGAAAGAGGAGCTGCGCCAGCAACCCATCCGCTGCCGGGTCGGGTCCCGCGTCCGTCAGCCATTTGGCCGCCTGCCGGAAGGACACCTCCGTGGCCGATGGATCCATGCAGGCGAATCGGGCCGCGGTCACATACGAGGCCCGATGCCCCCGCGCGAGTCCGATCTTCAGGATCCGCAGGGCTTCCGCCCGATCCGGAGCAACGACGCCCGCGCCGTCCAATGCCATGTCCGCCGCATAGGGCACGGCATCGAGATGTCCTCCCTCCGCCGCCTTGGTCAGATACCGCAATGCCTCGCGGGGATCGGAGGCACGCATCAGGATCCCGAAGTCAAAGGCCGAAGCGGCGTGCCCGTGGTCGGCGGCCAATCGCAACCACGGCAACGCCTCCTTCTCACCGACCGGAGTTCCCTTGGGCAGCCGCGGGCTGCCGTACCGGACGAACCGCGCCACATGCGCCGCCGACTGCCCGTCGCCCCGCTGCGCCGACTCCTTCAGTTCGCTCCACTCGAGGGCCCATCGCGCGAGTTGCGCCTGCCGATGTTCTTCCGCGGCGATCCGGGCCTGTTCCTCGGCCTGCTGCTGGCGTTGCCGGTACAACTCGATCAGGAACCGCGCCTGCGCGTCCTTCTCTTCGGCCCGCTGGCGCTTCGCTTCGGCGAGCGAGGTGAAGAGGTTGTTCAGCGAGTTCGCCAGCGGCCGCAGATCGGGCGACGTGCTCCGTGCGTTTGGCCCGTACGTGTTGTCCAGCATCCGATCGATGCGTCGGCTTTCTTCCTGACGCAACTGCCGGGTGTAATCCTGCCAGCCGTACGGATCGGAATCGCGGGAGGCGGCGGACACGCTCCCGGCCGTGGCCGCAAGGGCCAAGCCGAGGCACACCGCCAGGAGCCGACGCGAGCGCAGACTCCCGCCATCAGGCACGCCCCACGCCTGCGCTTCCGGATGGCGCGAACGCCTCACACGTCGCAGATGGAAACGCCCTGCTTCAGGGACCCGAGCTTGTCCGCGCGCTTCGGAATGAATTCCTGCGCGACGAACCCCTTGTACCCCGTCGCCACGATGGCCTGCATGATGGCCGGGTAGTTGAGTTCCTGCGTCTCATCGATCTCGTTGCGTCCCGGCACGCCGCCCGTGTGGTAATGCGCGAAGTAGGAGTGACTGCGCCGGATGGTGGCGATGACATCCCCCTCCATGATCTGCATGTGGTAGATGTCGTACAGCAGCTTGAACCGCTCGGAGCCCACCCGCTTGCACAACTCCACGCCCCACGCCGAGTGGTCGCACATGTAATCCTTGTGATCGACGCGGGAGTTCAGGAGCTCCATGACGAGCGTGATGCCGTGTTGCTCGCACAGACCCATCAACCGTTTGAGGCCGGTCGCGCAGTTCTTGAGGCCGGTCTCCTCGTCCATGCCGCCGCGATTGCCGGAGAAGCAGATCACGTTCTTCAAGCCTGCCTTCGCCGCCAACGGGATCCAGTCCTCGTACCCCTTCACCAACCGGTCGTGATGCTCAACGCGGTTGAACGCCTTGCCGATGCCACCGATTCCGTCCACTTCCGGATTGCTCGTGATGGCACAGGCGATTCCATGCTTGGCGATGACTTCCCAATCCTTGGGCCCGAGGAGTTCGATGGACCGGAGCCCGATCGACGGGGCTGCCTTGCACAGTTCCTCCAGCGAAACCGAAGGGTAACACCACTTGCACACGCTGTGGTTGATCCGACCCTTCATCCCTGCGGCCGACTCCGCCGCGGACAGACGGAAACCCAGCGCTCCAACAGTGACAGCGGCGGCCGTGGCACCCAGCGCCTGCCGGCGCGACATCAAATGGGAAGACATGCCAAAAAGGGAACTCCCCACCCATCCCGAGGCAAGGCCAAAACCAAGATTCACGAAGTTGAAGGCCGGGTGCCCTCACCCGGCATGGCCACCCCCCTGAATCCAGTGTTGCCAGCGTAACCATTATTGGTTTTATCCAACCTCATCAGGAGGTTGAGTACTGATCATCCGTTGGGCCCGATCCCTCGTTTCCATCGGAAGGCACCCCCCTCATACAAGACCATGAACAAACAAATCCTCTGTGCAGCCTCGCTGCTCGCCGCCGGCGCGGCGCACGCCCAACTCTTCCATCTGGGTGTTGATCTCACGGATCCATCCGCCGTGGTGATCACAGCCACACCGCTCAACGCAACCGCCAACTCCTCGATGACGTTGTTCGATGGCGTAACCCTCCAACTGTTCTTCACCTCGGTAATCCCCAGCACCACATTCGCTGGATTGAGCGGAACCCTGGCACCTTTCGCCTCTGGGGTGGCTTATGATACCTGGGCCGCCGACGACACCTTCCCGGGTGTGTTCTCAGACCTGAGCTTCTACCAATCCACCGATGATCCTCCCAGCTCGCCGCCCCAGATCTTCGGAACGTTCTTCACCGCCTTCTCCGGCACGTCCACGATGAACCTCGCATCCCAGATTGGCTTCCTCCCCAGCATCGGTACTACCGGTCCCATCTACGCCGGCTATTCCGACAATCTGGGCCCCATGATCGGGATTTGGGAAGTCACCGCGGTACCCGAGCTTCCGGTGGCCGCCCACCTGGCCCTCTATGGGGCCGGCTTCGCGGGCCTCTGGACCTTCCGCCGCTTCCGCAAGTCCTGAGCCTCGCCTCCCATCGTAGCCGACGACGTCAGGAGGCGGGTCCCAAGGCGGAGTTGCAAATCCTACTGTAGGCCGCGTGCCCCACGCGGCGCTACATCAACCCCGCCGGGTGAGGGCACCCGGCATCCAATCAACGGTCTGGGATCCGGGCGCCTGCGTTCACACGCACGGCGCCCTTTCTGTTTCCCACGTGACCCCCCGCCTCCGGAGCTGTCACAGTCCGCAAGAATCACCATGCGGCTGTCCACCGACTCCATCCACGCCGATCCTGACGCGCCCGTCGCCGTCCAGGAACTGCTGACCGCCGCGCACGCCGCCCACGCCAGCGACATCCATCTCCAGGCCACCACACGCGGCGTGGACCACCAGTGGCGCGTCGACGGAGTCCTGCATCCCCGCCCAGGATTCCCGAATCCACTCGGCGAACGGATGATCGGCCGGCTCAAGTATCTCGCACGCCTCCGCACCTTCCAGGATTCCCTGCCGCAGGAAGGCCGCATTGCCGCCAGCGAAGCCGGCCTGCCCGAAGATGTCCGCGTGTCGACCTACCCAACCGTCAGCGGCGAGAAGGTCGTCCTCCGGTTGTTCCGCGGCGGTTCGGCCGTGGCGCTCGGCGATCTCGGACTTCCGGCATCCACCCTCGCCGCCCTGCGCACCGCCATCGCCCAGCCCACCGGACTGATCCTCCTCACGGGCCCCGCTGGCAGCGGCAAATCCACCACCGGGCATGCCGCCCTCCTCGAACTCGCCGCCGAAGCCGGACGCCATCTGGTGTCCGTTGAAGATCCGGTCGAGATCCTCGTTCCCGGCGTGATGCAAACCGAGGTCAACGAAGCCCGGGGACTCACCTTCGCCAACGCCGTCCGCCACCTCCTGCGGCAGGACCCGCAGGTCCTGCTGATCGGGGAAATCCGCGACGAGGAAACCGCCAACCTTGCGGTCCGCGCCGCCCTCACCGGCCATCTCGTGCTCTCGACCCTGCACGCCGGCTCGTGCCGCGGGGTTCTCGAACGTCTCCGACTGCTCGTCTCCGATCCCTTCGCCGTGGCCGCCTCCCTGTCCCTCGTGATCAACCAACGACTCATGCGACGCGTGTGCACCCACTGCGGCGGCAACCGTTGTGACCGTTGCGCGCAGACCGGCTTCTCAGGTCGGTTCCCCATCTGCGAACACCTGGCGCTCACCGACGCCCAACGCCCTGCGCTCCGCGCCGGAACCTTCGACGCTTTCCAACCCGCACCCACCCTCGCCGAATCCGCGACCGCCGCCGTCGCCGCCGGCATCACCCTTCCCTCCGAAGTCCGACGCATCCTCGGCACATGAACCCCGACACCCTCGCCTTCCTCAACCGACAACTGGCCGCCCTCCTCCTCGAAGGCGTCCCCCTCGAAGGTGCCCTCCGCCAGGCCGCCGCCGATCTCCGCGGCCCCCTCAAGGGCGAACTCCTCGCCCTCGAATCCGAACTCGCGCAGGGCGTACCCCTCACCGAGGCCATCGAACGTCGCAAACTCCCGCGTATCTACACCCGCATCGTGCGCACGGGCGTGGCCGGCGGAAACCTTCCCGCCGCACTGATTGCCGCAGCCAATCACTTCGAGGAATCCTCGCGGCTTCGGCGGAATGTCCAATCGGCATTGTTTTATCCGGTCCTCGTATTGTGCGTGGGTCTCGGAGTCAGCTGGATTGCCATCCGGATCAATGCGCGCGCCAATGCCGCCTTCAGTGATTTCGCCGGGGACGGTACCAGCCTTCCCATGAGCAGTTTCGCCCACAGCCTCAACCACGCATTGCTCGGACTCTTCGCGTTGGCCCTGGCCGCCCTGATCCTTCCGCCGACCCGCCGATGGCTCGGCTCCCGCCTGCCCGGCTTCAAGGACGCGCGCCTCGCCCAGATCGCCCAGTCCTTTCATCTGCTGCTTCAATCGGGGTGCCCGCTGCCGGAATCCATCCGGCTCGTGCGCGAACTGGAAACCAATAGTCCTGCCGCGAGTGAACTCGCGCGATGGGAAACCCGCATCCAAGGCGGCATCACGCGCCTTGCCGAAGTCTCCCGTCCGGACGCCCAGCATCCCTCGAAAGCGATTCCCCCGTTCTTCCGCTGGCTGGTCCTCTCCACCGGAGACCGTGTCGCCGATGGCTTCGGCCGCGCCGCCGCGCATTACTCGGAACGGGCACGGCATCGCATGGACATCCTGGTCACCGGCCTGGCACCCGGAGCGGTGCTCGCCCTCGGATTCCTCATCGTGCTCAACTTCCTGCCGGCCTTCCTTGGGTTGATCACCCTCATCGACCAACTCGGCGGAGGGGAATGACGCCATGAACGGTTCCCATCCCAGCGTCCTCATCCTCCAGTGGACCGCCACGCTCGTGGTGCTGGCCGTCGAAGTGGGCCTCGCCATCGCCGTGGTCCTGGCCATCCACTGGCTGGTCACCCTGGCCCACCGCCGACGCGAGCGCGCCCGTCATTTCCTCTCGCTCCTGGAGATCGCCGTCGCGGACGGCCGCACCCCGGAATCCGTCCTCGTCGAAGCCTGCGACACCGCCGACCCGGATCTACCCATCCGCATCCACATCCTCGCGGCCTACATCGAGAATGGGGTCCACCTCGACGCTGCCCTCGACTTCGTCCCTTCCGTCCTGCCCGCGGACATCCGCGCCATGGTCCAGATCGGCCTGCGCACCGGGCGGCTCGAACAGGTGCTGAAGCATGCCCGCATGACGCTCGATGAACCCCGGGACGCCTCCAGCACCGGTCTCAACGCGACGCTCCTGCTCATCGCGCTCACTTCCTCGATCAGCAGCTCGGTGATGACGATGATCCTCATCGTCGTTTTCCCGAAGTTCCGGCAGATCGCCATGGACCTGGTCTCGATGAAGGACCTTTCCAACGGGAATGCGGTGGCCCGGTTCGTTCTCGACCACAACGACTGGATGATCCTCGTCCTCGGAGCCCTCGTTCTGACTTCCAAGGCATTCCTTCTCGCCCGAATCGCCGGTCCACGTCTCCGCCTGCCCGGCCTCGATCATCTCCGCCTGCTGCTGCCCTGGCATCGGCAACGCGCCCAACGCAACTTCGCCGCGCTCCTCGCGGTTCAGCTGGATGCCGGTGTCCCGGAGGAGGAATCCCTGCTCTCGGCCGCCGCGTCTTCCGGAAACGCCGCCTTCAATCGCCGCGCCACCAAGGCCGTCGCCAACCTGCGCCGGGGAGCCTCACTCGACATCGCCGTCGCGGCCCTCGACAGCCATCCCGCCTTCCTGTGGCGCCTGCGCAATGGTCTCGCTCGCCCCGGGCTCATGACCGATGCCGTCCGCGGATGGGTCACCGATCTGGATGCCCGCGCCCGACGCAACGAACTCATCGCGGGACAGGCCTTAGGGTTCATTCTCTTCGCCATCCAGGCAGCCGTGGTTGGCAGCTTCATCGCCACCGTGTTCCTCGTGCTTTCGTCGATCATCGAAGCCTCCCTGAACCTATGAATGCGCGCCCACGCCGCACCCCAAACCACGGCAACGTCCAGATGGACCTGATCGCCGCCATCGCGGTGCTCGCCATCGCCATCCTGCCGCTCGGCTTCGGGATCCTTCACCACCGCACGCTCGTCCGGGATGCCACCACGCGCGCGGTCGTCCTCGAACTCCTGGACGGCGAGATGGAGGTCCTCGCCGCCGGGGAACACCGCAGCTTCCAGGCAGGAACCCATCCTTACCCGCTCACCGGAGCTGCATCCCAGAACCTTCCGCCCGGCACCTGCCTCCTGACCCGCGCCCCGCAACCGCAGGGCGGCATCGAACTCCACCTCGAATGGAAACCCACCGTCGCGCGGGCCATGCAACCCGTCCGCCGATCCATCCTCGTGGCCTCCACACCCACCACCCGATGAACTGCCACAACGCACAGTCGCGACTCCGGCCCGATCCGCGCCGCGGTTTCACCCTGCTCGAGCTCATCGTCTACATCGGCGTCCTCCTCCTGATCTCCGGGATCGCCATGTCCTCGCTCAACCGCCTGTGGTCGGCCGCCGGCAACGCCTCCGCCTCCACCGACGATCACGGAGCCGCCCTCCGTGCCGCCGAGCAATGGCGCCTCGATGTCCGCACCGCCGCGGCCCCGATCACCATCGAAGACCAAGGCCACCGCTGCCGCATCCCCAACCCTTCCGGCGACATCACCTGGAACCTGACCAATGGCGTTCTGTCCCGGCAGATCACCGGTCGCCCCCCAAACCTGAAACTCCCGCGCGTCCGCGAGGCCCGCTTTGCCACGGATAAACGCAAGGAGGTCACCGCCCTGCGTTGCGACCTCGTCCTGATTCCCCGATCCACCAAGACCCGGACCGCCCCCGCCTTCTCGTTCCTCGCTGTTCCCGCCCACCGCCCCCACCTCGCGACTCCATGAACCTCCAACCGTCCACCCACGCCCGTTCGCGAGGCATCGCGGCGACCCTCCTTGTCCTTGTCATCGCCGCGCTCCTGGCCGCCCTCACGATCGTCAACATCGC
>JAIXZE010000014.1 GCA_027489875.1 Verrucomicrobiales bacterium
ACGACCATCCCCTTCGATCAGGCCATCCTGCAGGACCCCGACTTCCGTCGCGGCCATTACAGCACGAACTTCGTCGAACGCCTTCTCACCGGTGCCCGCCGCGAACTGATCCAGGAAAAGGCGTAACGGAAGTTTCCAGTTCCCAGCCGCCTTGGGTACGCCGGAGGCGTTCAAGCGGGTAGCACGGGGTGCGAAGCAACCCCGGGTCGCGGGCACCCAAAGATTCACCTACCCCGGCAGGGGTTGAAGCCTCCCGATCGTAACCGACGATGTCACGAGGCGGGGCCAAGTGGAGTTCTGGTTTCTGGAAACTGGGAACTCCCCGGCCATTGACAGCGGTCTCCGGAAAGCCGACGCATGGGGGCAGCGTTTTCTTTCCTGACCTATGCATTCCGGACGTTGGCAGATCGCAGGCGGTACACTTCTCGTAGGCCTCGCCGCCGGTTGGGGTGTCGGACACTTCGGAACCGGATCCGCGCCCCTGCCCTCCCAAGCAACCTCCAGCGACAACACCCCCTCATCGCCGCAAGGCAACGCTCCAGCCACGGCCACCGGAAGCCCCTCCGCTTCATCTCCCACCCGCAAATTTTCCGGGGACTGGGAACGTGATTTCGGCACCATCGCCGCCCTGCCCGACAGCGCCCAGCGGACAGATGCCGCGCGCGAACTCGCCGACATGGCCCCGGTCGATGAGGCGCTCCGGTTCATTGGACTCGCCGCCCGACTGCTCCCTCAGGATGCCAGGTCCACCTTCCTCGAACGGTACTTCCGGCGACTCGGTCACGTTCAGCCAGTCCAGGCCCTCCAGTGGGCGGATCAATTCTCCGGTGAGGGCCTCGATTGGCTGCTCCGGTCCGTGGTCTTCGAGTCCTGGGTCTCGCGGGATGCCGCGGGGGCCATCCGGTGGTTCGAGGCGCTGCCACCGGGCCGCATGCGCGAATCCACCCTCGACTCACTGGCTTCAGCGCTTGGCCAGTATGCTCCGCCCGCAGGTCTTTCGATGTTCCAGCGGCTCAGCCGCAGCCAACAGCGCGATTCCTTCGCCGGATCGTTCTTCAACGCCTGGTCCGAGATCGATCCTGCCTCGGCCGCCCGCGCCGCCGCCCAGCACCTGAGCACCCCGTCCTCCGCCGACGTCCTCGGCAACATCATCGGCGCCTGGGCACGCCGCGACCCCACCGGAGCTGCGAAACTCATGGCCACGCTGCAACCGGAGAGCGTGCAGCGCGTGGCGTGGCAATCCATGATCCAGAATCTCGCCCAGCGCCTGCCCCAGGTCGCTGGCGATCTCGCCCTCCGAAGCCCCTCCGGAAGCCTCCGGATGTCCCTTGCCCAGACCGTCGCCCGCGAATGGGCCGAGTCCGATCCCAAGGGTGCCATCCGCTGGGCGGAATCCATCCGCGAACCCCGCATCCAGCGCGAGGTGCTGTCCTCGGCCATCCAGGAACTCGCCCAATCCGACCCCAAGGCGGCGCTTGAACTCGCTTCGCGGCATCGCCTCACGGACGCCAACCGGGCCATCTACAGCGCCCTCGCAGCCGAAATGGTCGGGCAGCCCGACGAAGCCCTGAAGTGGATGGACACGCTGTCGACTTCCGCCGACCGCACCGCGGCCTTTGAAGGATTCTTCAACGCCTTGGCGGAATCCAATCCCTCCGCTGCCGCGACCTTCGCGACCAACCTTCCTCCGGGATCGCGCCGCACCACGGCCATCTCCACGGTCGCTTCGAGTCTTGCCACTTCCGATCCCGACGCCGCCGTGGCGTGGGTTCACGGCCTGACCTCGCCGCTCGAGAAATCATCCGCCACCCAGGCGATGATCTGGGAGTTCTCCCAGAACGATCCCTCCAAGGGGCTCCAACTCCTCGAAGGCCTCCCAGCCGGCCCCAACCGCGACCAGTTCTATGGCAGCCTTGCCAGCGGGTGGGCCGAGCACGACCTCGACGGCGCCGTCGAATGGATGAAATCCACAGCCGATGGCCCTGCGCGCAAGGCGGCCCTGGAAAACATCGCCCCCACCTGGGCTGCAAACGATCCCATGGCCGCAGCCGACTTCGCCGCCACGCTTCCACCCGGGGAGGAGGCCACCGACTTCATGAGCAAAATCGCCGACTCGTGGGCCGGGACCGATCCCAAGGCAGCCCTCGCCTGGGCCCAGCGCCTCGAATCTCCGGAGGCCGCCGCGGCCGCCATCGAGAACGTGGTCAGCAAATGGGCCGAGCAATCGCCGGCAGATGCCCTCGCCTTCGCCCGCACGCTCACGGATCCCGATTCCCAGAAGGACGCGGTTCTCGCCGCCATGCGTTCGTGGACGGACAGCAATCCCACCGAGGCTGCCAAGTGGATCGATCAACTCCCCAACCCGGAATTGCGCGCGGAAGCCGCCACCTCGCTGGTCTCCGGCTGGGCCCAGAACGATCCGGTCGCTGCTGCCGGCTGGCTCGCCAAGCAACCCGCCGCCAATCGGTCCGACGAAGCCGTCGCTTCGCTCGCCGGCAGCCTGGCCCAGTTCGAGCCGAAGTCGGCCCTCCAATGGGCCGGAGCGATCCAGGATGGGGAACGACGCCAGCAGGAGATCGTCCGTCTCGCCCAAGGCTGGATCCAGGAGCACCCCGAGGCAGCAAACGCCTGGATGAAGGAGGCGAAGCTCGATGAGGAAACCCGACGACTCATCGAGGCCGGTGGAGATTCCGGAGGTTTCAGGGGTCGCAATTCGTTCCGGATGGACCCCGCCCTCATGCGTCGCTACGGCCTACGGCCGTAGCCAACGAGGTCACGAGGCTAAGGAAGGACTGTTCGGGGCGAATCTTGACACTGCCCCTTTTGGAAAGGATTCGAGGTGGCGATGTCCTCATCGCCTAGGGAATGGCACCGGAACGGCGACGAGGACGTCGCCACCCCGTTGCATGTGAACCAGGATCGCCCCACCACCCCACCGATCCGTCGCAACCCATGAGGCTTTTGCAAACTCGCGTCGCATATGCGACACGAATTTGCAAATGACGGCCCGTTCCATCGTCG
>JAIXZE010000172.1 GCA_027489875.1 Verrucomicrobiales bacterium
CGCCGAAGCTGGATTGCGCGGATTTTTACGCGTTCAGCAGCTACGAGCCGGGACGGGACGGATACGTCACCCTCATCGCCAACTATCTTCCGCTGCAGGACGCGTACGGCGGTCCCAACTACTTCCAGCTCGATCCTCGGGGGCTTTACGAAATCCACGTCGACAACAACGGCGACGCCGTCGAGGACATCACCTTCCAGTTCCGATTCGAGAATGTGGCGCGCGATATCGCGCTGGTCATTGGCAGCGGCGAGAACAAGCGGACCAACGCCATTCCGTTGCTGGCCGCGGGCGGGATCTCCGTCGGGAACAACGGGGCGTTGAACGTCGACCAGACCTATACGTTGACCGTCGTGAAGGGAACCCGTCGCGCGGGTACGCCCACGCCCATCCTGAATCCGTCCGGCGGGATGAAGTTCACCAAGCCGCAGGACAATGTGGGCAACAAGACGATTCCGGACTACGACGCCTACGCAAATCAATACCTCTACGAGATCTCGCTGCCGGGAACGGAGAAGAAGGGGAAGGTGTTCGTTGGCCAGCGCAAGGATCCCTTCGTGGTGAACCTGGGAGAGACCTTTGACCTGGTGAACCTGAACCCGCTGGGACCGGTGGATGGATCCAAGGACTCCCTTGCGGACAAGAACGTGACGGCGCTGTGCCTGGAGTTGCCGAAGGAATTCCTGCTCGCTGCCGGGGGTGGTCCGATCCTCGGGGCATGGACGACGGCCAGCCGCGTGGACGACAGTTCCATCACGCAGGTTTCCCGGCTCGGGATGCCGCTCGTGAACGAGGTCGTGATCGGTGTGAAGGACAAGGACGCATTCAACGCCAGTGAGCCGCGGAATGACCTGCAGTTCGCGGATTACGTGACGCACCCGACGTTGCCGGCGTTGCTGGAGATCCTGTTCAACGTTCCCGCGCCGACGGTCTTCCCGCGGGCGGATCTGCTCGCGGCCTTCGTGACCGGGGTGGATGGCCTCAACAAGAACGGGTCGATCGGGGAGATGCAGCGCCTGAACACGGCAATTCCTGCGACGCCGCGCGAACAGCAGAACCCCCTGGGAGTGATCGCCGGCTTCGAGAAGGGCGTGCTGACCGCCTCCAAGGCGGACCTGGCCGGATTTCCGAATGGGCGTCGGCCCGGCGATGACGTCGTCGACATCGCGCTGCGCGTGGTCATGGGCAAGCTGCTGACGCCCGACGTGGCTCCGGTGGGCGACGCACCATTGACCGATGGTGCGCTGGTCACCGCGCTTCAGTTCCCGGCGCGGTTCCCGTACCTGAACTCCCCGATCCCGGGTTCACCGAACGATCCTTCCATCACCATCGTGCCGCAGACGGCCGGTTCCATTGGCGGCGGATTCCGCAGCGTCGCCGGGACCTATGATCCGGCGACGCGCAAGCTCACGGTGCCAGCGCCCGGGGGCGACACGGGATTCCTGCGCCTGCGGGCGGACGGCAAGGTGCAATTGGAGAACGTGGCGGTGGAGGGCGACCGCATCAGCACCACGGTGAAGTGAACCCGGCGATGGCTGGGTGGAACACGGGAACCAGGAACCTCGGGAAAAATCGTCGCAGATCCATGAAGCCATGGTCCGATCGTGTGATTGCGGTGTTGTTCCTGGTGTGGATGGGGCACTGGATGCCCGCCACATCGCAGGCGAAGTCGCCCTACACCCCGGCGGATGATTCCGTGGTGGTGGCGCGCTTGCGACCGGGAGTTGTGGATCCGGCGGAAAGACAGTTCCGCTCGGCCCGTTCGGCGCTGATGGCCGACCCTGGCAATCTCAATCTTGCACTTGAGGTTGCCAGGCAAGCCATCCGCCGGGGCCGGGCGGACGCCGATCCGCGGATGCTCGGTGTCGCGCAAGCCGCCCTCGGACCGTGGTGGAGCGAATCCGTGCCGCCCATCGAGGTCCTGGTGTTGCGCGCGACGATTCGTCAGAGCCTGCATGACTTCGCCGCGGCGATTGCGGATCTGGACGCGGCGGTGGAGCGGGATCCTCGCCACGCATCGGCCTGGGTGACCAAGGCCGTTGTCCACGTCGTCCGCGGCGAACGGGAGGAAGCGCGAAAGGCGGCGTCACACGTCGTGATGCTCTCGGATCCGTTGACGGCGTCGGTGGTCGTCGCCTTGGTGGCCCGGTTGGAAGGACGTTCTGCGAAGGCGATCCCGCAGTTGACCCGGTCGCTGGAGCGCGCGGCCGCGAGCGGACGCTCCCGGGAGGATCTTCGGGAGACCGCGGTCTGGGCGGGCACGGTGCTGGCGGAGATGCTGGCCGACGAGAAGCAGGGGACGGCGGCGGAAGGGCAGTTCCGGAAGGCATTGGAACTGGCACCCCGCGATCCGTACCTGCTGGGGGCCTTCGCGGATTTCCTTTTGGACCACGGGCGCGCGCCAGAGGTGGTTTCACTGTTGGAGGACTACCGGCGCGTGGACGGGTTGCTGTTGCGGTTCGTCGAAGCCCAACGGGCCGTCCGGAAAGGTTCGGAGGCGTCGGCGTTGGCTGAATTGCACGGTCGGATGGAAGCCGCCCGGGAACGGGGCGACCGGGTGCATCTGCGCGAGGAGGCGCGGTTTCACCTGCGATTGACGGGCGATCTGGCAAGGGCGCGCCGGCTCGCCGAAGAGAACTGGGAAGTGCAGAAGGAACCCGCTGATGCGCGCCTGCTGGTTGAAACGAAACCCCGGAACCCATGATGCGAAATTTCGTCTTCCTCCTGTTCGTGTTCAGCGCGGGCCTCGGCCTTTCCGGCTTCGAAGCCGCCCGGGCTCACTCGGCGAGCACGGCGTGGCTTCACACCTCCGTTTCCAACCGGGTCGCCCGGGTGGATGTCCAGATGCCCTTGCGCGATCTGGACGACGTGCTCGGCCTGGATGCGGACAACGACGGCTTGTTGACGTGGGGCGAATTGCGTCGTCGCACGAAGGACGTTGAACGGATGGTGCGCGCTGGCTTGCGGTTGGTGGCGGGGTCCGAGGTGTTGCCCTGGGAGTTTGCAGGACTTCAGGTTGCCGAACGCCTGGACACGCCATGTGCCGCGCTGCGTCTGACGGCGGCCATCCCGGATGGGACGGGTCCGCTGGTGCTGGAGTACGACCTCCTCTTCGATCGGGATCCACTGCACCGATGCCTGGTCGGAGGCATGGTCACGACCGTCCTGTCACCGGACCAACGCCGCGTGGAACTGCGGCCCGTTGGTGGAGACCTGGCCACGGGACCGGCACGGATGAGCCTCGGGACGTTCGTGCGCGAAGGGATGCACCACATCTGGACCGGCTATGATCACCTGGCATTCCTGTTGGTGTTGCTGTTGCCGGCCGTGCTTCTTCGCACGCCGGAAGGCTGGCGCGGGGTGCCGGATCTCAAGGGAGCGCTGGGTGCCGTGCTGAAGGTGGTGACTGCCTTCACGCTGGCGCATTCGCTGACGCTTGGGTTGGCCGCGTTTGATGTCGTGCGATTGCCGCCGCGATGGGTGGAGGCGACCATTGCCGCGAGCATCGTGGTTGCGGCGGTGCTGGCATGGGTCGAATCCAGAAACTCCGACGCCGCCGTGCGACGGAGTTGGATGACGGCGTTTGGATTCGGGCTGATCCATGGCTTTGGATTCGCGGGCGTGCTGGGGGAACTCGGGCTCGGAAGGGAAGGGTTGGCGGGGCCGTTGTTCGGATTCAACTTGGGGGTTGAGCTGGGGCAGTTGGTCTGTGTGGCGGTGTTCCTGCCGGTGGCCTTCCTGATGCGCGGTACCTGGGTCTACCGTCGGTTGGCCTGGCCCGCCGGAACGATGGTCGTGGTGGTGGCTGCCGGAGGCTGGTTCGTGGAGCGGACATTCGACATGGCCTTCATGCCGTTCTGAGCGGTGGATGGGCCTGTCTGGGGGCGTGAGGGTTGGCATGGCGAAGCTTGATCACGCCGCGTGAGGGCACGTGGCCTACAACGGCAGTTCCCAGTCCCCAGTTGCCAGATCGCAGTTCCCAGCCCCGAAGGGGCGACAGGTGAAAGGGTGGAACTCCGGGGGGCCACGCCACACACCGTCTTCTGTGCCCTGAAAGGGCACACGGGACAGGGTGCGTGGGGTCACCGTTCGCCCCGTTGGGGCGAGGTGTCGTGGGGTGGGGTGACCCAGGGTTCCGCTACGCTCCACCCCGGGCTGTTGCCGTGCGCCGCGTTGCGGCGAGGGCGGGCGCACCGTTCTGGAAACTGGTGACTGGGAACTGGCAACTCCCCATCGCCTTCAGGGCGATGGGGTGATTTCGAACTCAAGCGTCCCGAGGCCTTCGAAGGTGGCCTGGTAGCGGCCGGGTTCGCCGGGGTGGATCCTCCCGAGCGCGCCTCCGAGGATGAGGCTGCCAGCGGGGATGGTGTAGCCGGCGCGGGTGAGGGAGTTGAGGACGAGACGCAGGTTGTGCCACTGGCCACCCGCGGCGTTGGCACCAGTGGTTTCATGGAGCACCTGACCGCCGCGGCGGAGGGTGATGGCGACGGCGTCCGGGTTGAATTGTTCGGCCTTCACCGACGGGCCCACGATGTAGCGGTCGGACCCGATGTTCGAGGCGAGCATGTCGCGGGCGTTGGGGGCACCACCGTTGGGGAAGCTGCGGGGAAGTTCGATGAGCGGGAGCACGGACTCGACGGCACCACGGGCCTGTTCGTCGGTGAGGATTTCGTACGAGAGATCGACGGAGGTGATGTAACCGATCTCGGTCTCCACGACGACCGGTTGGCCGGGACGAAGCGGGACAGACTGTGGGGATCGTCCGTCAAGGCGTCCCGACCGGAAGATGGCGGAAGCGAGGGGTCCGTCGATGCCGAGGGATTTCTGGGCGGCGGCGGAGGCACCGGCACCCTTGAACCCGGCGATCGGATCGTTCACGGCGAGGTTTCGGACCAGACGGCGCTGGGCAGCGTAGGCGTCGGCGAGGGAGGCGGTGGGGAGGCTTTCCGAGAATCGGGGTGGGGCCTGGCCGGCGGTCAGGGCGGTGGCGGTGCGTCGGGCGTGGTCGCGGATGGCGGGGGCGTCGAGTTGACCGAGGCTGCCGAGCCAGTCGGTGAAGCGTGCCTTCCATCCGGAAGTGGGAATGCCGGTCGCCCGGGCACCGAAGCCATGACCGCCTTCCCGGTAGATGTGGACCTCGGTGGTGATGCCGGCGCGTTTCAGGGCGAGCGCCAGCGCGAGGGATTCCTGGGAGGTGTCGTCGGAAGCGTGGGCGAGGAACAGGGGTGGAAGACCGGGCTTGAGCCGCGAGGCGAACGGTTCGCGGACCGAACCATCGCGTTGGAGGAGACCGCCGGAATAGATCAGGCCGGCGAAATCGGGGCGTGCGGAGAGTTGGTCGGCGGCATCGACCGAGGGGTAGAGCCGTTGGTCGGCGTGGGTCACCAGCCACAGACCGAGTTCGCCGCCAGCGGAGAATCCGACGCTACCGATGGAGTCGAGATGCCATTCGGCGGCATGGGAACGCATGAGGCCCAGGGCACGCTGGGCGTCCATGGCGGCGGTCACGGACGGGGAGGGAACGCGGTACTTGAGGACAGCGGCTGTGATGCCGATCGAGTTGAGCCAGCGGGCGACCTCGAGTCCCTCGTGTTCGTAGGCGAGGCGCTGCATGCCACCGCCGGGGCAGATGAGGATGCCGGTGCCGTTGCGGATTGCGGCCGGGGCGTGGAACACAACCAACGACGGCGTGGTGATGTCCGTGAGTTGGTAGAAGGGTCGAGGGCGACCCTCGACCTTGTGTTCCGCGCCGCGTGCGCGCGTTTCACCCGGAGGGGTGCCGGGCCAGAGGGGCAGCACGGCGTCCGGCTCCTGGGCGATGCATCGGATGGCGAGCAGGGCCATCACGGCGAGGAACGTTGGCAGCTTCACGGTGGAAGCAGGCTGCCAGAGGCCTCCCGCCGGAGACCAGTTCGTTGAATCCCGGATCGGCAGTTCGATCTGCCCCCTGCGGAGACACGAACTGCCGCGCAGGCCGGCGGCGGTCAGTTCGCCGGCTTGATCAGGCGATAGAAGGCCGCCGCGTCACCGACCGGTGCGTAGAAGCGGAAGGTGCCTTCGGCAGCGGTGGGTGTGCCAGTGACAAAGGTCCAGCTTGCGGCGAGCTCCGGGGTCGCCGTGGTCTGGAGCAGGTAACCGGCAGGGAGCGAAGGCCAGCTGACTTCGATCACGGTGCGGATCGAGAGCGACGGGGCGTCGGGATCGATGCCGGGGATCGGGCGGAAGTCGAGGTTCTTGGGATCCAGCAAACCGCTGGTGATGATGAGGCGATCGAGTTTTCCAACGTAGGGCAGGCCTCCGGAGGGTTCGCTGCCGATTACGAACTCGGTGGCGGTGCGCACGTCGATGAGCAGGCTGCGGGTGTAGGCGATGGTGTCCCCGAGGATGCCGTCGACATAGAACCGGAATCCGACGCCCGCCTCATGGATGACGGCCACATGGTGCCAGCCCCCGTCGTCGGGGATGAGTGCCGCGGTGGGTTGGTCGACGATGCCGAGCGTGGTAACGAAGAGACGGCGGTTTGCGATGGAGAAGGAAACCGCGCCGCCGGGACCGTTGTTGAAGAAGAACACCGACCGGAAATCCGGTTGGGCGCCAAACTTCACCCACGCCTGGATGGTGAAATGACCCTCTTCGAAACGGATCGCGGTGTTCGGATCAGGGACGACCACGCGCATGCCGCCGGTGGTGAAGTGTAGGCTGGAGTCCGTCGGTGAACCCGTGGGCGAATCCGGGCTCCACGCCGGACTGATGCGTTCGCCCAGGAAGGTGGCTCCGACAATGGTCGGGCGGACGGCCGGGGCGCTGTTCTGCCAGGGACCAACGGACTCATTGAAGGCGTAGGCGACCAGGGTGGTGGGGAGGATGGCCTTTGGCTCTGCGGCGACGGTGTCGAGTTGTTCGATGGTCAATGCAGCGCCGTGGACGCGCAGTCGGTCGATGCTCCCTTCCAGGGCGTTCCCGAGTCGCTCGGCTCCGAGGTTCAGCAGGTTGTTGGAGATGGGGCGGGCAGCGCGGGTTTCCTCGATGAAGGCGGCGGCGCCGTCGAGATAGAAGGTGACGCCCACGCCGGGTTCCCAGACTGCGGCAACGTGGTGCCACTCATCCGCGGCGGGAAAGTACCCGCTGAAGACGTCGACCACGCCGAACAGGGTGAAGACGAGTTGGCCGGAGGCGAGGCCGAGCTTGTAGGAACCGCCGTAGGCGAGGATGCCCTGATTGGCGAGGGGGGCGGCGCTGCTGTGCTTGATCCAGCCTTCGATGGTCAGGGGCGTGGTGCCGGGCGCGAGGAGAGGCGAGGTTGCGTCGTCAACCACGAGGAACGCGCTGCTGGAGAGGGCGACGGCCAGATCTCCGGTCAAACCCGAGGGGCTGTCGTTCGTCGAGACGGGAATGGCGTTGGGATTGGGAACGCCGCCGAGATAGCCCACGAGGGTATTGGTCGGACTGGCGGTGGTCTTGCCCGTGCCCTCGTTGAACTGGAATTCAGCGAGCGTAGTCTGCGCCGAGACCGGATGGAGGGCGAGCACACCGGCGACGACGCCGGTAGCCAGCATGGCCGCGCTCTTGCGGGCCAGCGAACCGAGTTGGATTTTCATGAGTTGGATACTTGCAGCCTGTACACGGCACTTCGCATCCGAGGGACGTGAAGGACCCCACTGGAGGTTCTGGCGTCGCGGCCGTGGTCGGGGAGGGTGGCAACGCTCTGGACCGGGACATTTTCCGTAAGCCATCCGAGGATGTACCCATGAAGCGTCCCGGCTCCTCAGGGGTAAGGATTGAAGTGTGTCCGCCTCAATCC
>JAIXZE010000254.1 GCA_027489875.1 Verrucomicrobiales bacterium
GAACTCCGCTTCACCTGGGGCTGCGTCGATCCGAACGAAGAATTGCATCCGCTCGAACCCGCCCACCTTCAAGAGCCCGCCCGGCTCTGGATAGAAACGTTCGCCGATGACGGGCTCCATGAACTGGCAGCTCTCGCGGAAGCTGAGGAGGTCCTCCAGCGAAAGAAGATGCGCCCGCCAGGTCGCAACCGGGTTCAAGAGGACGAACCCCTGCCCGAAGGTCCCGGTTCCAACGAGGCTGACCAATGCCTTGTAGTCCGAGGGCAAGCGGACATCCAACGCGCGCTCCACCCGCGCCCAGTCCGACTCGTTCGGGCATTCCACCGGCGCGAGCGGCCGAACCAGTTCCGCGATCCGTTCCAAGGCGGTCCGTGACATGCGAAAACACTGGTTGAGGTCACGCTCCGTCGCCACTTCAGAATGAAGGCGTCCAACCGCAGGCGGGCATCTTGACACTGCCCCCCGCATGGAACGGGGTGGCGACGTCCTCGTCGCCGTTCCAGAGCATTTCCCAAGGCGATGAGGACATCGCCGCCCCGTTCCCAGTCTCAAACGGGGGCAGTGTCAAGATGCGCCCCAACCGCAGGCGAAGGACCCACCTGCGATCTGCGGATGCTCGCCGCTGGCGCGGGTTGGCCTGACGCAGAGTTCCCTAGTCCAACCCGCACGCCTTCTTCGCGCGGGCGAGCGTCGTCTGTGCGACCTTGCGCGCCTTCTCCGCGCCCTCGCGCAACACCGTGTCCACGTAATCCAGGTTCGCCGCGAGCTCGGCCCGACGCGCCCGCGCCGGCCCGAAGTAGTTCCAGTAGTTCTCGAACAACGCCTTCTTCAGGTCGCCATACCCGAACCCACCCGCACGCAACCGATCCTCGATCGACTGCGCCACGTCCGGTGCGGCCACCAGCTTCAGCAACTGGATCGCGACATTCTTCTCGGCGTCCGGCTTCGGCTCGTCCATGCCGCGGCTGTCCATCGCGATGCCCATGATCCGCTTCTTGAGGACCTTTTCATCGCCGAAGATCGGGATCGTGTTGCCATAGCTCTTCGACATCTTCTCGCCGTCGAGACCGGGCACCACCGCCACCTCGTCCCGGATCCGCGGCTCGGGAACCACGAACGTGTCCCCGTAAAGCAGGTTGAACTTCACCGCGATGTCCCGCGTGACCTCCAGGTGCTGCTTCTGGTCGCGCCCCACCGGCACGACGTTCGAGTCGTACAGCAGGATGTCCGCCGCCATCAGCACCGGGTACGCGAACAACCCGTGGTTCACCGAACCCACCGCCTCGTCGCCCATCCGCGCCACCTTGTCCTTGTAGCTGTGGCAACGCTCCAGCAACCCCATCGGCGTCACCGTCGACAACAACCACGCCAACTCCGTGTGCTCCGGCGTATCCGACTGCTTCCAGAACACGCACCGCTTCGGATCCAGCCCGCAGGCCATGAAGTCCAGCGCCACATCCCGCGAGTACTGACGCCGCAAGGCCGCGTCCGTCAGCGACGTCATCGAGTGGTAGTTCGCGATGAAATAGTAAGCGTCCCCCTCATCCTGCAGCTGGATGGCGGGAAGCATCGCGCCAAAGTAGTTGCCCAGGTGCAGGGCACCGCTCGGCTGGATCCCGGTCAGAATTCGCATGTCCCCCAAAGCCTACCCAACCCCCAGCCCAAGGTGAACTCCTGTCTGGCAACTCCCCTTTGTAGGCCGTGTGCCCCCACGCGGCGCATCCTCCAACCCCTCCGGGTGAGGGCACCCGGCCTTCATTCACACCCCCGTTGTAGGCCGCGTGCCCCCACGCGGCGCATCCTCCAACCCCTCCGGGTGAGGGCACCCGGCCTTCAGCCCCCTTCAAACTTCAAACTCGCCCATTATCAATCAACCGCGTCCGCCCCATGAACACCGCCAACGCCATGTGCGCCCCACGCCGGACCTCCGCCACCGCCTCCAGCGTCTCCCCATCAAAGAACTCCACGTAATCCAGCCGCGCTGCCGGCTCCTGCGCCACCATCGCCGCCACCTCCGACTTCAACACCTCCGCCGCCAACCCACCCCTTCCCGCCGATGCCACCCGCGCCTTCACCGCGCGGATCGATCGGATCAACACCGTGGCCTGCTTCCGCTCCGACTCATTCAGGTACGTGTTCCGCGAACTCATCGCCAACCCGTCCTTCTCCCGACGCGTGGGAGCCACCACCATCTGCAACGGGAAGTTCAGGTCGTTCACCATCCGACGGATCACGGCCGCCTGTTGCCAGTCCTTGGCCCCGAACACCGCCACGTCCGGCAACACCACGTTGAACAGCTTCGCCACCACCGTCGTGACCCCGCGGAAATGTGTCGGACGCGACGCCCCCTCCATCGGCCGCCCCAGCGACTCCTCCACCACGTAGGTGGAATACCGTCCTTCTCCGCGACCCGCGTACATGTCGCTGTCCAGCGGCGCGAAGATCACGTCCACCCCGGCCTCCGTGCAGAGCTGCCGGTCCCGCGCGAAATCCCGCGGATACTTGCTGAGATCCTCGGTCGGCGCGAATTGCGTCGGGTTCACATAGATGCTCACCACGACGATGCCTTTCGGCCCCACCCGACGCCGCGCCACCTCCATCAGCGACACGTGGCCGGCGTGGAGGAATCCCATCGTGGGAACGAACCCCACCCGCACTCCGGCTCCACGCCATTCCTTCGCCAACCGCTGCATCGCCTTCGGTGAACGCACGATCTTCATGGCGCCAACCATCGCCCAGCCTCCCCGCCCATCCGCAAACCGAAAACCGGCCAATCAGGAGTTCCCAATCCTGAAGGCCGGGTGCCCCCACCCGGCGACAATCTGTAGGCCGCGTGCCCTCACGCGGCTGCGGATGAGTTGGAGTTTTGAAGCTTCAAGTTTGAAGCCCGGCATCCGTCCGTCTTGAACCTTGAAACTGAAATCTTGGAACTCCCTCCCCCAGTTCACCCAATCTCCCACCCGCGCCGATACTCCCGCCCCCACATCGCCCGCGTCGCGCGGTCCGCGCCCTTCAACCGCCCCTTCGCCGGATCCACCGCAACCGCCCCACCGCTGCGCCACGCGATGTTCCCGAGATGACAGAGGTGCACGCTCTTCACCCCTTCGGCGATCGGCGCGTTCAGCGTCGCCTCGCCGCGGATCGCCGCGATGAAGTTCGCAAAGTGCGGCACGTCACTCGTCTTCCCGGGAACCTTCCGCAATTCCTTCCCGGCCGGATCCACCACGCGATACCCGCCGCCCGCGTCCACCGCCAACGTCCCCCCATCGCCGTAAAACGTGACGAACACCGGACCCTCCGCCTTGCGCGGATGACAGCTCGATCCATCCCAGCCAATCCCCACCGACCCGAAATCGAAATGCGCCGTCATCGTATCCGGCGTTTCCTGATCGTCCTGGAAATGGTACCGGCCGCCATTGGCCGCCACGCGTTTGGGATACTCCACGCCCAGACCCCAGCGCGCGATGTCGAGGGCATGCGGCCCGTTGTTCGCCAACTCGCCACCGCCCCAATGCCAGCGCCAGTGCCAGTTGTAATGCACCAGATTGTCCACGTACGGACGTTCCGGCACCGGCCCCTGCCACAGATCGTAATCCAGCCACTCCGGCACCGGCGCCGCCTTCCCCCGCCCGATCGTCGTCCGCGCATTGTCGTATCGGCACCGCGCCATCCGCAGCGGCCCGATGATCCCTTCCCGCAACGCCTGCATCGCCTCGCGCACCGTCTCCGTGCTCCGGCGTTGCGTGCCCATCTGCACGATCCGACGCGTGCTCGCCGCCACCTCCACCATCCGCTCTCCCTCCCGCGCGTTGTGGCTTCCCGGCTTCTCCACGTAGACGTGCTTGCCCGCGCGACACGCCAGGATTGCCGCCGGCGCATGCCAGAAGTTCGGCGTCGCAATGCTCACCGCATCCAGCGTGCGATCCTCCAGCATCCGCCGCAGGTCCGTGAATCCCGCCGGCCGCGTCCCCGACTTCTCCTCCACCTTTTTTGCCGCCGCATCCCGACGCCGCTGATCCACGTCGCACACGGCCGCCACCTCCGCTCCGGGCACCTGCAACAGCGCCGTGACATGGTCCATCCCACGGCCAAGTCCGATCACCCCGACGCGCACACGCCGCGACGCCGGCACCCCCTGGGCAAAGGCCGGCGCAACGCCGGAAGCCAGCACCAGTCCAAGCAACCCTGTGCCCGCAATGAACCGACGCCGCGGCATGTCACCCTCTGCTATGTCCTGTGGGAATGTCATGCCCCCAGACACACCGATCTGCGCCTCAAATCAAGCCACCGTTCTGTCACCCCACCCCCGCCCATTTGCATCCGCGCGTCGCATATGCGACGTCCAGTTGCAATTCCGCCCACTCCTTGCTTGGTCGGACATGGCCCTCCTTTCATCCTCTCCTCATGACACGCCGCCGCTTTGCCTCCGTCGTCGCGCTCGCCGCGTTTGCCTCGGCGTCCCCAACCCGTGGCCTCGCCGCGGAATCTCCCAAGCCTCCCGCCGACTTCACCGTCCAGTCGCCCATCGACGACCGGAAGTTCACGCTCTCCGAAGCCCGCGGCCGCTGGGTGGTCCTGCACTTCCTGCTCAAGACCGAGTGCCCCGTCTGCCTCCGCCACACCCGCGACCACCAACGCCGCGCCGCGGAAATCCCCGACGTCACCCACGTCTTCCTGAAGCCCGATCCCGCGGATGAGATCCGCAAATGGTCGGAGTCGCTGAAGGAACAGAAGCTCCAGCTCTTCCGCGACGCCGACGCTGCCCTCGCGAAGGCCTATGGCATCCCGGACGGCTACGCCTTCCACGGTCAGGTGGTGCATTATCCCGCCCTCCTCCTCCTCGATCCGGACGGCAAGGAAGTCTTCCGCCACATCGGCAAGAACAACGGCGACCGCGTCTCGGTGGATCGACTTCAGGAAATCGTCGCCGAGCAACGCCGGAAGCGCAGTGCCGCCGCGAAGCCCTGATTCCGGCAAGACCCGGTCATTCCTTGGCAACGGGAACCACCGGTGCCCGGGCGGCCTGGGCCCGACGCTGCGCCAGCAGGTTGTCCGTGGTGTAGATCACCAGCGCCACCCAGATGAACCCGAAGCTCACCAACCGTGAGCTCGCGAACGATTCCCGATACACCCACACACCCAGGATCAACTGGACCGTCGGGGCGATGTACTGCAACAACCCCAACGTCGAGAGCCGGATCTGTTTCGCCGCGTAGGCAAACAGCAGCAACGGCACCGCGGTCACCACCCCGGAACTCAGGATCAACAGGTGTGTCCGCAGGTCCACGCGCCCAAGGGCTCCCGTCCCTTCCGTGTGTCGCCACCACAGGAACGCGATGGCCACCGGCGACAAGAGCAGCGTCTCGACCGCCAATCCCGGGATCGCTCCCACCGTCGCCCGCTTCCGCAGCACCCCGTAACACCCCCAACTCCCCGCCAGCGCGAGCGCGATCCAGGGAACCCGGGCTGCCTGCGCCACCATCAACCCCACACCGATCGCGGCCAAGCCCACCGCCATCCACTGGACCCGACGCAAGGACTCATGCAGGAGGAATCGCCCCGCCAGGACGCTGAACAGCGGCACCAGGAAATACCCGAGGCTCGTCTCGATGATGTGGCCGCTGTTCACCCCCCAGACGTACACCATCCAATTCGTCGTCAGCAGCAGCGCCCCCAGCAGCATCCGACCCGCCGACCGCACCGTTCCCAGCGCGCGTTTCACTTCGGCAAAGCCGTCCTTCATGCCCAGCAGAAGGAGCAGCAAAAGCACGAGCGACCACAAATGCCGGTGCGCGATCAGCTCCACCGGATCCACCGCCGAAAGCGGTTTCCAGTACAGGGGCACCAATCCCCACAGGAGATAACAGATGCCGGCGGCCAACGCCCCGGAGCGCGCACGGCCGTGCGGCGTTTCAGGCAGCGAACGCACCGGCGTAGCCTCCAGATTCCGCCCCGGCCGTCAATCCAGCGGCCCTCCGCCCGTTCCGGAGGGACGCCTCTCGACAGTGCCGCCTTTTGGAAAGGATTCGGGGCGGCGATGTCCTCATCGCCATTGGGAATGCCCTTGGAACGGCGACGAGGACGTCGCCACCCCGTTCCGTGCGGGGGCAGTGTCAGGATGCGCCCGTTCCGGAGGGACGCCTCTCGACACTGCCCCCTATTGGAAAGGATTCGGGGCGGCGATGTCCTCATCGCCATTGGGAATGCCCTTGGAACGGCGACGAGGACGTCGCCACCCCGTCGCACGCGGGGGCAGTGTCCAGATGTGCCCGTTCCGGAGGACCGGCCACCCCCCTCAACCCGCCGCCGTCCCCGCGCCGAAGCGCCGGGTGTATTCCTCGGCCAGCACCGCTCCCAGCCTCCCCCATCCCAACCGTTCGTGAACCGTCCGGTAACCCGTCTCCTCAATGTGCGCCCGCAGCGCTGCGTCCTTCAATGCCCGGGCCGTTTCCTGCGCGAAGGTCTCCGGGGTGTCCGCCAGCAGGATGTCGTGGTCGTGGCGCAGGTCCAACCCCTGCGCCCCGATCGTCGTCGACACCACCGGCGTGCGCATCGCCATGCATTCCGGAATCTTCAACCGTGTCCCGCCCCCGATCCGCAACGGCACGATCTGCAACCAGGACCGACGGTAATACGGGCGCACATCCGGAACACCTCCGGTGACCGTGACCCCTTTCCGTGTCCCGTGGGCCTTCACCTCGTCGACGGGGGCCTTGCCGACAATCCACACACGCAGGTCGGGCACCTGCTTGAGCAAGCGATCGTGGATCTCGCCGAAGAACCAGCGCAGCGCGTCCACATTGGGCGAGTAATCCATCGCGCCGCAGAAGAGGACGGTGGGCACCGCATCGCGCGGGTCGGGTGCGGAATCCGGTCGGAAGAACTCCAGGTCCACCCCATTGGCCACGACGAGCAGGGGAACCTCCGTGCTGATGCGTTCGCGCACGAAGACCTCATCATCCGGGCCGCACAACACCTGGATGGCGCAGCGGGCCGCCACACGTTTCTCGAAGCGCTCCAGTTTCGAGATGTTCTCCCAGTCGAGCAGCTTCTGCTTCAACCCGTGGGCCATGGCCTCGTGCTGCGCCAACTGGAACTGCAGGTCGACCCGGCTCCGGTCCACGGACAGCCGCACCTCCGGATGTTCCTCCAGGAAGTACTGCGCCATGACGATGTCGCACACATGCACCAGATCGTACTTCTGCCCCGCCATGAAACGCCCGAGCGCCTCCCGGATATGGTCTGCCCGCCAGTGCAGGATCGTCGTGGGCAGCGGATTCAGGAGCCGGTCCGGGAACAACCGCGGCCACTCCGGATGTTCGAACGGCTCGAACTCCACCCGACCACAGAACGCCTCGAACACCGGACGCTGCTCCAGTCGCTCACCTTTCTCGCTCAGGGCGAAGAGATCCACCGTGTGCGTGCGGGCCAACTCGCGCAGCAGGTGGAACGACCGCTGGTAGGTGCCGCGATCAACGGGGTACGGGATGTACGGGTAGACGACGAGGATGCGCATGGGGGGATCAGTTGAAGCGTTGCCAGAGCTGTTGGTAGGCCTTCACCAACCCGGGAAGGTCTGCGGACGTCGTCCGAAGCTCGGCGTGGAGGTACGCCCTCAGCTCCGGATCCTGCAGGGACGCCGGCTCCCAGAGCAGCAACGCCAGCGACCGCAGCAGACGCTCGCGCGGGTAGCGGAGCCACCGTTCCGGATCCAGTCCCCGCGCGCCAAAGGTCCGCAGGTTCACCAACAGATTCCGCAGGGGCGAGGTCTCCGGACACAACTCCCCCACATCCAGGGCATACGCGCTCGCCAACCCAGAGGTGCGCCCCAACCGACGCGATTCCAGCCAGAGCCACAACCCGAGACCCAGCCGCCGGAGCCGGTCCTGTTCCGCCTGCAACGCCGCGCGCGGTGCCGACGTCCGCACCGGCAACAACTTGAACTGAACGCCGGCCGCGTGCTCGCGCATCAGGTCCGCCGTCGACAATCCCTTGCCCGCATCCACGGGACCCACGGCGGCCAATCGCCGGATTCGATCGTGCCGTTCCTTGCAGCTCCAATGGTATTGTCCTTGCGCCGCGAGCCACGCATCGCCGAACGCCAACCGAGCCTTGGCATGGTTGCGACCCACGAAGTCCGCGTCCTCCGCGGTGAACTCCGCCCGCGCCAACCGCTCCGCACTGAACAGCAACCCCGAGCACCGGTTCATCAGCAGGCGCGTCGCCTCGTGCAATGGAATCTTCGAGGCGTCCCGATGGTGATCACAGCCCTTCAGCAGGCTGTCGTCACCGATCACCCAGCGATGCCCGACCACCAGGTCGTAATAGAACATCTGCGGATCCGCGTTCCGCAGCTTCGAAAGGGTCAGCGCCTTGAACTCCACCTCCAGGCCAGCCTCCGGACTCAACTCCTCACCCAGATGATGCAGCGGCTCGCGCCAGCGTCGGTCCGCCAGCACACCCGAGCCCTTCACGAACACATAGAACTCGAGGTCGTTGTACGGAAGATCCCGGCCAACCGACCGCAACACGCCGCCTTCTCCACGCCCGTATCCACCCCCGAGCAGCACGCCTTCCAGGTCGGCCGCCGGAATCATCGCCCGGATGCGCTCGCCTACCTTTTGGCAGAGCGCGCCGAGGTGCTGTTCCAGTTCCGGGCTTCCATCCAATGTGAATCGGGAGGTCATGCAGCGTCGTATCGGGGCGGGACCGAGGGCTTCCAGCCCTTCACGGTTTCCACCAGAAAGGATTCGATCTGATCGGTGATCACGGGTTGGTCGTAACGGGCCATCTCGGCGTGGGCAGTCCGGGCCATGCGTTCGCGCAACGCCGGTTCCGCATCCAGTTCCAGGATCCGGCTGGCCAGTTCCTCGGCATCGCCCGCCTTGTACGTCAGCGCGTTCTCACGGTGCCGGAGCAACTCGATGCTCCCACCCGTCAGCGTGCCGATCACCGGAATGCCGCTCGCCATCGCCTCGAGCGGGGTCAGCGCAAACGGTTCCTCCCACTCACTGGTGAACACCAGCGCATCATGCGACCGGTACACCTGCGGCATGTCCGCCGCGCTGGCACTGCTGAACTCCACGGGCAACGCATGTTCGGCCACGAAGCGGTGCAGCATCGCCACGTAGTCCGCGTCGCCCTTGCCATACACGCACAACTTGCCGGCAAACCGTCCCTGCACCGCCCGCATGGCCTTCAACGCCGTCAGGATGCCCTTGTCCTCCGCCAACCGCCCCACCCACAGCAACCGCTTCAACCCACGCTCCGCAGCCACCGGTTCACCATGGAACCGCTTCCGATCCACCGGACAGTAGATCACCGAGCCGTGGCCGACGTCGTATCCCTTGGCCCGGGTCAGTTCGCGCAGCGCACCGCTGCAGAAGTAAATCCTCGGGAACCGCGCCTGCCGCACCGCATTCGTCGGGGCCACCGCATCCCACGCCGAACGCCGTCCCAGCAACGACCACACCGTCCGCAGCACCCGGGCGCTGCCGGAAGGATTCGGCCGGTTCCACCAATCCAGCCACACATCCGCCTGAAGGCTGCGCGCAATCCAATGATCGGAAATGTCGTAGGCCGTGGGCCGTCCCAACCGGGCCAGCGTGAAGATGAGCGACTTCGAAATCCCGCCCAGGTTCCACACGTGGATGACGTCGGGCTGGAACCGTTCCACCGCCGCGCGCAGGACCGTGTTGTTGTGGAACTCCAATTCCCGGAGCGCACCGATCCCCAGCCACGGATGCCCAAAGAACCCGTGCACGCGCAACGACCGCTCCACGCGGTCCTCGGCCGGAACCGGTGCTCCCGCCACCAAGCCGTGATTCGAGGTCAGCACCTGGACGTCATGCCCGCGCTGCCGCAACCCCTCGGTGATGTGCTGGCACCGGAGTTCATAGCCGCCGACGTAATGCGGCGGGTACAGGTTCGATACGACCAGGATCTTCATGCGGTGCCTCCAGACTTCTCGGACCACCCTTGACGGAAACCGGCGAGCTTGCCGCAGCGCTGGTGCCAGCGGATCCGCGCGGCATGGGCAAGTTCACCCACGCGACCGTTCCGCAGGCAGAACCGCAGGTCATGCCGGACATCGCTCACCCACCCGAGCAAGACCGTCTTCGGCCAGTTGAAATCGCCGGCGGAACCGGTCCACGCCTTCCCGATCGCGCGCGCATCGCCGAACGACCGCTTGTAGGCCTGTTCGGCGGTATAGTTGTGGGAGTGCATCGCGATCGACTTCTCGACATAGCGCACCCCGTAGCCCTGGGCCCGACACCAGCGCGTGTACTCGTCGTCCTCGGCGTATTGGAGGTCCTCGCGGAAGCCGCGCTTCGCCCAGACATCCCGTCGCAGCCCGCTGCTCACCATGCTGAAGAAGTGGTCCCAGTGGACCGATTCACGGTTCGGCCCAAAGCACCGGTCGTAATCGTTGGCAAAGACCGCCTGACAATCGGGGCGCGGAATCTGCCGTCCGAAACACGCGGCCACCTTGGGATCCAGCAACGCCTCCACGAGCGGTCCCAGCCACTCCGTTCCCTGCGGCGTCGCATCCGCGTTCAGGAAGATGCCGTACTCCGCCCGCGCCAGGCGCATCCCCTGGTTCATCACGCGGCTCGGATTGTATTCCTTGGGCGTGATCTGCACGAAGTGCGCGGGGTTCATCGCCCGGATCAGCTCCTGCGAGCCATCGGTCGAGCCCGAATCGATGACGATCAATTCCCAGTCGCGGTGCAACTGCGCCTTCAACGCCGGGAGGGTGCCCTGAAGCGCCCAGGCCTCGTTGTACGACCGCATGATGATGCTGACGAAGGGGAGGCTCATGGCGTCGAGGCTCCTGGCGTGGCACCACCCCGGCGGAATCGCCCGCCCAGCTTGTTCGTCAACGAGGTCCGTTCCGAGGGCTTCAGGCCAAACCGCCAGAGTCCGTACGCCCCCACGAGCCCGGCAATCGTTCCCTCGATGAACATCGCACCCCGGACGCTGCCGCCGGGAGCGAGCGTGATGAACTGGAACCCGATAAGCAGGGCCAGCAATGGAATCGCGCCCAGCCACGACGGCAACACGGTGCGGCGGAACAGCACCCAGCCGGAAATGCCGACATCGCGTGCCACCCACGGCCACAGGTGGACCCATCCAAAATAGAGGCTTGGGATGAGCGATCCGATGGCGACTGCCACGACGGACTTGAACCAGAGCACGAGCCCCACGCTGAACACGAGGTTGGCCCCGGCTTCAGCAAGGCCGAGCCACATGAGCGGCCGTTCGTGCCCGGTCATCATGAAGATCCGCTTCGAAACGCTATGGGTCAGGATCGTGGTGTAATACCAGAACAGCAGGACGTGCCCGACCTCCCAGGTCTTCCGGTCGATGATCCGGTCGCCGGTCAGCAATTGCAGAAGTTCATCGAGGTAGAACGCACACAACAGGTACAGCGGCGTCGCGATCAACACGCTCCAGCGCGTGGAGTTCACCAGCAGGTCCTGCAAGGCCGCCCGATCCCCCGTGGCGTGCAGGTGCGCGGCTGCCGGCGAAAGCGTGTCCTGCACCTGCTTGGTGAACTGCGAGAAGACCTCCGCCACCTTCGCCCCCGCCTGGTACAGCGCCACCGCCGCCACCGAAAGCGCCACGCCCAGCACCAACTGGTCCGTCTTTCCCAACACCAGGTTCGTCGCGGTGCTGATGTACGCGAACACCGAGAACCGCATCGTGTCCCCGATCATCGCCTTCGAGAACAGCCCCGGCCGGAGCTTCACTCCCGGCATGCGCTTCAAGGCAAGCAACGCCGCCAGGAAGTCCGGCGCCAGCGCGTAGAAGAGCGCGATCGCCATCACCGCAAAGAACCCCCACTCGTACTTCAACGCCAGCCACAGCGTCGCCAACCGCAACACCAGCGCGGCCGAGATCAGGTTGTTCGCCAACCGGATCCGCTGCTGCCCACGCAGGATCTCCGGGAAGATCCCCATCGGAAACGCCAGCCCGATCCCCATGAAGAAGAGGATGAGCACCTTCCGGAATTCCTCCGCGTTCGCCGCAGAAACCCCGAACAACCCGACGATCGGGCGCGAGGCCACCAACACCACCAGCACGATCGCCGCCGCCACACCGAAGTAGAAGAACAGGATCGTCGACAGCACCCGCGACAGCTCATCCCAGTCCTGCTTCACCGACAGTTCCGCCACGCGTTTCTGCGCCGCGAATCCGAATCCGAAATCGAGAAGGATGCCGTAGCCGAAGACCGACCAGAGCAACGACCAGAACCCGAACTGCTCGGGCGGCATGCTCTGGTACAGCATGCGGAAGGTCAGCAGGCCGACGATCATGCCGAGGACCGTGCGGACGTAATTGGAGATGGCGTTGCTCCAGATGTTGCGTTTGACCTCCTGGTAGCTCATCGCGCGCCTCCGTAGCGCTTCGCGGCGTGGGCCTCGGCCTGTTGGTAGATCTCCTCGAGTCGCACGCTCACCCGCGCCCAGTCGTAGTTCGCCAGGGCCTCCGCCTTTCCAGCCGCTCCCAGCCGACGCCTCGTCTCCGGCTCGGCCGCAAGACGTGCCAACTGCGCGGCCAGATCGCCTGCCGCCGTCCCATCGCCCGGTTCCAGGAACCACCCGGTGTGATCCTCCTGCACGAGCGCCTTGAGCCCGCCCACGCGACTGGCGATCACCGGCTTCCCGGCGCTCCACGCCTCCAGCACCACGATCCCGAAAGGTTCATGGAGGGAAGGCAGCACGAAGACGTCGCACGCATGGAAGGCCCGGACCAGGTCCGGATTGTCGTTCTTCATCCCCGGCAGGATCTTCACGCACCCACCGAGTCCATTCGCCGCCACGAAATCCCGCAGGCCTTTCGCGTACACCGGCTGTGTCTCCGGCCCGATCAAAACCAGATGCGCTCCCGGCACACGCACCCGCAGCGCCGCGAACGCCTCCAACAAAAGCTTCTGGTTCTTCTGCCCGTCGATCCGGCTGAGGTTCAGGATCAGGAAGGCATCCGCCGGGATCCCGTGCGCCGCCCGGAACGCCGGCCCGTCACCCGTGGCAAACTTCGCGCAATCCACCCCGTTCGGCAGATAGCTGATGCGGTCATGTCCGATCTCACCCGAGGCCTTCTCCAGCTCGGATTGGCCGACGCAGATCACGTGATCCGCGTCCGAAAGCACCTTGCGGGATCCAAAGAACGCCCCGAACAACCGGCCCCACTCGGGCTTGTTCTCGATGGGCTTCAGCATTGAACCCAACTCCGCTGTCGGCACGTCGAACACCCCGCCATGCAACGACACCACGAAGGGCTTCTTACGCCAGCGCGCCGCCGTCCGCACCTCGCCGCCCAGCCGTTTCAGCGCGTGCGCATGGAACAACCGCACGTTCGGGGCCTTCAACAGCGCCCGGAACAGCGAAAACGACAGGAGGTTGCCACCCTTCTTGTCCAAAGCCGCACGGTCCGCCGCACTCAATCCGAAAAACGGGTAGCAGTAATGGTAACGATGGACCGGGATGCCACCGATCTCCTCATGCTGCAACCGGGCCAGCGCCATCGACGTGATGATGCGCGGCACCAGCCCGGCGCGCTTCTGTTGGCGCGAAATCTCCAGGATGACCGTCTCGGTCCCGCCCCACTCCTCGGCAACAAACCGACGGGGAACATGGATGACGGTCGACCCGCGGGGTCGTGGTTGGCTCATGGGCGCAGGAACAGGTAGGTCCCACCGGTTTCCTCCTCCACCCGGAAGCCCAGTTTGAGGAGCTCACCGATGATCTGGTACGTCGCCGGGAATCCGATGAAGGCCGGATGCAGTTCGATGATGATCTTCTTCACCGAGGCCGGCACCTGCCGGAAATCCACGAACTGCTCCGCGCCCTCGATGTCGATGATCAGGGTGGTCGGCTCGTAACCCAACCGCGCCACCAGGGTGGACAGGCTGTGGGCAGGAACCTCGACGGACTTCCCGGATCCGCTGCCGGCGACCAGCGAATTCTCCCAGAACTCATTCCCGATGTTCAGCGTGACCTTCCCGTCCTGGGCGGCGAGGGCCACGTTCCACAGGACCGGCGTGCGCCCGTTCAGGGAGTAATTGCGCTTCAGCAACTCAGCCGTGTTGGGGTTGGCCTCGACGGTGGTGTATTGCGTGATGCCCAGTCGCGTCTGGCAGAACAGGCCGATGAAGCCGATCGCGCCGCCCACTTCGAGGACACGGTCCGAAGGCTGGAGGCACTTGGACGCCAGAAGGCGTTCCTGCACCTCGTATCGGCCTTCGAGAAGGTTGTTCTTCATGATGGGTGAAAGCGTCGACACGTCGAGCTTCACCCCTTCCTGGGTCACTTCCTTCAGCTTCGGCAGCTCATACTTGAACCTCCAGCGGATGCTGAAGTCATGCCAGAGCGAGTAAATGAGGGTGCGTTGCCACAGGGTCGGTTTGGATGCAGACATGGCAGGACTTCGTCAGACGTTGGGGGTTAAAGAGGGGTACCATCCTTCGGCTCCTACTGCCGCCGTCGTAATAACCCTGTTTAGGTACGGACGGCAACCGCGGGTTTCGACCCGTTGGCAGCTTTTGCGGCCATCGACTCCTTCACCATCAACCCGTGGATATGCGGAATGGCGGTCACGTCGTCCGGCAGCGACCCTCGGTTCGTCAGCAGGCTCGCGTACGAATGCGGATCGTCCGGGTGATACCCGTGCATCGCACGGATCGGGCGCTCGCCCATGTGGCTGGGCACGATCAGGACGCCCTCGCGCACCAGGAAGAGCAATTGCCCGAAGTAACCGTCCTCGAAATGCGCCCGCAGGCCCTTGAGTTCGGCGTCGGGGACGATGCGACCCTCCGGGACCGTCTGAAGCACCGCAGTGACCTTCGAGCGCGCGGCATCGTTGAAGAACCAGAACCGCGCCATCGTGGAGTCGTACACCACGGCGTAGTCCTTCCCCATTTCCAGGCCCAGCGGATCGATCTTCGCCTTCAGGTCCAGCAACTCGTCGCAGTTCGCCATGCCGTGATCGCTGAAGATGTACAACCGCACGTCCGAGTACTGTCCTTTCGCCGCCTCCAGCACGCTCCGGATCCATTCCTCGTACACGCGGAGCTTGGCCGGCACTTCCGGCGACTTGTTGCCCACCCGGTGCAGCAGGCCGTCCAGGCCCGCCCAATACACGAATCCGAAATCGATCTCGCCCGTGCGCAACTGTCCGATCAACCGGTCCCGGTTCGCTTCCTCGCTCGTCGTGGGATCCGTCACGAAATAGGGGATCTTCTGCTCCGTGAGGTGATCGAAGATGTTTGGGCCGCGGTTCATGCCCTTCGGCTGCAACGGGCTCTTCTTCTCCGTGAAATCGAAGAGGTGGATGTACCGGAACGGGATGTTGTAGAGGTCGAAGTAGCCGCGAAAGTTGAGCTGCACCTTCACGAACTTCGTCAGCCAGCGCCGGAAGATCCGACGCCCGGTCACCGCTGTCGGCAGCCACCGAAGCCAGCGCAAGGTCCGGAAGGGGGAATTCTGCGGGTCGTAGACGAAGTAGCACCAGTTCCGGTGCTCATCCGGCCAACGGCCCGACAGGATCGACGGCACACAGGTCGAGCTGTAGCCGAACACGCTTCGGAGCTGCTTCCGGACCGGGGCAAAGTCCTGACCGAACGTGTCGCCACGCAGGATCTCCCATCCCATGGCGTCGATCATGATGAAGAGGGGCAAAATGGGTTTCATTTCAGGGGGTTCTCCAAGGATCGCGGCGCCAGCCTGAACCTCCCCCCGTCCCCGGATCAACAGGGTTTCTTGTCCGGAACCACGCGCTTGAATCCCGCGGTTCCCGGCCCAAGGCTGCCGTTGTGGCTGAAACGGATCGTCTGCCGGAAGGAATCACCAACGCGTATGCGTTCGCGCTCTTCAACGCGCTGTCCTTCCAGATGGTCCTCGCGGGCCCGATGGTCCTGTACGCGAAATCGCTGGGGGCCTCGTCCACCATCCTGGGGTTGGTGGCCGGCCTGATGCCCATCATGACGATCGCGCAGATCCCGGCGGCGCAGTTCATCCCTCGGGTCGGGTACAAGCGGTTCGTGCTTGGCGGATGGTCCACGCGGGTCGGGTTCATCTTCCTGATGTCGGTGGTGCCGCTGATGACGGGGTTCCTCAACGCCGGATCGAGACTCGCACTGATCATTGCCCTCCTGTTTGCCTTCAACCTGTCCCGGGGACTTTCCAGCTGCGCCTGGCTTCCGTGGATCACCCACCTCGTTCCCGCCGGCGTCCGCGGCCGCTACCTCGGGGTGGACCAACTTTGCACCAATGGTGCCAGCATCGCCGCGTTCCTCTTCGCGGCATTCATGCTCGGGAACCAGGCCGACCCATGGCAGTTCACCGCGGTCTTCCTCTTCAGCGGGGCCGCTGGATTCGTGTCCCTGCTGTTCCTGCGGCGCATACCCGACGTTCCCGTGCCCCAAGACGAGGACACAGGCAAAGGACCGATCCCCTGGCTCGCCATGGCCCAGCACCCGCCCTTCCGGCGTCTGCTGGAGATGAACGCCGCGTGGTCCGTAGCCTACGGCGGCCTGACCACGTTCATCGTGTCCTACCTGAAGTCTTCCGGAGGCTTCGGCGAACAGCGTGTCCTGCTGGTGATGTCGCTTTCGTTTGTCGGCGGTCTCGCCAGCTATTGGGTGGCCGGTGGACGCCTCGACCGTCTCGGATCCAAGCCCGTCCTCGGCTTCACCATGGCGGCAGGGGCACTGGCAACCTTGGGCTGGGCCCTCGTAGCGGGCGGTGTCCTGCCCCGATCCATCGGGCCGGCGGCCGCGCTCGCCTTCCTCGTCGGCCTCTGCAACGCGCTCTTCAGCATCGCCAACAACCGGCTCGCCATGGGGATCGTCCCCGCCATGGGCCGAAACCACTTCTTCGCCCTGTTCGCCGTGGTGTGGCAGCTGACACTGGGCATCTCGCCCATCCTCTGGGGCATCCTCCTCGATGCCGTCGGCTCCCGCACCCTGACGTCCCTTGGATTCGAGTGGAACCGCTTCTCGGTCTTCTTCGTCCTCGCGATGGCCGCCTTCGCCTACACCTTCATGCTGACCCGGCGCCTCGACGAACCCCGCGCCGCCGGAGCCCACGCCATGCTCCACGAACTCCTCATCCAGCATCCCCAGAAGTGGCTCGTGCGCCTATTCGGCCGATGAGGGAGAGAGGGAGTTTCAAGTTTGAAGCCCGCGCCGCGTGGGGGCACGCGGCCTGAAGTTCGGTATCGGGATCGCAATCGGGATCGGGATCGAACCCGGTTCCTCTCCCATGAATTCTCGATTCCGATGCCGATACCGATACCGACGCGTGCGACAAGGGCAGCCGGTCGGATGTACCGGGCGCATCTTGACACTGCCCCCGCATGGAACGGGGTGGCGACGTCCTCGTCGCCGTTCCAAATCCATTCCCAAGGCGATGAGGACATCGCCGCCCCGATCACAGACGGGGTGGCGACGTCCCCGTCGCCCCTCCCAAAGCCCTCTCCATGGCGATGAGGACATCGCCGCCCCGTTCCCATTCTTAAACGGGGGCAGTGTCAAGATACGCCCGAATGTACCCGCAGGCGTGCACCGACCTTGGAACCTCGCACTACCTCCCCTGATACCGCCGCAAGGACTCCTCCGGGGTCGCCCCGCGGGCGTGTCCCCACATCACCCCTGCCATCCGACACCACATCCGGATGGTTCCCTGTTCGCTGAACCGTCGCCCGGAGGTCCAAACCTCATCCCGGAGCAAGGTCAACTTCCCAACCGTCCGGAGCCGACGACACAACTCGAAATCCTCCATCAACGGCCACTCCGGCATGCCTCCGGCCGCCTCGAGAGCCGAACGTCGTGCGAAGATCGCCTGATCCCCGAACAGTCGGCCGGTCACCCTGAAGAAGAGCGCCGATCGAAGCCCCGCGCCGAACCGCAGCAGGGCTGGCCCATCGCGAAACCGCTTCCGAAAACCGCCTCCCATCACCTGCGGACGCTGCAACGCCTCCGCCATCGCGACGAAAGCCGTCTCCGGCAACCACGTGTCCGCGTGGACCAGAACGATCACCTCACCAGCCGTGGCGTGGATCCCACCCACCATCTGTCGTCCGCGTCCCGCTGCCCCACGGAGGACGCGGGCATCGACGGCACAGGCCACCGCGCAGGTGGCATCCGTGCTTCCTCCATCGGAAACCACGACATCCACAAAATGGCCGTGGGCGGCGGCACGGGCCTGAGCCCGCGACACCGCCGAAAGGGTTGCCGGCAGGGACTCCGCCTCGTTCAGGGTGGGAATGACCACGCTGAACGTCATGTCGGCCTCAAAGGCTCGCGATCTTCTCGAGTTCGCGCACCCGGGCCTGGATGTCCGCCTTGGTCACCTTCGTCGTCACCGTCAGCCCGAAACCCTCGCAGCAGAAGGACGCCACCACCGCCCCGTGCACGATCGCGCGACGCAGGTTGTCATCGACCGACCCCTTCTTCTGGCTCGCGAGATAACCCATCAGTCCACCCACGAACGAATCACCGGCACCGGTCGGATCCACGACCTTCTTGAGCGGGTACGCCGGAGCCACGAAAAGACCCTTCGGCGACGACAGGATCGAGCCGTGCTCGCCCTTCTTGATGATGACGTACTTCGGCCCGAGCTTGTGGATCTTCGGGAGTGCATTGACCACGTTGTCCTCGTTCGTCAGCTGGCGGGCTTCGGAATCGTTCAACACCAGGCAGTCCACCCGCTTCAACAACCGCAAGACCTCGTCCAGGGCGATGTTCAGCCACAGGTCCATCGTGTCGGCCACGACGAACTTCGACTTCGAGACCTGATCCAGGACGCGGTGCTGAACCTGGGGCGAAATATTCGCCAGCAACACGTACGGCGTCGTCTCGTAGTCCCCGGGAATCGCCGGCTGCCAGTGCTCGATCACCCCCAGCACCGTCTCCAGCGTCCGGCGGTTGTTCATGTTCACCTCGTACTCGCCGGACCAGTGGAACGTCTTCCCACCCTTCACCCGCTCCAGGCCCTTCAGGCAGACCCCGTGCTTGCCGTAGAGCTTGATGTATTTCGCGGGAAAGTCGTCACCGACCACGCCCACCAGCTTCGTCGGCGCAAAGAAGGACGCCGCCACTGCTGCGTGGCTCGCGGAGCCACCGAGCAGCTTCGGATTCTCCTTCTTCGGAGTCTTGATTGAGTCCAACGCCGTCGTTCCAACAACAAGTACACTCATGATGCCTGATCTGATTTCGTCCTTAACTGCCCGAAATGAACGGGCCGACCAGCCCCGCCGTCAACGCCGCGTTTCAAGGGGAGTCGACGCGGGCGCATCTTGACACTGCCCCCGTTTGAGAAGGGGAACGGGGTGGCGATGTCCTCATCGCCCTGCGAACGGCTTTGGAACGGCGACGAGGACGTCGCCACCCCGTTCCATGCGGGGGC
>JAIXZE010000351.1 GCA_027489875.1 Verrucomicrobiales bacterium
ACGGCGGAGTTCGGGGGCGTGGATCAGGCGCAGATGTGGCGGGTGCTGCGTTTCCTGCCGGGTGTGGTGCCCTTGGAGTCCGGGATTACATTGACCGAGGAATTGCGCAGTCTCCTGCGGTCGGTGCACCATGAGTGACCGGGTTGGAAATTCTGGAACAAAAGAAACCACATGACTGTCCGAGGCAGGATGAAACTTTGGCTGGCAATAAGCGTGGCTGCCCTCGGGCTGTCCCGGGGGATGGCCGCGGGCGTGCCGTCGAAGGCCCCGGTGCTGGATGACGGGAAATTGTGGCAACAGTTCGCCGACAGGCTTGGGGAGGACCAGAGCGGCGGGCGGACACCGCCGATCACGGTCCTTCGCGACCAATTGAAGGAACGGTCCACGACGCAGGTTGAGTTGGCGCGTCCGTCGCGGAGGAATCTGGAGGCGACCGAGGTTTACGAGCGCCACGCGGCTTCTGTGGTGGCGCTGGGATCCGTCTACAAATGCAACCGGTGCCCGCATTGGCATACGGGTGGGACGGGCACGGGATGGGTGATCGGCCGGAACGGTGAGGTGGTGTCGAACTACCACGTGTTCGCGGATGGACGGAACACCAACGTGGTGGCGATCGGGGCGATGACGCGCGATGGACGCTGTTTTCCCATCCAGGAAGTCCTGGCGGCGGATCGCGAGCGGGACGTGGCCATCGTCCGGATTGCGGCGCGGGATCTGGTCCCGCTTGCGGTGTCGCCACGCGAACCGGTCGGGAGCCCGATCTCGGTCATTGCACACCCGAGCGGGGAGCTGTTCACGTTCACGCAGGGGCACATTTCGCGCTACATGCGGAAGACAGTGGAGAGCGGTGGGCGACCGATGGACTGGATGACGGTCACTGCCGATTTCGCGGTGGGTTCGAGTGGCGGGCCTGTGTTCAACCGGCACGGTGCGGTCGTGGGCATGGTGGCACGGACGCACACGATCAATGCCGATCCGAAGAGCGAGAGTCCAACGACCCAGATGGTGGTCAAGATGACGATTCCCTCGGAGGACATCCTTTCACTGATTGAAAGCGGCAAGGGCCGCACGACAACGACCAAGGAGCGGCGGTGACAACCCCGATGGGAACAGGCGGCTTGGTGGGATGGTGGCACCGGAGCACTCCGGAAGCGCGGATCCTGGGCGTCGGTGGAACGATCCTCCTGCTGGATCATCTCACGAAACTGGTGATCGTGCTGACATTGCGACTGGGGGATCATTGGCCGGTGCTTCCCGGGTTCCTCCACATCGTGCACTGGGGGAATACCGGTTCGGCGTGGAGCATGTTCCACGGCAACAACACCGCGCTTGCCGCAGTCGCCATGGTCGCCGTGGGGGCGCTCTGGTACTGGCGGGCCCATTTCGAGGCGCATCGGCCGGTGGGCCAGTTGGCTCTGGGGCTTCTGTTCGGCGGCACGATCGGAAACCTGATCGACCGGTTGATTCCAAGCCGACGGCACGTGGTCGACTTCCTGTACTTCCACCTGCATCCGCGCGGGGGTGGGGAAGCGGGCTTTCCGGCGTTCAACGTGGCCGACGTCGCGATCTGCACGGGGGTGGGACTGATGCTGCTGCTTGGATTCATGATGCACGAAACCGTGCCGGCACCGACGACCAAGCCGGCGTCCGCCGCGCCTGCGGACGGAGGCGCTCCGGGTGTCCCGACGGGAAAATCGGCGGAATGAACCTTCAACCGGTGATCCTCGCCGGGGCAACGGCCTCCGGGAAATCGGACGTTGCCGTGGAGTTGGCCGAGCGGATCGGGGGGGAGATCGTCTCGGTGGACTCGATGCAGGTCTACCGTGGGCTGGAAATCGGGGTGGCGAAACCGACGGCGATGATGCGTGAACGGGTGCCGCATCACCTGCTGGATGTGGTCGGCTTGGAGGAGACCTTTGATGCGGCGATGTTCGTCCGGCATTCGGCGGAGGCGATCCGGGACATTTCCGGGCGTGGAAGGGTGCCGATCTTCTGTGGGGGCACGGGCCTGTACTTCAACGCGTGGTTGAACGGGTTGGGAACGGCACCGGCACCGGATCCGGCCCTGCGGGCGGAACTGGAGGCGATGCCGTTGCCGGCCTTGCTGGACGAATTGGCGCGCAAGGACTGGCAAACCTTTGACGAGATCGACGTGGCGAACCACCGCCGCGTCGTCCGCGCCGTGGAGGTGATCCGCCTGACGGGAAAGCCGTTTTCGACGCAGCGCGCGGCCTGGCCGGAGCGGGCACCGGCATTGGTGGGACGTTCTTTCGGATTGCAGCGTTCGCGCGAGGAACTGGTCCGGCGGATTGAGCGCCGTGTCGACGGGATGTTCGCGGCGGGATTGGTGGAGGAGACGCGGCGGTTGCTGGAGTGCGGGCTTGCGGGGAATCGGACGGCGATGCAGGCGATCGGATACCGGCAGGTGGTGGAGCACCTTCGGGGGGAGCGTGGGATGCGGGAGACGGTGGAGGTGGTGAAGGCGAAGACGCGCCAGTATGCGCGGCGGCAAGCCACGTGGTTTCTGGGGCAGATGGATCTGGAATGGATGGAGGTGGGCACGGCGGAAACCGCGGCGGAAACGGCGTCACGGATTGCCGCGAGGGTGGCGGGTGCGGGCGTTGGAAAGTGAGCGAAGGAGGGGGACGCCGGCAAAAAAAGACCGGTGGCGTTCTGCAACGACCACCGGGAAGGAGGAACTGAGGCGAAAGCCTCACTACAGGGCGAGACAGTACTCAACGATGGCTGGGAAAGTCAAAGCCAAAGGCTTGAATTGGCGGCAATAAGCGGGTTACAGGCCTCCCGCTAACGATAATGACGAGAAGTCAGCCCGAAGGGAAATAGACCTTCGCCAGCCCGAACAGGATGAGGACCAGAAGGACAAACAGGCCGATGAACCGGTTGCGCGCCACCCGGCGCTCATAGCGCAGCGGTCGCAGGCCGTGGACGGATCCTGCTGCCAGATACTGGACCATGCGCGGGTTGTTGGCGTTCGGGCCGCGGAAGTGGTTCTGCAGCCGTGACCACAAGGCAGCCAGATCGAACTTTCGCACGCCATGGGGATTGACCCGGGTGTCGCCCAACGGACTGCCGGTTGTTGTCGGTGGAGGCGTCGGCGGTGGCGGTTTGGGCAGCGGAGTTGCCGCTGGGGGTTGGCGCGACGTTGTCGGTTGGGAGGGTTTCGAGGCGGTGAGAGGCTGGGCCTTGGCGGCCGGCGCGGTCACTGGGGTTGGCGCTGGATTCGAGGGCTTCCTGGGGGTTGGTGGCTCCGGGCTCTCGGCGAGATCCTGGATCTGCTTCTCCAGCTTCCGGATCTGGTCGGCGAGGGCCTTCGAACGTGCCTCGAAGGGATCTGAAGCTTCCTGTTTCTTGCGCCAGCCCATGGGAGACCTCGGATCAGCGCCGGAGCAAGACCACTGCGAAGACCGCGATCGCGACCAATCCGACGGCACCGATGGGCCACGTCAGGGCGAAGCCCAGGCGGAGAAGGGTCTTGAAGGGGAGGTCGGCCAGCGACGCGGCGTTCGCGGGACCGGAATGGGGGGACTTGGGGGAGGCGCTGTTGCCGTCGAGGATCGGCCACTTGAGCCGCGCCGAGTTCAGTTCCATGCGGGCGTTCTCGATGACGGTGAGGGCGCGGCTGAGTTGCTGGTTCCAGTCGCTGTCGGTCCAGGCTTCCTCGTGCAGGGATTCGATCTGGTGAGAGGCGTCGCGCAGGCCTTCGAGGGAACGACCGAGCTGTTCGGAATCGCGGCGGGCGTCGAAATCCGCCTTTTCGAGGAGGCCGATGCCGCGGGTGAGTTGTTCGCGCAGTTCGGTGCGACCCTGCTGGAAATCGGCGCGGCGACGGCGCATTTCCTCGAGTTCGGCGCGGGCGCGTTCGAGTTGTTCCTGTGCTTCGCGGAGTTTGGCGAGTTGCTGCTGGTTCGCGGTGACCTGGGCGTCCAGTTCCTCACGGGTGGGCGCACGACCGGCGGCAGCCGTGTTCCGGCTGGAATTGCCGGTGGACGGGGAAGGAGAAGCAGGAAAATCGCGGTCAACAAATTCGGTGTCGTCGTACGGCATAGGTGCGCGCCTCGGTCTCTGTCCGAAACGCTAGGATGCCGGGCGCGGCTTGGCGAGAGGGCAGATGTGGGGAAGTTGAGCTGGTGAACGGGGTGGCGACGTCCTCGTCGCCGTTCCAAAGCCTTTCCCAGGGCGATGAGGACATCGCCGCCCCGAATCCTTTCCCAAGTGGGGCCGTTTCAAGCTGCGCCGGGGATCAGCGGTACCGATCCGGGTTGAGGAGGGAGAGGTCGATGGAGGGCTTCTCGCCATTGACGAGTTGGGCGACGAGACGGCCGGTGATCGGTCCCAGCGAAAGTCCCATCATGGCGTGGCCGGTGGCGACGATCAGGTTCGGGTGGCTCCGGGAACGGCCCAGGTAGGGCAGGCCGTCCGGCGAGCAGGGGCGCAGGCCGCGCCAGGGCTGGATGCCGGCGAAATCGGCGGGGCCGAAGGCCGGGTAGTACTTGGGAACGGACTTGATGATTCCCTGGACGCGCACCGGGTTGATGTCCTCGTTCAGGCCGGCGATTTCCATGGTGCCGCCGAAGCGGAGGGTGCCTCCCATGGGGGTGATGGCGACGCGGGCCTCGGTGAAGATGGAGCAGATGGAAGGCAGTTCACGGGGCTGCGTGAGGGTCAGGCTGTAACCCTTTCCAGCCTGCATGGGCAGGGAAAGGTCGAGTCCGGTCGCGGTGTTCGGCGACCAGGAACCGCCAGCGAGGATGAACTGGTCGGCTTCGATCCGTCCCGCGGATGTTTCGACGGCCTTGATGTGCCCCTGTTGGACCTGCCACCCCTTGACCTCGGTGTTCCAGAGGAACTTCGTGCCCGCCTGGGTGAGGCGTTCCTGCAGGCCGGCCATCAGCAGGCCGGGGGAGAGGTGGCAATCCTTTGGAAAGTACACGGCCCCCGCCACGCTCATGGTGACGCCCGGGTCGAGTCGGGCGAGTTGGGCGGCATCGAGGGTTTCCGCCGGAATGCCCAGGGCGCGGGCCTGTTCGGCGGTCTTCGTTTCCTCCTCCAGTGTGTGGGTTTCGCGGCAGAGCATCAGGAGCCCCCGCTCGACCAGACCGAATTCCAGCCCGTCCTGGCGGGCGAGTTCCTGGAAGGCCGTCCGGCTGGCCAGGCTGAGATCCCGGATCAGCGGCGCAGAACGCCGGACGTGTTCCGGTGTGGAGGCCTTCCAGAAGTTCCAGCTCCAGCGGATCAGGTCGGGGTCGAGCCGGGGCTTGATGTAGAACGGCGATTCCGGGTTCCACATCCACTTGAGGCCGAGCGCGACCATGCCCGGCGCCGCCAATGGGATGAAGTGGCTGGGTACCACCATGCCGGCGTTGCCGAATGAGCAGCCGTCACGCCGTGCGGGATTGCGGTCGATCAGGGTGACCTGATGTCCCTGCCGCATGCAGGCGTAGGCGGAGGAAAGGCCGATGATCCCGGAACCGATGATGCCGATGTGAGCCATGGAGAGTCGCGGCGGACCGCGTGGGAAGAGGGTGCGATCACCGGGGCTTCAGCGTCTTGGCGCAAACGGGGGTGGGTGGGGTCAAACAGGGCACAAAAGATTTTTGAAATCGTGTGTAAGAAAGTTGGGTAAATCTGCGTTTAGCAGGTAAGGACGCCCGCCTTTTCCGCAACAACCGCAGGAAGACACAGAGCGCACCCCCATGCCTTGGTCCCGGGGGGATGCCAGAACTGCTCGCAGAACAGGCTTTCCGCCGGACGCCGACCCTTTAGGGTTTCCGCGAATCCGATTCATTTCGTACGCACATGAACACCGTTACCGCCCTGAAGACCATCAAGGGTTCCACGAAGACCAAGGTTGAGGCTGAGTTGTCCCGCACGGGAGGCCTGCTCCGGCTGGCTCCGGCCTGGGTTCCCCGTTCCTTCCTCCAACCCGGCCTGCGGCTGAAGCTGCATCCGGACGACACCTACGCCTACGGCGCCAACCGTGGCGGCATCGACGAGCGCTGGTTTGCCTCGACGACCGAGGCGGCGAATGAAGGCCGTGTGCCGGACGAGGGTCTTTCCTACGTCGTGGTGGGCAAGGAGCGCTTCACGTTGCGCAAGGCGGTGGAAGACGCCGGTGCGACGCTGGTCGGCAAGTCGATCTGGAAGAAGTACGGCCGGTGGCCGGTCTACTCGAAGTTCTTCGACAACATGGGACCGATTCCCCACCACATGCACCAGTCGGCCAAGCAGGCCAAGCTGGTCGGGCAGGAGGGCAAGCCGGAGTCCTACTATTTCCCGCCGCAGCACAACAACGTGGGGAACAACTTCCCGTACACGTTCATGGGCTTCGAGCCGGGCACCACGAAGGCGCAGGTCCGGAAGTGCCTGGAAGACTGGAACAAGGGCGACAACGGCATCCTCGACTTGTCGAAGGCGTACCGCTTGAAGCCGGGCACGGGTTGGCTGATCGATCCCTGCATCCTGCATGCTCCGGGTTCGCTCTGCACCTACGAGCCCCAGTGGGGCAGCGACGTCTTTGGCATGTACCAGAGCATGGTCGAAGGCCGCTATGTCCCCTGGAGCCTCCTCGTGAAGGACATGCCCAAGAAGTACCATCAGGACCTCGACTTCATCGTCGACCAGTTGGACTGGGACAAGAACGTCGACCCGAACTTCAAGGACAACCATTACCTCGAACCCGTGCCTGTCGCGGACACGCGCAAGGATGGGTTCGTCGATCGCTGGATCGTTTACGGCAAGGTGGACGGCGAGCAGTTGTTCACGGCCAAGGAGCTGACGATTGATCCCGGCACCAAGGTGACGATCAAGGATTCCGGCGCGTACGGCCTCATCTGCGTCCAGGGCTCGGGCAAGATCAACGGGTTGCCGTTGAACAGCCCGAAGCTGATCCGGTTCCACGAGCTCACCGAGGACGAATACTTCGCCACCGAGGACGGCGCGAAGGCCGGTGTCACCTTCGAGAACACCAGCGAGACCGAACCGCTCGTGACGCTGCGGTACTTCGGACCCGAGGTGAACCCCGACGCCCCCGCCATGGGAGCGTATCGGAAGAACACCTTCGCCTGAGCCGGACGCGGCCGGCGGGTGATTCCTGAGGGGGGCGGCGATGCGCGCATCGCCGCCCCCCTTTTTCTTTTCCTGGGCACTGTCCGTTTTGTTCGGAGAACGCCGCATGGGGGAGTGACGGGGGCTCTGTCAGGGAGCCCCGAAAGCAGTCACGAACGACAAACGACCGCCCCTTATGCGCACTCCAAGATCGAATCCGAGACCAGACGTTTCCGCATTAAGTCCCGTTGGAATTCCGGCGTCCCGCCCGAGAGCCCTGTGGCGGACTGCCACCTTGATCCTTGCGGCCGCCCTTGGTTGGGTGGCGACACCTTCGCTGGCCTCCGAGGCCGCGCATTTCACCACGCTTGGGAGCCATCCGGCGGGCGAAATGTTCGGGACGCCGAGCCTCCTGGGGAACAGGGTGTACGTTCCCGATGCTTCGGCTGGCCTCCAGATCCTCGACGTGTCCAATCCGGCGTCGCCGGTGAGCGTTGGGAACTTCGATTCGCCGGGTATGGCGATCGACATCCAGTTCGTCGGAAACCGCGGCTATCTGGCGGATGGTGACCAGGGCTTCGCCATCCTTGATCTGACGGATCCGACGAATCCCTCGGTGGTGGGGACCTATAATCCGGGTGTCTTCTGCATCTCTTCAAAGATTGTTGGCAATCGGGCCTACCTCGCGTGCGGCGATGCCGGATTGCACATCCTGGACATCACGGATCCTGCCAACCCGGTGAAGATCGGCGAATTCGTGCCGGTGACCTCGGATGGGTTCATGTGGGCCTCTAAACTGCAGGTGGTAGGGAACACCGTCTATCTGGCCGCGTCGGTTTTCGTGGCGGTCGACGTCAGCGACCCGGCGAATCCGGTGGAGGTGAGCCGCTGGGAGGGGGGGTACACGGCTGACTGCGAGGTGGTGGGTAACCGGTTGTACATCGCCGCTGGCTGGGAAGGCGTGCTGGTCTTTGATGTGACGACGCCTTCGAATCCGGTGCGGCTGACCCGCGGGCCCAGCGAGAGTATTGCCTTTGCACTGCACGTCGATGGCACCCGGGTGTTCACGGATTCCGGGTTGGTGGATGTGAGCGATCCGACTGCGCCGAAGTTGATGGGA
>JAIXZE010000333.1 GCA_027489875.1 Verrucomicrobiales bacterium
GGTTGCCCACCAGACGCTTTGGGTCCGGCTACATGACTTTCGACCATTTACCATGATGAACACATTTCAGTTCATTAGATCCGCCAAGCTTCGCTTGGCGCTTTCCGGAGGCGCGGAGAGTAAGGGGCCTTTCAATCTTCGTTATCGAGTCACCCAGGGGCGCATCTTGACACTGCCCCCGCAGGAACGGGGTGGCGACGTCCTCGTCGCCGTTCCAAAGCCATTCCCAAGGCGATGAAGACATCGCCGCCCCGTTCCCAATCTCAAACGGGGGCAGTGTCAAGATGCGCCCGTCACCCAGCGGTGATTCCGTTCACGGTTGCCCAAGCTTCAGATTTCCTGTCCCTCTCAGCGGCTCTGCCCCTCTGCGCGAAATTTTTGCTGCATGGAGACGGTTCAATCTCCCTTCCCGACCCGCGTTGCCGTGCCTCGGGTCTTGAAGGTGACGACGGCCTTTGGCGGGGCGTCGCCCTGGAACTCGGCGTCGAAGCGCACGTGGTTCACGCCTGCCTTCAGTTGCGGCACGCGGCCGGACAACGCCACCGACTTCACCTGGCTGCCCTTCGTGTCGTAGATCCGCGCGATGCCTTCCTCCTCCACCAGCAGCGTCTGGCCTGCCTCGATCTCCACCGGGATCGACAGCGTCACCGACCGATCCAGCTCGAACGACGGATTCGACACCCGCCCGGCCGTACCCACCACGCGCACCTTGAACTGGATCGGCTGGGCAGCATCGGGGTTGGCCACTTCCCACGCTGCACCGGTGGGTTCGCCCGGTTGCAGGATGCGTTGCTCGTGGGTGAACTCCGGCGAGGCATGGAACGGGAACAGATCCCATCCGCCGCCGTCGACCGCGTCCAGGTGGAACTCCAGTTTCGGGTTCCGCAGCTGTTCGCGCTGGGCGGCGCTGAAGACCCCGCGACGCCGCGCCGACTCCCACTCGCGGATCGCGTCCATGATGCGCCCGGTGGCGGGATTCTTCCGGAGGGAATCGGGACTGGTGGCGAGGGCGAAGCCGGCGTCGAAACCGGCGGCGCGGGCCAGCATCCATTCCATGTCCGAAAGCGCCGTTGTGGGCGTGAGGAGATACCAGCCCAGCATCTTCGGGATGAAGTTGCGTTCGCAGAAGGCCTGATTGTTCAGGCGATACTCCTGCATGCTGTCGCGGAACCCGCCGTACCAGGGCTCGCCCCAGTTGCAGTAGCTGTTGATGTGCCAGTAGAAGTGCGACAACGGCGGGCTGGTCCCGTTGATCACCGTGTGATCGAGGTGATCGAAGAATTCCTTCGCGAACAGTTCGTTGCCATACGTGCCCTCGCCCGGCGCGAGGCAGCCTTCGTGCCCGTCGAAATCCATGTGACTCAGACCCGACTCGTTGAACACGCGGGCCAGCTTCCGCGCGATCTCGCGCTGCATCTCCAGGTTCGGGAAGAAGACCTTGTACGCGTGGTCCATCAGCTTCCCCGCCGGAGTTCCGGCGGCATGGGCCGAGGCTTTCGTCCCGAAGGCACCCCGCTGGCAATCCAGCAACTGCCACGGCGGCTCCGTCGACACCGTCCGGTACCGCACCAGTTCCTGCCCGATCATCACCGTCTGCATCTCGTTCATCAGGCGGTTGGTGAAGTACTCCGGCGATGCCACCGGAATCGTCAGCACCTCGGCATCGACGGGAGCGGTGAGCGAACTCTCCCCCGTCCGCGCCAGACGCGGGTCGGGCACGGGCGTGATGTACGGATCGTGGGTCTGGATGAAGTTCGAGAGCGTGTGTGCGCCCAACCGGATTCCCAAGGCGCGCGCCTTCGCCACACACGCCTTCAATCCCGCCATGCCGCCTGGAAAGAACTTCGGACTCGGCTCGAAATGCCCCCAGCTCTTGAAGGCGTCGCCATGGTACAGGCTCATCAGGTTTGCCCGTTTCACCTGCGCCAGGACCTCGTCGACGTTCGCTTCCGAGAAGCCCGCGATCAGGTACGAACGCCCCCGTTCCGGCGAAACCTTCGCCCACACCCCGTCAATCAGCGGATGCGGCAATCCCTCCGCCACCTCGATCCGGCCGATAGTGTCCAATGCCCGCGCCTCGGCGCATCCGAACAACGCGATCTTCGAACCCAGCACCGTCTCGCCCGGCACCGCGGGCACCGGCATGTTGGGAGCCCGCTTGCTCCAGACGGCGATCCGACGCGGCTTCGAACGGTCCATGGAATACGCCTGCAACACGCTGCCCCAGTCGGTCGCACGGGCGGCATAGGGACGATCCGCGCTGCCCTCATCGTTCTCCGGGTAGCCCCCGAGCGTCTTGATGTTCAAGGCCTGCACACCCAGCGCGAATTCGCCGTCCCGCAGCACGCCCACGACCTCACCGACGGTCTTCCGGATCGAGGTCGGCACCGGTCCCCACAAGACCAGTGACACACGATCCACCGCGGTGGCGGGTTCGACCCCGACGAGTTCCAGCGTGAGATGGGCTTCGCGCGTTTCCACGCGCACCAGCGCCGTCACGCCCGCCGGCGCATAACCGAGGGAAAGCGTCCGCGACGTGGCATCCCACGCGGCGGTAGTCGGCGCGTGCAACGTCCCGTCCACGCGCACGCTCAGGATCGGGGTTGGCTGTCCGGGAGCCAGATACTCGCGTCCGTCGGAACGCCGCGACACGGACTCCCAAGTTCCCTGCGTGCCCGTCGCAAACGTCGCTTCCGACGTCTGCCAACGCACCAGCGATGCGGCCGTCACCGGCAACGCCATCCAAAGCCACACCGCTGCCGCCGAAGCCACAGCCCGCCTCAATGCGAAGACCATGCCCCCACCCTACGCCACCCGCGTCGATCGATCACCAGCGGAATGGCCGGGGAGGCGACGATGTCTTCATCGCCCTGAGAAGCAGTGACCCAACGGCGACGAGGACGTCGCCACCCCGTTCGCCGTGTTGATTCAAGCGTGGAGCTGCCCTTGAAACTCCCCCACTCACGGCACCACCCGCGCCGGATCCAGCCGTCCGATCCGATGGGGCGGCACGCGGTGGTCGAGGGAACCCTCCAGCGCCCGTTCCATCCCGACATGTCCATCGGCGAAGACGACCTGAGCGCGGTCGCCATGACGGAAGTGGATCGTGGCTTCCATGCGGTTCGTTCCGAAGTAATAGAACTCCTCGATCATCGGGCGCTCTGGCGTGGCCGGCTCCTGGAAATCGTTCACCTGCGCCGCGTCCACCAGCACCGCCAGCCCCGACGGATCCCGGACCTGCGACAACGCGATGGGGTCCCGTCCGCGCGGTCCCATCATCAGGTTATAGGCGTAGCCAAAGGCACCGCCCTGGGCCTTGAACTTGAATCGGTCGCCGGACTTCTGGAAGGACGGGCACAGATCCACGCCACGCCCACTGAGGTACGGCCACAGCGCGCCGCGATCCGCCTCGAAACGTCGCTGGCCCTCGGCTCCGTCCTGCAACCATCCAAACCAATACCGCCATCCTTCGCCCTCGCGACCGAACCGTTCGGGAAAGGCCTTCCCGCCGGAGTCGTCCCAGTACAGATGCGACGCGATCCCGAGTTGCCGGAGATTGGAGACACAACGCGCCCCGAGGGCCGCGTGGCGCGCGCGGCTGAGGGCGGGTCCGAGCAATCCCGCGAGGAGGGCGATGACCGCCAGCACCACGAGCAACTCCACGAGGGAGAATCCCTTGGTTCGCGATCCCAGCCTCCTGACGTCGGCTGCGACGAACGTCGTCGACGAGGTCACGGGGCGAAGGTTCCTGATCATGGCAACCGCCCTCCGACGCGATAGAACCGATGGCCTCCATCGCCGAAGACGGGATCCTCAAACGCGACGTCCGTTCCTGTCCCGAAGACTTCACCACCGACGCGCTCCCATCCCTTCAAATCCTCACTGGCCTCCAGCCAATACACCCATCCCGACCGTGTCGCCGTCACCACCCGACGCGCCCTTCCCTGACCCTCCACCCGCACCCGACCCACCGCCGCACCCGGTCCCTCCCACCACACATCGTCGACGATCCCCACCGCATGCACGGATCCCGCATACCGCGGATCCTGCCCGGCGTCGGAGTAACTGTGGATCGACAGGGCATCCACGCGGAATCCGGTGAAGCTGCGAGGCAATAGCACCGGTGCCGGATCGGGCAGCGCAACACCATCGGCCGTCATCGACATCCGCAGGGTCCGGTTGGTGGACGTGTACCGCAGCCCAAACCCGTACCGCACCCCGGTCTCCAGCTGCACGAAGCTGTCACTGTACCCCCACGGCAGACGTCCATCGGCGGGCACGATCGCCGGCGACAACGACGCCGCGATGGCTCCATCGGGTTGCGCGGGGAACCACGTCCACTCGACCAGATTCCGGGAGCGCAGGAACACCCCACGCTGGAACCCGGGATCCATCGCATTGGCCACGTTGATCAGGCCCATGGCGATCTGGAACGTGCCGGGCTTTCCGGGCGACGTGCCGACGTCCAACTGCGACAGCGTGAGATCGAA
>JAIXZE010000247.1 GCA_027489875.1 Verrucomicrobiales bacterium
CGCCGGGTGAGGGCACCCGGCCTTCACAGGGAGTTTCCAGTCTCCAGTTCCCAGATCCCTGAAGGCGGATTGGACCTCCTCTGGAACGGGGTGGCGACGTCCTCGTCGCCGTTCCAAAGCCTTTGGCAGGGCGATGAGGACATCGCCGCCCCGAATCCTTTCCAAAAGGGGGCAGTGTCAGGATACGCCCGATTGTAGGCCGCGGGGATCTTGACGGTAGAGACGGACTTCCGGAGATTGGAATCGCCGGATGGCACGAACAAAGACACGACTGAATCGGGTGCAGAGCCGGGCGTTGGAGGTCCAGGCAGGATTTCTCAGGGCCTTGGCGGAGCGTGACCCGGGATATGTCGACGCCATCGAGGAACTCGCCGAAATCGAACTCCAGTTGGGGCGGGTCGAGGTGGTTTTGAAGCTGGATGAACGCCTGAAGGGCCTGCGTCCGGCGGATCCGGAAATCCGCTACAATCTGGCCTGTTCCCTGAGCCTGAACCGTCAGTTCGAGGCAGCGGCTGCCGAGTTGTCCAAGGCCCTCGAACTCGGGTTTGAAGACGTCCAGTCGTTGCAGAGTGATCCGGATCTCGAGGATTTGCGGGCGCATCCCGCTTTCCGACCCATCCGGGCGCGATTGCGGACGCTCAAGGTGCCGCCGCCGTGAGGGGTTGGATTCGGAATTCGTCCTGATCCACCTGCACCCGGGCACGGAACGAGCTGAGAAGTTTCCGGCCCTCGGCGCGGGTGGTGAGCAGTACGTTCGCCCAGTGGCCGGGTTCGATGGGGCGTCGGACGATGGCAAATTCGAGGCGGTTCAGGGCTCCTGCGATCCCGCCGAGCAACCGCAACGCGGAACGCAGGCGGGCTTCCACCTTCACCATTTCGTACTCCTCGGCATCGATCCAGATCTGGCCATGCAGCAATCCAAGGATGCGGTCCACATCCTTGCCTGCGGTCGTGGTCCGCGTGGGTTGATAGGCGAGGCGGAACACGCGTCGCCCCTCGATGGTTTCCTCGCCTTCGAGGGTGTACTCGAAGCGTCGGACCAAGGCTTCATCCAGGAAGTCCGGGCCGCGACGTCGCCGACCGGATTCCCGGCGGGCATCCGATTCGGTCCGGCGGTCCGACTTGAGTTCGTCGTCAGAGGGGGGGCGGTCGTTGACCTTGATGAGAACGGTCTGGACGAGTCCGGCGCGATTGGTGACGGCGTACTCCTTGGATCGGGTTTCCTTCACGGAGTCGTCGTCGTCGAGTTCCTCGATCCGGGTGCGGCGCTGGTAACTGATCATCTGGCGGGCTTCGACCTCGGCGGCTGCCTTGGCGCGGGCGATGAACCGCTGGATGATGGTTTCGGCATCCGGGGTTTCGCCGGCGATGGCGGACGCTCGTGCGAACAGGAGGATCGAAATCACCATGATCATCCTGGGCAACCGGAGGAGCAGCAGTGGATCTCGGAACAACATGGCTGTCGAAGGTGCCATCGGGTTCGGGGTGCGGCAACCCCCCCGGGTTACCTGAGATTTGGTTGGGCGAAGGGCGTGGCGTGGCTAGCTTGGAGCGCAGACGACAACGGACTTTGACTCACATGAGCACACTTCTGACAGGCCTGAAGCAGCATTCGATCGTGGTGGCGGACACGGGAGACTTTGCCGCGATGCGCAAATACCAACCCCGGGATGCGACCACCAACCCAAGCCTCCTCCTGAAGGCGGCGACCATGCCGGAGTATGCCGCGGTGGTGGACCGGGTGGTCTCGGAGGCCCGACAGGGCGCGGCGACCCCGGCAGCGGCACTCTCTGCGGCGATGGACCGGTTGGCGGTCGCCTTCGGACTGGAGATCCTGAAGATCGTTCCGAACCGGGTGTCGACGGAGGTGGATGCCCGGCTGAGTTTCGACACGCGGGCCAGTGTCGAGAAGGCGCTCGGCCTGATCGCGCTTTACGAGGCGGCGGGGATTCCGCGGGAGCGGGTCCTGATCAAGCTGGCTTCCACGTGGGAAGGCATCGAAGCGGCGCGGCACCTCCGACAGTACGGAATCCGATGCAACCTGACGTTGCTCTTTTCGTTCGCGCAGGCGGTGGCCTGTGCGGAAGCCGGGGTCCAGCTGATCTCGCCGTTCGTAGGCCGCATCCTGGATTGGTACAAGAAGTCGACGGGCGTGGCTTCCTACGCGCCGGCGGAAGATCCAGGGGTGCAGTCGGTCACCCGGATCTTCACGTACTACAAGAAGTACGGGTATGCGACGGAAGTGATGGGGGCCTCGTTCCGCAACCGGGACCAGATCCTGGAGTTGGCGGGGTGCGACCTGTTGACCATCAGTCCGCAGTTGCTCGAGGACCTGGACTCGAACACGGGGACGGTTCCGAAGCGGTTGGATGCCGGCGCGGCCAGCGCGGCCACTCTGGAACGGGTGGTGATGGACGAGCGGACCTTCCGCTGGATGCACAACGAGGATGCCATGGCGACGGAGAAGCTTTCGGAGGGCATCCGGTTGTTCGCGGTGGACGCGATCAAGCTGGAGAAATTCCTGCTGACTCGCCTCGCGTCGTGAGCCGAAAGATTTTTTCGGCAGAGCAGTAACCTTTCAGGGGTTGCCGGCGTAGCAGCAGGCAACCCATGCAACCAATCGTATCACCCGGGCGGCATGGGGCCGCCCGGGTCTTTCATCAGGGCGGCCTCACATTGATCGAGTTGGTCGTCGTCATCGCCATCCTCTGTGCCATCGCGGGGATGGTTTCCTCGTACGGCTCCGGGATGGTGCGGAAATCGGCTGGGGCCATCGGTGGGGCCTCGTTGATGGAAGTGGTGAAGGCGGTGGACCGGCATCGGACGCGGCACGGAAGGTTTCCCGATGGCTATGATTCGTTGATCGGAGCCCCGTACACGATTTATGCGGGCATCCCGGCGGCCTCCAGACGACAGCTTCGACCCAAGGATCTGGACAATGCGGATCGGGTGGTGCTGCGGGGATTCGGGATCACGACGGCGTGGATGCACGCAGCCCCGGATGGTCAGGCAGTAACGTGGCAGCCGATGTCGGCGACCAAGGCACTGGATGTCCATGCGGGAGGATTTGCAGCCGATGACGTGGCGATCCTGGATACGTCGCGGATTGACCCCGACCTGTTGTTCGGACAAGGGACGAGGAAGGGGACGGCCAACGAGTCGTTTGTGGTGTTCGGGATCGGAAGTCGGTGTTCGTTGGTCGGGGTGAATGCGGAGTTGCTGCAGGCTCCCTTGGCTCCCGTGGCCAGTGCTGCGACGGATCCACACGATTTCTACATGAGGCTGGCGCTGGTCTACCGGCTGGATCGGGGGGATCGGCGGCCGTTGCAGTTCCTGGGTGCGGTGGCGTTCACGGACACGGGCATTGCGACTTCGTCGGACATGGCGAGGACGTGGCACCGGAAGTGAGGGGGGGAGGAGTTTCAAGGTTGAAGGCCGGGTGCCCTCACCCGGCGGATTCCGGGAAACGGGGACCTGATCCACAGCCTCCAGACGTCGTACCCCGCTGGCGTCGACTGCTATGTCATGGGCTGGGAACTTTGGCTGCGCCGGGTGGGGGCACCCGGCCTTCAGATGGGAAGTTCCTTCATTGGCAGGTGGCCCGTGGACACTGTGGGGTGGGTTGCCTAGGGTCGGGGCGATGTTGGACGCCAAGTACGCGCGGTTGCGGGAGTTGCTCGGGAGCTACGGCTCTTGCCTGGTGGCGTATTCGGGAGGGGTGGATTCGGTGTTCCTCGCGAAGGTGGCGTTCGAGGTCCTGGGAGCACGTTCGCTGGCGGCGATTGCGGATTCGCCCTCCTTGCCACGTCGGGAACTGGCCGAGGCGTTGGAGTTGGGGCAGCAGTTCGGATTTCCGGTGCGGGTGGTGAACACGGCGGAGTTCGACAATCCGGCCTATCTCGCGAACCCGACGAACCGCTGTTACTTCTGCAAGCACGCCCTGTTCACGGAACTGGAGCCGTTGGCTCGGGCCGAGGGATTCGCGGTTCTGGCGTACGGAGAGAACGCCAGCGATGTCGGGGATCATCGGCCGGGAGCGAAGGCGGCGGCAGAGTTTGCTGTCCGGGCTCCGTTGAAGGAAGCGGGGTTGACCAAGGACGAGATCCGGGCGCTGAGCGCACGATTGGGCCTGCCCACGGCCGACAAGCCCCAGATGGCCTGCCTGAGTTCGCGCATTCCGACGGGCGAATCGGTCACGCCGGAGAAGTTGCGGATGATCGAGGAAGCAGAGCATTACCTGCGGGGCCTGGGTTACTTTGATGTGCGGGTGCGGCATCACCAGACAGGGACGGGGGCGCTGGCCCGGGTGGAGTTGGGCATCGAGGAGTTGGCCCGGTTCTTCGGTGGCCATCAGCATTCGGAGGTGTCGGGACGGTTGCGGGAGATCGGCTACCTGCACGTGACCCTGGATCTGGCGGGATACCGTCGGGGCAGTACGAACGGGGTGGCCCCGGCGGCCGTGGTGTCGCAGCCCATCGCCCTGCGCACAAACGCGGCGGTCCGACCGCCACAGGCAGCAGTGAACGGACAATGAAATCCAAATCCAACGAGGACCACCCGACGCACATTTTCGTCACGGGCACGGACACGGATGTCGGCAAGACGGTGTTCACGGCGTGCTTTGTGGCATGGCTTCGTGCGCAGGGCGTGCCTTCGATCGGGTTCAAGCCCCTCGCGTCCGGACCGCGGACGGACGCGGAGACCCTGTTTGACGTCCAGGCGGGGGAGGTGCCGCTGGACGTCATCAATCCGTGGCATTTCTCTGAACCTTTGGCTCCGTTGCTGGCGGCACGGATGGAGGGACGCCGGGTGGCTTTCGAGGTCGTTGTGGAGCATTTGAAGGTTGCCTCCCGCGGAATGCAGGTGGCGGTGACGGAAGGGGCGGGCGGGTTGCTGAGTCCGATGCTGGAGGGGGGCGGCGATGCCGCAGTGATGATCGATGCCTTGGACGCCTCGCCGGTCATTGTGGCGGTGGATCGCCTGGGCGTGGTGGGGCAGGTACGGTTGGTGTGGTCTGCATTGTCGAGGCGGGCTCGCGAGACAGCGCAGGTGGTCTTGATGGAAACCCAGCAACCGGACGCTTCCGTCGCAGGGAATCGCGCGCTGCTGGGGGAGTATGTGGGGCCGGAGCGGGTTCATGCCTTTCCGAGGCTGGGGGCGCGGGAGTTGAAGGCGTATGGCGGGATGGGGATCGGCCCCGTGTGTGCGGCGGTGGCGCAGGGGCTTGGGATCGGGCGCACCTGGACACTGCCTCCGCGGTAAACGGGGTGGCGACGTCCTCGTCGCCGTTTTGAAGGCCTTGCCGCATGGCGATGAGGACATCGCCGCCCCGAAATCATTCCCAAAAGGGGGCGCTCTCAAGATGTGTACCGCGTCATCCGCCGTGAGCCGCGCCCTTGTCGGCGGTGGTTGTCCTCGAATAGCGTGACGGGATGCGTGGAGAACGACGGGTCGCGGGATGGGTTGCGTGCATTCTTGGTTCCCTGCTTGCGGGCGGTGGCGCGGCCGCCGGGGATTGGCCGGAGTTCCGCGGGCCCACGGCCATGGGGATCTCGACGGCGAAGGACCTACCGGTGCGTTGGAGTTCGACCGAAAATGTGGTCTGGAAGCAGGCCATCCCCGGGACGGGTTGGTCCTCGCCAGTACTGCGGGATGGTCGCATCTACCTGACAACGGCGGTGGAGACGGACTCTGGAGGTCTCGTTCTGAAGGTGCTGGCTCTGGATGCGCGGAAGGGAACGCCCTTGTGGGATACGGTGGTCTTCGAGTCGCCGGTGAAGGGACCTTCGATCCATTCCAAGAATGGTCAGGCCAGTCCCACACCCATCGTCACTGCGGACCGGATCTTCGTGCACTTCGGCCACCACGGCACCGCGGCGTTGGACCTGAAGGGCGGGGTTGTGTGGCGTCAGAATGCGATCCAGTACACGCCGGTCCATGGCAATGGTGGATCGCCCGCGCTCGTGGATGGGTTGCTGGTGTTCGGGGTCGACGGGGAAAAGGATCCGCGGGTCGTGGCCCTGGATGCCGCGGACGGAAAGATACGCTGGGAAACACCGCGTGTGACACCAGCCAAGAGGAAGTTCTCGTTCTCGACGCCGTTGGTGGTGGGCGAATCCGGGAAACGGCAGGTGATCAGTCCGGGCAGTGGTGCGGTGTGCGCCTATGATCCCAAGACGGGCACGGAGTTGTGGCGCGTCCGATATGGCGAGGGGTACTCGGTGGTGCCGCGGCCGGTGTTGGCTGATGGGATGCTTTTTCTCGCGAGCGGGTATGATCGGCCGGTGCTGCACGCCATCCGCACGGGTGGCATGGGGGACGTGACCGACACGCACGTGGCGTGGACGCTGGCGAAGGGCGCGCCGAACACGCCGTCGATGGTGGTGGTCGGCGACCTGTTGTACTGCGTCTCGGATTCAGGCATCGCGAGCGCGGTGGAGACGAAGACGGGCACGGTGGTCTGGAGCGAGCGCCTCGGTGGGGATTTCTCGGCCTCGATCGTGTACGCGGACGGGCGGCTGTACTACCAGAACGAGGTGGGCGTGGGCTTCGTGGTGAAGCCGGGGCGGACATTTGAGGTGCTGGCAAAGAACGACCTCGGGGAACGGACGTTGGCGTCCTATGCGGTCGACGATGGGGCGTTGTTCATCCGCACTGCGGGGAACCTCTACCGTATTGGGAAGTGAGGTCCTCTTAGCCGTCTCCATGCGGTTGGATGTCCAAGAATGACTCGCGCAGAGATGCGGAGACGCAGAGGAAGTGAGTCTTTCAATCAGCGTCATCGAGTCACCCAACGGTGATCCCGTTCACCGTGGCCCGAGCTTCAGATTCCCTCTCGCTCTCTGCGTCTCTGCCCTTTTGCGCGAGATTTCTACTGCATGGACACGGCTTAGTGGGAGGAGGAAGGGGATGGTTTACGTGAGTTCGGAAGGGGACATTCTTAGTGAGCTTTGACAGGATGGTAGGATGGTGGGTGATCGAAGACTCTCGGGATGGAACGTGTGCGTGATGGGGGCATTGTTTGCGGTCGGGGCGCTGCTTGCGGTGGCTGTGCTGCTTCCGGTGGGGGACGCTTCGGCCGGAGAATGGCCGGAGTTCCGTGGGCCGACCGCGATGGGTATTTCGACCGCGAAGGACGTGCCGGTGCGTTGGAGTCCCACGGAGAATGTCGTTTGGAAGCAAGCCGTGCCGGGGGCCGGGTGGTCTTCGCCGGTGTTGCGGGATGGCCGGATTTACCTGACGACTGCGTTGGAGACGGATTCGGGGGGCTTGGTTTTGAAAGTACTGGCGTTGGATGCTGCCAAGGGGAAGCCCTTGTGGGATACGGTGGTTTTCGAGTTGGCGGTCAAGGGTCCCTCGATTCATGCGAAGAACAGTCATGCGAGCCCGACTCCGATCGTGACGCAGGATCGGCTCTTCGTTCACTTCGGACATCACGGGACCGCCGCACTGGATCTGAAGGGCGCTGTGGTGTGGCGCCAGAATTCGATCCAGTACGCCCCGATGCATGGAAATGCTGGATCGCCGGTATTGGTGGATGGGTTGCTGGTGTTCGGGGTCGATGGCGAGAAGGATCCACGCGTCGTGGCCTTGGACGCCAAGGACGGAAAGGTACGCTGGGAAACGCCGCGTGTGACAACGGCGAAGTGGAAGTTCTCGTTCTCAACGCCATTGGTCATGGGCGAAGCAGGCAAGCGGCAGGTGATCAGTGCGGGAAGCGGTGCGGTCTGTGCGTACGATCCCAAGACCGGCGCGGAGTTGTGGCGCGTGCGCTATGGCAATGGGTATTCGGTGGTGCCGCGGCCAGTGCTGGCGGATGGCATGCTCTTTCTGGCGAGCGCGTATGAACGTGCGGTGTTGTACGCCATCCGGACAGGGGGTACGGGGGATGTGACCGACACCCATGTGGCGTGGACGCTGGCCAAGGGTGTGCCGCTTGTGCCATCGATGGTGGTGGTCGGGGACCTGTTGTACTGCGTCTCGGATGGAGGGATTGCCAGCGCAGTGGAGACGAAGACGGGAACCGTGGTCTGGAGCGAACGTCTCGGTGGGGATTTCTCGGCGTCCGTCGTGTACGCGGACGGTCGGCTGTATTTCCAGAACGAGTCGGGTGTGGGCTTCGTGGTGAAGCCGGGGCGGACATTTGAGGTGCTGGCAAAGAACGACCTCGGGGAACGGACGTTGGCCTCCTATGCGGTCGACGATGGGGCGTTGTTCATCCGTACGGCGGGGCATCTGTACCGGATTGGGAAGTGAGGTCCTCGTAGATGGCCGTGTTGATGGCCTGCTGGCGACGTTGGTGTTGGGGTTCGCCCGGCATTCCGTTGGTGATCCAGGCGACCGACAGGCCGCGGTCCGGATCGGCGAAGGCGCACGAGCTCTGGTTGCCGCTGTGGCCGAAGGACCGCGCGCTGGCGTGCGGTCCGTAGCCGTAAGGCATCGTCAGGCCGTTGGGTTGTGGGGTGGGCAGGATGAATCCCAGTCCGAGGTCGATCGGTGCCATGAAGGTCCGGTCGAATTTCCCGACGCGCTGCGGTTGGAGGAGCGTACGCCGTGTTGCTTCCGACAACCAACCTGCGGGAGGACATAGCAGCGCCGAGTAGAACCGACACAGGAAGGTCGCCGACGTGCGCAGCCCTGATCCTGGCCGGCATCGGGAGACGACGACGGGATGATTGAGGACGGGATCTGGCGTCCGGCCGGAACGGCCCGTCCTATCCATCACGACCCAGTCACTGGCCAGTTGGGCGTGTTGGCTGGGATCGACCCCGAACCACCCAGGTCCCAGTTGCAGTGGTTCGATCACCTCTTTCTGAAGGATGTCGGTGAACCGCTGGCCGCTGACCCGCTGAAGGATCTCGCCAAGGATGAACCACGAACCATTCGCGTGGTACCCGGCGGTTTCGCCCGGGATCCAGTCGGGTTCCATCGGTGATGCGCACGCGGCAGCGACGCAGTCTTCCCACCCAAGGGCCGGATCCGTGCGGTCGGCATCGCGGAACCCGCCGGTATGGGTCAGGAGATGACGCAGGGTGATGGCATCCTTGCCGCCTCCACCGAATTCCGGGATCCAATGGGAAACGGGATCGTCCCAATCGAGTTTGTTGCCCTCGACGAAGCGGGCGATGGCGACGGCGGTCAGTGGTTTGCCTGAGGAGAGCCAGGGGCCGATGCAACCGGCGTGCATGGGGAGACCTGGCGCAGATTCGCCGATGGCGAAGGAATGCATCCGACCCTGAAAGGCGATGGCGACCTGTGCACCGGAGTGGAGGCCCTGGGTCCGACCGGACTCAAGGACGGATCGGGTGCGGAGCCAGAGTGCGGGGTTGGCGGTTTGCGAATCGATCATGGTGTGGGAGGCGGGGAAGGCTTGAGAGACTGCAACAATGCTTCCCGAAAGGTGGAAGTCAGGAGCAGGGCACCCTCGACGCTGAGGTGATCATCGTCGCGATAGAGGACCTGACCCTCCCTGAAGGGGCGGATGACTCCGTCCTGGATGAAGTGTGACTCGGTATCGAGGAACCGGACGCGTGGATGTCGCCGGGTGATCTCACGGATCCGCGCATGGATTTGCGCACGGCCTTCACGGGCCGTTGCCCGTTCCCGGAATGAGGTGAAGGGACCGAGATCGATGGGGCCCGTGGAGAATCCGGAACTGGCGAAGGGCAGTTCCGGCGGTTGCCCGATGACGAGCATCTGTGAGGCGGGGAATGTCCGGAGCAGTTCCTCGAAGTCCCGATCGAATTCCTCCTGGGTCCAGTTGAGATAATTCGACCAACGAGCGCACACGATCACCAGCGGGACGGTGTTGGAGGCAATGAAACGTCTGCGGTGCCGGTCAAATTCCTGTCGGGTATTGGAAGGCCACAATGGCGTGTGTCCGTACCGATGCGCCTTGGAGTTCTCCGGGACGAAGAACGGGGAGGCAGCGACTGCTGGAAACGCGACGTAGTGCCAGCCCAACCCTCCAAGCGCTGCATCGAGGCCCGGCATCCACGCCTTCGCGTGGGAGTCACCCAGGATCAGGGCCTGGAGCGGGCCCGGAATGGGCTGGGCCCGGCGCAAGCCGGTGGAGGCGTCCCCAACAAGCCCCGACTCCACGCATCCGGACTTGGATACCTTGGATGGCTTTCGGGGCTGCAGGTCGCAGTCACACCAATGGGTCGGCCGTTGGGTTGCCGGGACGGTGCGAAGACCCAGTTGGGGAAGCAGGACCGCGAACCCGCCGATGGCAAGCGTGGGCAGGAGAATGCGCGTCAGGACCCGGGATTCCGGCATGGTGCGGGTGGGACGTTCGATCCAGTGATGGCAGATCATGCCGAGGGCGAGTCCGACGAGGCCCTGGATCCAGGGGGATTCGATTCCGACCGGACGCAGGAAGAGGATGGCTGGCCAGTGGGTGAGGTACCAGGAGTAGGACAGGCGCCCGACGTACACCATCGGGGGAGACGCCAGAAAGCGTCCGGTAATGGTCTCCCGGGAGGCGAACGCAAGGATAAGCACGGTGCCCAGGGTTGGGAGGAGGCCGTTGGGTGCTGGGAAGGCTCCATTCCTTCCCACGAACACGAACGACAGCACAATCATGAGGGCTCCCAGCGCAGCGTAGGCCTGGTGGGGCCAGTGGGACCGGGGCACGGACCGGGGGCGGGAAATGTAGACGGCGAGAAGGCAGCCGAG
>JAIXZE010000082.1 GCA_027489875.1 Verrucomicrobiales bacterium
CTTCAGGTGTCAGAGACCTGCGGTGACAACTTTGGATCAGGACGTGACACGGAGGCGTTGCAGCCGATAGCCCCGGGTCGTGCGAAGCACGCACCCGGGGAATGGCGGGTCGAAATGGAATCCGCACCCCGAGGGGAGCGAAGATCCGGGAGTCTGCAACCCCTGCCGGGGTAGGTGACATCTTGGTGGCCCAGGTCCCGGGGTCGCTTCGCACCCCGGGCTACCCGCTTCAACGCCTCCGGCGTACCCCAGGCACGGCGATGGACTTCAAGGTGGCGGCACCTGCCGTGACAACCTTCACCCAGGACGTGCCAAGCAGGCTGCTCGGTCCTTCTGGGATCTGGAAACTGGGAACTCCCCCCGCGGCTTTCGGATTCTCCACGGTGGAGCCAGCCGCTGACCGATGGTAGGCTTTCGCCCAGATGAGTTTCGTCGGTGAGTTCAATCAGTTGCCGCTCGGTCCCCTGCTGCGCCGTGCCACCCAGGCCAGCACGGCCGATGTCCGTTCCATCCTCGCGCAGGGACCGCGTTCCCTGTCCGACTTCGCCGCCCTGCTTTCCCCCGCCGCTGCGGAACTGCTGGAACCCCTCTGCGCCCGCTCCCAGGCCCTGACCCGTCAGCGGTTCGGCAAGGTCATCCGCCTCTTCGCCCCGCTGTACGTCAGCAACGAGTGCATCAACAACTGCTCGTACTGCGGCTTCTCGCGCGACAACGCCATCCTGCGCGTCACGCTGTCCCTCGATGAGGTCCGGCGGGAGGCGCGCGCCCTCGCCGAACAGGGTTTCCGCAACATTCTCGTCGTCGCCGGCGAACACCCGAAGTTCGTGTCGAACGGTTACCTCGCCGACTGCACCCGTGCGCTCGCCGAGACCATTCCCTCGATCTCCCTCGAAGTCGGTCCCATGGAGACCGACGAATACGTCCCGATCGTGCAAGCCGGTGCCGAGGGACTGGTGGTCTACCAGGAAACCTACGACCGCGAACTCTACGGCCGGATGCACACGGCCGGACCCAAGCGCAACTTTGACTGGCGCCTCGAATGCCCAGAGCGGGCCTACGCCGCCGGATTCCGTCGGTTGGGCATCGGCGCACTATACGGAATTTCCGACTGGCGGATCGAAGCCCTTTCCCTCGCTGCCCACGCGGCCTACCTGCTCCGCCATTGCTGGAAGGCAATGCTGACCCTCTCGTTGCCACGCCTGCGTCCCTGTGCAGGCGAATTCCAACCGCTCACCCACCTCGCCGACCGCGAACTCGTCCAACTCGTCGCCGCCCTGCGCCTTTTCCTTCCGGACGCCGGACTGGTGCTTTCCACCCGGGAACCCGCCCGTCTTCGCGACGGTTTGTTCCCCTTGGGCATCACCCACGCGAGTGCCGGCAGCCACACCGAACCCGGTGGCTACACCGGTGCCGGAAACGAGAAGGTCCACCAGACCGTCCGCGGCCGGATCCTCGAACTCGCCGCCGACAATCCTGCCCTCATTCCCGAAGCCGGTCGTGCCACGAACGCCACCGGACAGTTCGAGATCGCGGACAATCGTTCCCCTGCCGAAATCGCCAGCCTCCTGCGTCGCCTCGGATACGAGCCCGTGTGGAAGGACTGGGAAGGCATCCTGACGCGCACGGCCTGAGCCTGCGCCAGCGGTCCCAACCCGCCCTATTCGAACCGGGTCACCGCATGCCCCGCGAGGAACGCCGCAGCGCTGACGCGACGGCTGCCTTCCACCTGCACCTCCTCCAACCGCAGTGCTCCCTCGCCGCACGCCACGACCAATCCGTCCTTCCCTGCGGAGACCACGGTACCAGGCTCGCCGCTGACCCCATCGACCGGTTGGGCAACGTGGACCTTGAGAAGCTTGCGGGCGGCTGTGCCCGACGCCGGCACGAAGCAGAACCCGCCCGGCCATGGATCAAAGGCGCGTAACCGTCGCCACAACACCCGCGCCGGCATCGCCCAGTCGAGCCGACCATCCTCCCGCGATATCTTCCGGGCGTAGGTGACGCCCTCCGTTGGCTGGGTCACGGGAATCAATTCACCGCGCACGTAAGCCGGCAGCGATTCCACCACGATCCGTCCCCCCAGTTCCGCGAGGCGATCGTGCAATGTCCGGCCCGTATCCGCGTCGGTGATGGGAGTCCGCAGGGTGGCCACGACGGGTCCCGTATCGAGACCCGCCTCCATCCGCATCAGGCAGACCCCGGACTCCGCATCGCCCTCGGCGATGGCCCATTGGATGGGTGCGGCCCCGCGCCATCGCGGCAACAGCGAGGTGTGGACGTTGAGGCAACCGTGGCGGGGAATGTCCAACAATGCCTGCGGCAGGATCTGGCCATAGGCCGCCACCACGATCACATCCGGTTGCCAGGCTCGAAGTTGTTCGAGGAACTGAGGCTCACGGGCCTTCGCCGGTTGCAACACGGGCAACCCATGCAAAAGCGCCTCGACCTTCACCGGCGGCGGGGTCAGTTCCAGATGCCTTCCCACCGGCCGGTCCGGCTGCGCCACGACCCCAACCACCTCACCCAACCCACTCGAAACGATCCGTGACAGGACAACGCGGGCCAGATCCGGCGTCCCCATGAAGACGATGCGCATGGAATATCGTGGGTGAAGGAAGCCGGCCGTGACCTTCGCCCGCGCCCGGACTTCAGGCACGGAACGGAAAATTCAGACGCCAGTCCCTGGTAGACCAGGAATTTGCGGAATCTCCGGCGTCGCCGGCGAAAACACCGTCCGACCATCACTGATCGCGGGTTTCGGAATGCGGACCACGATCTTCAGGATGTCGAGCAACACCTGCATCGGCTCCTGCGTCGAATCGATCTGGTGGATGATCTGCTCCGGGTAGCAGTCCAACACGGCCCGCGTGTCGCGCTTGTAGGTCTCCAGTCGGGCGCGGATGACCTCGACATTCGCGTCATCCAACCGGTTCTCCTTGAGCGCACGGCGCTGCAACCGGGACACCAGCTTGTCCACCTGCGGACAGAACAGGTTGAAGATCGCCTTCACCTCCACGAGGTCGGACATCAACTCCACCTGCCGGGGATTGCGGGGAATTCCATCCAACAGAAGCGTATCCGCCTCCGGGTTGAACCGACCCACCGCGATCATCCCGAGGATCGAGGACAGCCAGAGCTGGATCGTCGGCTCGTCCGGCACCAACTGCCCCTTCGAGGCGTACTCCACGAAGACCCGCCCCAGCGGCGAGTCCACGCGCAGGTTCCGGAACGCATCGCCGCACGAAAAGTGCACGAAGTTGGGGATCTGCCCCAGGATCTTGCCCTGGGTGCCCTTGCCGGCGCCGGGTGCGCCGAACAGCAGGATCGCGCGGTATTTCTGGTTCATGCCAGCCATCGGAAGGGGATGCGCTCAGGACTGGCGGAGCGTGATCTCGAGGATGGACCCGTATTCGAGGGGCGATTCCTCCCCACCGACAACCTGCACGATGACCTCGGTGGCATTCATGCGGTTGATCTTGTTCGCCACCAGATGTCCGGCAGGCGTCGTCACGTCCATGACCACACCGGCGGCCGCCTCCGGAGAGGCGGAAGGAAGGAACTGCTCGAACTGGGTCTCGAAGAACCGGCGGTTGAAGGTGAACTCGCCTTTCCGGAACGTCCGGGGAAGCTCATCGCTCGGGCGTCCCTTGCCCTCACCACCCCCGGTCCGCAATCCCATCTGCTGCACGAGGGAGGGACCCGAATCCGCAACTGTCAGCGTCTGGGCCTGCATGGCCTCGGCCGTGGCGTTGACTTCCTCGGGCGGAACCCACTTGGGCATCGCCAGGAAGATCAACGGTCCAATGATCGGAAGGACCGCCGAGGCGCCACAGACCAGAACCGGCGAACGCCACCGATAGCGGGCGACCTCGAAACCAAAGAAGATGTTCGCCAGATACATCAGCCCCAGGAAAAACAACCCGCCGGGCGTCAGCACCGCGTTCAGCGCACCCTTCGGCCCGCCCGGGTTCGTCACCCGCTGCGGCTCCACGATCTTGATGGCCGGGCGTTCCCGCCGCACTTCCTCAGCGGTCGGCAGGGTGACATAGGGCTCCACGAACTTGGCCGCCTTCGGATGCTTCGACATCGCCAGCAGCGATTCGTCGGTCAGCTTGCCCCAGTCGGTGCGGGCGGAATATCCGCCACCCTCCAGGCGCAACACGAAGGCATCCTTGTCCGCCGAGATGATCTCGCCGGACATGGACGTCCCATCAATCAATCGGTAATCCGCACCGGAAAGTCCCAGCGCCATCACCCATCCCAAAAGGCAAACCGCTGCCAACTGCCTCAGCCAACGCATGATTGGGCAACCTTGCCAAAGAGACTTCCGGCGGGCGAGGCGATTTTTCCCGGACTTCCAGTTCCCCGTTCCCAGTTGCCAGATTCCAGTTCTGGCATCTGGGAACTCACGCTGTAGGCCGCGAGCCCCCACGCGGCGGAACCATCGAAACCGCCGGGTGAGGGCACCCGGCCTCCAACCCCGCTATCCTCTTGAGACTCCAAACCGGGAGCTCTCCCGGTAACTTCTTGGCACCCCCGCCCATCCCCAGCACCCTCACCTCATGGAGGCGCCTCCAAAGGACACTTCCCCAGCCCCGCTGCCGACGCCCGGCGAACGACAGAAAGCCGCGCGCGCCAGCGTCGAAGCCCGCGCCCAGACGCTCTCCGCTTGGCGCGGCATTGACCTGCGCCCCCTCGAAGCCGCCCAACGCCGCGCGGACAAGGCCCTGTCCGAAATCCTGCCCAACGTCCTCGGCCGCCTCCGCCTCGACCAGCGCCAGTCCGAATCCCAGATCGTCGAGGTCTGGAAGCGCACGATCGACCCCCTGATCACCGCCCACGCCCAGCCCACGTCCCTCGCCAAGGGGACGGTGTTCATCTCCGTCGACTCCAGCGTCTGGCTCTCCGAGATCGTCCGGTATCGCCAGCGCGAGATCCTCGAACGACTCCAACTCGCCGTGGGCAAGACCGTCGTCCAACGCCTCTCGTTCCGGATCGGGTGATTTCCCCGATTGCGGTCGCGCCGCCGCTTCCCGGCACCCACTGAATTCCCGCGGGGTGCATCTTGAGACTGCCCCCTTTTGGAAAGGGTTCGAAGCGGCGATGTCCTCATCGCCATGGGAATGGCTTTGGAACGGCGACGAGGACGTCACCACCCCGTTGCCTGTGGGGCAGTGTCAAGATGCGCCTATTTCCCACCCGGCACATCCGCATCCTTCCCTCCAACCGGCCGCTGTCCCAAACTGGAGGCATGTCGATCCGTTGGTGGACTTCCCAACTTTTGCGGACACTGGCTGTGGCGTTCGCCTCCGGCAACCTGTGGGCCGAAGCCCAGACGTCCGGCGATCCATGGCTCCGGACCATTTCAGCCACCCGAAACTTCCAGCTGGGCCGCCCCACGCGCCCCACCTTCACCCCGGACGGTGCCACCGTCCTCTTCCTCCGCGCCGAACCCAGGTCCCCGCGCCAGTCCCTCTTCGCCTTCGACCTCGCGTCCGGCACCACGAAGGAGGTCCTGAACGCCGACCGGATCCTCGGTGGAGCCGTCGAGGATCTCTCGCCAGAAGAAAAGGCACGGCGCGAACGCCAGCGCATCACGGCCGGCGGCCTTGTTTCCTTCGAGCTTTCCCGTGACGGCCGCCACCTCCTGGTCCCGCTCTCCGGCCAACTCTACTGGGTCGAATGGAAGACCGGCGAATCCCGCAGGCTCCCCACGGGACCGGGCATCACCGATCCCAAGCTCTCCCCCGACGGATCCCGAGTGGCCTACGTCCGCGACCATGACGTCTGGACCGTTCCCATCGACGGCGGGCGCGAGTCGCGGGTCACCCGCGGAGGCAGCGCCGAAGTGACCCACGGCGAGGCGGAGTTCGTGGCTCAGGAGGAAATGGATCGTTCGACCGGATGGTGGTGGTCGCCGGATGGAAGCCAGATCGTCTTCGAGGAAGCCGACCACCGCGGCGTGGAGGTCTGGCACGTCACCGATCCCTACCAACCCGGCCGGCCCGCGGCACCCCAGTTCTACCCGCGCCCCGGGAAATCCAACGTCGTCGTTCGCCTGGGCATCACGGGAATCCGCGGTGGCCGAACCCGCTGGATCCAATGGGACACCCAGACCCACCCGTACCTCGCCCGTGTCCAATGGCACGCGGCCGGTGGACTGACCCTGTCGGTCCAATCACGCGACCAACGCTCCCTCGTCGTTCATCGCGTCGACCCGAAATCCGGCCGCACGTCACCACTGCTCACCGAGTCGGACGCCGCGTGGGTCAACCTGGATCATTCCTCGCCGCGTTGGATCGAGAACGGCCGCCGGTTCCTCTGGACCACCGAACGTTCGGGTCGCTGGGAGTTGGAAGTCCGCCACGCCGACGGATCCCCGGACCGGGTCCTGGTCCCGGGACACCTCGGCTGGCAGAGCTTCATCCAGTGGGACGAAAGCCACGGAACCGTGTGGTTCCACGCCACGGACGACCCCACCCAGCAACACGTCTGGAGCGCTCCCATCCAGGGGGGTACCCCCACCCGACACACCCAGACGAAGGGTCTACACACAGCGACGGTTGCACGGAACGGGTCCGCTTGGACGATCACCACCGCCACTCCGACACAACTGGCGCGCACCACCGTCCATCAGGCCGCGGGCGGCAATCCCGCCGAACTCCCGTCCATCGCCGAGGAACCCTCCCGCCCTGTCAACGCCACGTACGTGCATGTCGGCGATGGCGACGGCTGGAACGCGAAGATCGTCCGTCCCACCGCTTTCGTTCCGGGCCGCAAGTACCCGGTCATCGCCAGCGTCTACGGTGGGCCGCATTCGCAGGTTGTCCGCCAAAACCTGGCCACGTCCCTCACCGATCAATGGCTCGCGGACCAGGGGTTCATCGTCGTCGCCATGGACGGTCGCGGGACGCCCGGACGTGGCCGCGATTGGGAACGGGCCATCTTTGGAAAGCTGGGACCCGTCCCGCTGGCCGAACAATCCGCCGCGCTCCTCGCACTCGCCGCAACGGTTCCCGAGATGGACGCCAACCGTGTTGGCATCACCGGCTGGAGCTTCGGCGGATACCTCAGTGCATATGCCGTCCTGCGGCGGCCCGACCTCTTCAAGGCGGCGGTGGCGGGGGCACCGGTGACCGACTGGGAGGATTACGACACCCACTACACCGAACGTTACATGGGCGTGCCCCCAGGGCCGGAAGCCGACGCTGCCTACCGGGAAAGTTCCTGCCTGCCCTGGGCCTCCGACCTTCAGCGCCCACTGCTCCTCATCCACGGAACCCGCGACGACAACGTCTTCTTCCGTCACACGCTGCGCCTCACGGACGCCCTGCTCCGTGCCGGACGCCCCTTCGATGTCCTGCCTCTTCCGGGCTTCACGCACATGGTTCCGGATCCGGTTGTTGCCGAGCAACGCTGGCAACGCACCGCCGAGTA
>JAIXZE010000129.1 GCA_027489875.1 Verrucomicrobiales bacterium
CACCACGTCGCCCAGAAATCGATGAGGATCCAGCGCCCCTCCCGCTTGGGTTCGGTGCCCATCCACTTCTCCACCTCGAGGGTGGGGCCCTTCTTGCCGAGGAAGGACGTCGCCCAAAGCTTCTTCTCCGCTCCGAGCGCCGTCGCGGGAAGCGTTGCCATCCCCACCACGCCAACCGTTCCCGCCATCGCCGCCACCGCTTCACGCCGTGTCATTGTGCTCATGGCCAGAGTGTCCCCGGACGACCCTCAGGCTGCAACCCCTCCCCCCCTCACGCACCGCGTGCTCACGAAGGACTCCAGCATGGATGCCTCGAACCGCTGGAGGATCGGGATCGGGATCGAGTTCGAGTTCGAACCGCATTCTTCCCTTCGTTCTCGATTCCGATCCCGATACCGATCCCGATACGGACGCGTGCGAAAAGGGTAGCCGATCGGGCTCCTCGTCATTCCTCACCGTGTCGGACCGGAATGGTGCCGGTGGGGAACCTGCACGGGATGGATTTCGAGCTGGGCGCATCCTGAACCCACTCCCACTTGGAACGGGGAGGCGACGTCCTCGTCGCCGTTCCCAAGCCGTTTCCATGGCGATGAGGACATCGCCGCCCCATTCGAGGTTGGGGCTCCATGGACCAATCCGTGCAGTGGCGACACAGCCTTCGCTGGAAGTGAAACCCGCCCCAATCAGTCGACCCTCCGAAGCGGGATGGATTCGCGAGCCTCCAACCATTCGGAAGGGATTCCTCTTCGGCCAACAGCCAACGCGACGATCCCGCCCACGATGGCACAGTTCGTGTCGATGTCTCCGGCGATTCCCACCGTGGCCCAGAGGGCCTCGCGATAGTCATCGATATGCCGGGCGGCCAGCCAGAGGCAGACGGGAACGGTGTCCGGAGCGCTGATCCGGCTGCCATTACCCAGCACCCTGGCGGCATGTGCTGGGGATGCCACAAATGGAACACGCATGGCCGCGGCAATTCCACGGCGAGTCTCACCGTCCGGTGTGAGTGCGTAGGCAGCTTCGAGAAGTTCGGTTGAAGCTGGGGCAGGATTGCTCCGCGCGGTCACCCAACCCGCCGCAACGGCCACGGCGACGGCACCCGCTTTGCCTTCAGGATGGGCATGTGTCACCTCGGCTGATGCGATCGCTTCGGCTACGAGGCGTGCTTTGTCGCCCGCGAAATACGCACCCAGCGGAGCCACGCGCATCGCAGCGCCGTTCCCTAGTGAACCCGTACCATCGAAGGCTCGTCCGGCCGCATCGATCCAGGAAACCCCGTCATGGATCTGACGCGTGAGCATCGCTCCACTGATGCAGTTCGATACCCGGCTCCATCTGGGACACTACCGTCCGAAACGCAGCGATACGTTCATCGTTGTCTTCCAGCAGGAGGATCACTTCAGGGTTCATGTTGGTCTTCAATAAGGCGGCAGCAATCGACGGAACCCATGGCCCAAAACCACGGCGAGGAAGAATAGATTTCGCGGCAGCACTCCCGGCCAGAACCACCGCACGGGCTTTCCGCCCGAAGATCCCAGTTCCACAGCCAACCGCCCCAACAACCGGGGCGAACGTGGCCAATCCACCAAGCCCTCGCGCCAATCAACCGGGATGCCGTCCACACCGACCTCGCATCCGGCCAAGGAACCGACGATGGCGGCAACCGTATCGGTGTCACCGCCGCAACGGATGGACCCCGCCACCGCTGCGGTGAAATCCCCGCGATTCCGCAACCAGGCAAAAAGGGCCACGGGCACCGTGTGGTTGATGGCATGCTCGGTGTCGTCGCTGATCATGCCGCGAGCCAACAGGAATCGATGCTGCAATGCGCCGGGCCACCACTTCTGCTGGCGGCCCCGGGAAAGCCCTTCCATAGGCAGCCCCAACGAATCGCCCATGGCACCGCCGAGCAGTAGACCATGAATCCGTTGAGATCGATCGATCATCGCAGAGGATCAGTTTGGAAATTCGATGAACTCCGGCGGCACTTGGTCGGTGAGCCAGACCTGGTTGGGCGTCAGGAAGAAGGCATGGCCCGCGCGATGCATGTCGCCGGCGCGGATGATCAGGAGGACCGGGCGACCACGACGGGCACCAACCTTCAACGTTATCTCCGTCTCGGCGGAGAGATGGACATGATGACGCTGCATCTTGCAGAGACCCCGTTCGCGGATGGCGGGAAGGAACTGGGCGGCGGTGCCGTGGTAGAGAAGTTCGGGCGGAACCGCCGGAGCATGGCCCAACTCGACCTCAATCGAATGTCCTTGGTTGGCGCGGATGCGATGTCCGTCGGGGCAGAGGGCGAAGCGCTGCTTGTCGCTGGTGCGGACGATCTCTTCGAGGTCGGACCGGGTCAGAGCCCGGCCATGCGCGGCCAGCGCCGCGAGCAGGTCTTCCACGGCGATCCAGCCGGCTGAATCCAGTGTGATTCCAATGGTCTCGGGCTCGTGCCGCAGCACGAGGCTGAGGAACTTGCTGTGGGAGACGAGTTGTTTGGGTGTCATGGGAAGATGGTTTGCCCGGCTTCACGTTGGAACCGATCCGGCGCCGCGGCGTAGTTCCTCCAACTCCACCTCGAAACCGCCGCTGAGGATCGGCCATCGGCACCAGGTCTTCGGGTCGAGGTTCTCGTCGTCGAGATGGAAGCTCGGGGCGTAGCGCTCGCGCTTCCACTGGTTGCGGGACCACAGCCGGAAAAAACGTTCAACCCAGACCGCGAGCCGGCCCGGCGCATACTGCGGAAACAGTGGCCGCATCAACTGCCAGACCTCGACCGGAGCGCGTTTGTCGCGGATGGCGGCACGCTCGACCGCGTCCAGCAGATCGTAGGGCATCAGGTCGTCTTCATCGGTCTGATACGCACCAGGCGGACGTAGTTCGGCAGTCGGAGCCTGGCGATTGACCACAGCGAGTGCGGGAATGGGGCCGAAGCCGTCAGGACCGGTGGCCTCCATCCAGCGCAACCAATGACGCAGGAAATTCTTGTCGATGCCGGCAATGGGACTGAGGCCACCGCTGGTATCACCGTCCATGGTGGCATAACCCACGGCGGCTTCACTGCGATTGCTGGTGGAGAGGAGCAGCGAGCCCGAGAGATTCGCGAGCATCCAGATGCCGGGAGAACGGACACGGGCCTGGATGTTCTGCAACGCGATGTCGTCCGTGGCCCAATCCAACGGCCGACCCACAGCCCGTTCGACCCTGTCGAGGTAACCGCGGTGGATGGACGTGACATCCAGTTCCAGATGGCGTGCGCCCACCGCCTCCGCAACGGCCCGGGCCGCATCGCGGGTCACGGATCCGCTGTTCTCCGTGGACTGATACGCCGTGGTCAGCAACAGGCCGGTGAGCGTCCGTTCATCCAACGATCCCGGTAATCGGCGGAGATGCGCGAGCTTCCGTCCCACTTCTTCCGGGCCGAGTTCGGCCAACGCGCTGGCGAACGCCTGCCGCACAAGCACAGCGACCGCCGCCGAATCAGCCCCGCCGCTCAGCGAAAGGGTGAAGCCGCCCGCCCTGGCCTTTCGCAGGTAGTCGAAGAGCGCCAACGCCTCCGCGCGGGTGAACTCCTCTTCCTTCACGAACCTTCCCTGCTCCCAGGAGACTGCGGCACCGGTGCCCAGGTTCGCCCCGTCGTCCGGGGTGCATCGTGACACTTCCCCGTGCCGGAAAGGTTTCGGGGCGGCGATGTCTTCATCGCCTCGTGAAAGGCTTTGGAACGGCGACGAGGACGTCGCCACCCCGTCCCGTGTAGGGCCGGTGTCGAGATGCGCCCCGTAGTCCAACTCCGCATCCGCCCACGCGAAAGCCGTCTTCACGCAGGCCCCATTGTCCCCGACCAGATCCGGACGAAAACTCGCGGTGCGGGCCTGCCCCATGCGGGTCGCGTCCAGATCAATGACGGCCGTGGTGAGACATCGATCCCGGAAGCTGAACCTCGGTCCCGTCGCCACCAGCGTGCCTCCGGAAGCGATCAACGCCCCACCGTCGTAGATGGCGCGGCCCGCTTCATTGCCCAGCAGGTTGGCGTACAGATAGGTCACGCCGAACGCACGCGACCCCTCCAACACGAAACGCTTCCGCACCTCGATCTTGCCGAAGGCAAAGTGGCTCGCGCTTGGATTCAGGATGAAATCCACGCCGAATCCGGCCAGCGCCGCGCCGGGACGATTCGCCACCCAGGCATCCTCGCAGATCTCGAAACCAAAACGCACGCCACCCACATCGAAGAACAGGTCGCCGATGGGAACCGTACCGCCATCGGGCATCGGGTGCGTGTCCACCACACCGGACGGCCACGCCTTGAACCACCGCGGCTCGTAATGGATGCCGTCGCCCGCGAGATGCCGCTTGGCCACGAGCCCCACCAGTTTCCCATCGGCCACCAAGGCCGCGCAGTTGAAGACGGCGTTCTGGTGCAGGACGGGAAGGCCGAACGTGACCACCATCCCGTGCGTTTCCGGCAGCAGTTCCAACAAGGACGACCAGGCCCGCCGCAGCGTGTTGATCGAGTGAAACGCATCCTCGCAGCCATAACCCGTCAGGCACAGCTCCGGCAGACATAGCACCGCAACGCCCAGCGTCCGCGCCTCCACAATGGCACCACGGACATTGTCCAGATTGTGCCGCCAGTCGAGCGGGGTCTGGTTCAACACCGCCGCCGCAACACGCAGCGCGTTCACGGACGCTCCTCCCCACCGCGCGCCTTCGCGATCA
>JAIXZE010000224.1 GCA_027489875.1 Verrucomicrobiales bacterium
CCGAATCCGAACGCCCATCCGCTCCAGACCTCGGGATCATATCCCACGGTCTCGAACACCTTCGGATGAACCATTCCGCACCCGGCGATCTCCAGCCACTCCTTGCCCAGCTTCCGGACGAGGGCGTTGGTGAAATCGATCTCGAGGCTCGGCTCGGTGTAGCTGAAGTAATGCGGTCGGAATCGCAGCTTCACGTCGTTGCCCAGCACTTCACGGAACACGGCTTCGACCGTTCCCTTCAGGTCTCCGACGGTCACGCCGCGATCCACATACAACCCTTCGATCTGATGGAAGGTCGGGTTGTGGGTGGCATCGGCGTTGTCCCGGCGGAAGACGCGGCCCGGAACCACGATCCGGATCGGAGGCGGTGCCTTCTCCATGACCCGGATCTGCACGGAACTGGTGTGCGTCCGCAGCAACGGCCGCGAGGCGGCATCGAGGAAGAACGTGTCCTGCGAGTCCCGCGCCGGATGATCTGCCGGCGTATTGAGGGCGTCGAAGCAGTGGTACTCGTCCTCGATCTCGGGTCCGTCCGCGACGGCGAACCCCAGCTTGCGGAAGGCGCGGACGATGTCGTCGGTGATCTGGGTCAGCGGATGCAGCCGGCCCTGGGCGCGACGGCGGCCGGGAAGGCTGAAGTCGGTGGGCTCCTTGGGGAGTGCGGCGCGCAATTCCAATTCGGACCGGCGCGCGGCCAGCGCCGCTTCCAGTTCGAGCTTCACGGCATTCAGGGCCTTGCCGGCGGCCGGACGCTCTTCCTTGGCCAGGCTGCCGAGTTGCTTCAGCAGGACCGTGAATCGGCCTTCAGCACCCAGCACCGCGCCCTTCGCCTGATCCAGCGACGGCAGATCGGCCGCGGCTCCAAATGAAGCCAGGGCCACGGACTTAACTTCCTCCAACTCGACCAGCACGCTCATGGCAGTTCCTTCGGTAGAAATCTTCCCGCCCCACATCCTCACCCCAAAACGCAAAGGCGGGCGCCTCCAGAGAGGTCGCCCGCCTTGCATTCATCGAATGGCCGATGCCGGGGCTGGATGCAGCACATCCCACCGCCAGGCGTCGCCCCGATCGACTCAGGCCTTCGCCGCCTTGGCCTTCAGAGCTTCCGCAGAAACCTTCAGCAACTCACCGAAGGCGGCGGAATCCGTGGCAGCGATGTAGGCCAGGACCTTGCGGTCGAGCGAGCACTTGGCGGCCTTCAGACCTTCCATGAAGCGGCTGTAGGTCGTACCGGCCAACCGGGCGGCCGCATTGATACGGGCCTGCCAGAGGGCACGGTAGTTGCGCTTCTTGGTCTTCCGATCCCGGAAGGAATACACCAAGCCGTGATACACGGCATCCTTGGCGTACCGATACAGCTTGGAACGACGCATCCGGAAACCGGAGGCGCGCTCGATCATTGTTTTGCGACGCTTACGCGAGGCAACGGCGTTGGTAACACGCATGGCAGTAAATCAGTTTTATGTTGGTGTGGCGGGGGAGGTCAGCGATGACCCCAACCGTCCTCGCTCAATGCGAGAACGGCAGGCTCGCCTTGATCTTGTAAACGTCGGTGTGGTGAACCTCCTTCACCTCCCCGAGGGCGCGACGACGCTTCGCACTCTTGCCGGACAACAAATGGCGCTTGCCAGCATGGCGCGTCAGCACCTTGCCGCCAGCGGTGATCTTGAACCGCTTGGCCACGGACTTCTTGGTCTTAATACCCTTCGGACGACGCATATCAGCTTCCTTGCTTACGAAAAGGAGCGCGCAGTCTATGGAGAAAGAGGTCGGGAGCAAGGGGGATTTTTGCGAAGTCCCCAAACTTTCTTCATCGCCCCCTTCACAGGCCCACCACCTCGGTCCATCCCGCCACGCCAAATTCAGCCTCAAACGGCCCAATTGCGGCCTTTGCCAGCCCCATATCGGGAAAAATCGCAAAGGTCGTGGATCCACTCCCCGACATGAGCGTCCCAACCGCGCCGCGGGCCTTCAGGAACTCCTGGAACATCCGCAGCACCGGGTATTTCTCCAGCGCAGGGGCCTCCAGCGAGTTGTAGAGCCCCGCCAGGGCGATCGGAAGCGACTCCGACTCCATCGCCGCCACGAACTCCTTCGCGCGCCCTGAACGCCCGTTCAGCGCCTCCGGGAACCTCGCGAGATTCTGGTAGGCCCACGCCGTCGAAATCCCAAAGCCCGGATGGTGAAGAAACAGCGCGCGCCCCTTCAAGGCATGGAACGGTGGCAATGGTGTCACCTTCTCCCCGCGCCCAACGGCCAGCGCTGGCCCGTCCTGGAGGAAGAAGTTCACATCGGAGCCCAGGCCTGCCGCCAAGGCATCGATGATCTCGGCCGGGAGCACGTTCCCAAAAAGATCATTCAACCCAAGGAGCGTGTGGGCGGCATTGCCGCTCCCACCGCCCAATCCCGCCGCCATCGGGATCTGCTTCTCCAGATGGATGCGCACTCCGCTCCGGATCCCGGCAGCTTCAAGGAATCGAACGGCGGCCTTGTGAACGAGATTCGTGGCGTCCACGGGAAGCTCCGGGTGACTGCAGGTCAGTTGAACCCCCTCCCCCGCCACCTCAAATATCAGCGTGTCGTGGAGGGGAACCGGCAGGAAGATCGTCTCCAGATCGTGAAAACCGTCCGGACGCCGCCCAAGGATGTTGAGCAGCAGGTTGACCTTGCAGGGCGAATGTCGTGTCAGGGACATGGCAGTCGAAATGAAAAACGCGCCAACGGAAGTTGGCGCGTTCGAAAGGAATGAAGGCTCTTATTCGAAGATCTTGAAGCGGCTTCCAGGGAACATTGGAGCCACGTCGGTCGAATCGAACCCGAGCGACACATCCGTGCGCACCGCGCTCGAATCGAGGATGCCGGGCTTGAACGTGTCCGGGTACACCGGGTTTTCCGGCGTGATGTAGGGCTTCGAGGGGATCGGGAAGGTCAGGACTTCGACGGCACCAACGACGGTGCGACCGATGGTCCGGTTGATACCCTTGATCGTGCCCCGGCCGTAGGCAGCATCCGGGCCATCCCAGAGGTAAGTCTGCTCGTACGCCCGGCTCATTTCACCCCATCGGAGCGGCTCGGAAAGGTTGGTCAGCCCACGCCCGAGCTTGCGCTCGGCACTGGCACACCCCGCTGAAAGGGCGGCGACAACTACGAGGAGGGAAAGATGCTTCATTCCGGTGCGCATAATGCTTGTGAAGTCTGGCGTGCAGCCTATCGGCGGAGTCGAGCGGTGCAAGCGTCGAGTTCGACCAACCGCAAATGGTTTCGTCACGGCCGCACCAACTCGCACTCCGATGCAGGCTTCCCTCTGTCCGAACACGGCGGGTGCAGGCATGTTCACCGCCATGGACGCAACGGCCAAATGGCTCCTCCGCGAAGCACAGGCGGTGGTCTCTGCGACGGTCCAATCCCTCCCGGCCGACCTGGCCGAGCTCGCGGCCACCGTGACGGTGATCTACGAACCGGCTCCCGGGCCCCAATTGATCGAGGAAGGCTGGGAACCGGATCTCCTCGGCATGTTCTCCGGGCAGGCCCTCGGAGAACCCCTGGACTCCGGGGTTCCCCTGCCGCCACAGATCCTCTTGTTCTATGAGAACCTCTGGGACTTCGCCGAGGGGGAGGAGGAGGTTTACCGCGAGGAGGTGAAGATTACCTTCCTCCACGAATTGGGGCACTGCCTCGGCCTCGACGAAGACGAGATCGAAGCCCGGGGGCTTCTCTGATGAGCCCCGCCGACCGACTCGACGAGACAGTCACTTCGCCTTGAGGGCGTCTTCGATGGCCTTGGAAACCTCTTCGGAGGTGGGCTCCACGCCTGAATCCCAGCGCTTGAGGATCTTGCCATCCTTGCCGAGGAGGAACTTTCCGAAGTTCCACTTCACGTCGCCCGGAAACGGGGATTCCTTGCCGGTCAACGCCGCGTAAATGGGATGCTGCTCGCCTCCCTTGACGTGAACCTTCTCCATGAGCGGAAAGGTGACATTGTACGTCAGGGAGCAGAACTCCTTGATCTCCGTGGCCGAGCCAGGCTCCTGCTTCCCGAAATCATTGCAAGGGAACCCGACCACGCTGAAGCCCTGTTCCTTGTACTTCTTGTGGGTGGCTTCCAGCCCCTTGTATTGAGGGGTGTAGCCGCACTTCGAAGCCACGTTGACGATCAGGACAACCTTGCCTTCAAACGCCTTCAGCGACGTGGCCTTGCCGTCGATGTCCTTGACGGGGATTTCCTGGATGGGGGAAGCGATCATGGTGGTGGCCACCAGAAGGGTGGCGATGGATGCGATGATGGTTTTCATGACAGACGTGAGCACGTTGCGACGGCTTCCGACGCTGTCAAACGCGGGTTCGTTCAACCGGTCTGGCGGATGAAGGCGAAACCAGCCAGATCCACCTCACTTCACCACGATCCGCATTCCTTCCTTTTCCAACTCCGCCGCCAGCTTCTTCGAACTGGAGGAGAGCCGGTTGCCCTTGAGGTAAAGCCGGAGGAAAGGAGCCCAGTTCTTGCCTGCCGCGAGGTCCGCCTTGGCCGCGGCGTGCAACGGCTTGAGGTCACTGATCTTGTTGTCCTGAAGCAGGATCAGGCTCGGGGCGCGCAACTTGGTGAGAGGGGTGATGTCCGAAATCCGGTTACCCGAAAGCGACACCGTGGTCAGCCACTTCAGGTTTTCGAGGCCCGCAACCGTCTTCAATCCGTTCCCATCCGCGTAGAAGGTCACCACCCTGGGGAGTGAGGTGAGGGGCGCGATGGTCTTGAGCTTGTTCCGTGAAAGGTACACGGAGGCCAGGTTGGTGCACGACGCCAGCGGAGCGGCGTCGGTGACACCATTCGATTCCAACTGGATGTACTGGAGTGCGGGCAATGTCCCCAGCGCGTCCACGCTCGCGATCCGGTTCGAGGCCAGATGCACGTACTGCAATTGGCGCAACCCTTTCAGCGGGCCCAGATCCACGATCTGGTTGCCGGCCAGTTCCAGCGAGGCGAGCGCCTTGCAATGTTCCAACCCTGCCAGGCTGGTAATGCCGCGAAAGTTGCCCTGCACCACCGCGACGGTCGCCACATCGGCCGCAGTCAGCGGCTTGTCGGAATCCCGTTTGGAGAAAACCTGCTGACGGACCGCAGCCTCCAGGTTCCGGTCGGTGAAGACCGAGACCTCGGGTGCCGCGTTGGTGGCATCCGCGGCCCGGAGTTGGGACGCCAAGGCGAGACAGACGAGAATGATCCAGCTTTTCATGGGACACGCCAGTGTGACCGCCCTTCGCCCCCCATCGTCAAGCGGGTTCCCGGTTCAAGATCGGATCCGGGACGTACGGGGCCAAAACCCGTTTGACCCGAGGACCCCGGATGTGGCTATCTTCGGCCGTCCGATTTCAGCATGCAGTGTCGGCGTCACGGTGACGGTTTGCGGAGGCCGCGTCAGATCCAGTGTGGGCCCCTCAATCAGAGTTCTGCCTGGGGCAGATTCCCACGCGGTGTTTGAAGCGGCTCTCGTGTTATGGACAACCAGAATCGTCTCTTCGTGGGCAATTTGTCCTACCAGACGATGGAGCGAGACATCCAGGACCACTTCGCCGCTGCCGGGGTCGTCCTGAACGTCAACCTGATGCTCGACAAGTTCACCGGCCGCTCACGCGGATTCGCGTTTGTCGAGTTCGCCTCCGCCGAAGAGGCCGAACGCGCCGTCGAAATGTTCAACGGTCAGGACCTCGGTGGTCGGGCCCTCACCGTCAACATTGCGCGCCCTCGCGAAGAGCGTCCGCCCCGTGAAGGCGGCGGTGGTGGTGGCGGCGGCTTCCGTGGGGGTGGAGGCGGTGGAGGCGGAGGTTTCCGCGGCGGTGGAGGAGGCGGTGGTGGTGGTGGTGGATGGCGCGGCGGCGGTGGTGGCGGTGGAGAGCGCCGTGAACGCGGTGGTGGTGGTGGCGGCGGCGGATGGCGCGGCGGCCGCGAAGAACGCGGCGGTGGCGGCGGACGCGATCGCTACTGACTTCCGATTCCCACGTCCTTGGTCGAGGCCTCGTGAATGTTCCCGAGGCCCGACCAAGGTGACGATTTCAGAGACCTACCCTAATCCGGTGTCCGCGGGAGCGCATTCCGTGCGGTTTCCACGGCCGATCGGTCAAAGCCATTGACATTGAACCGGCCACCTTCCTAGCGTGGCCAAAAGCACGCCATATGTCGGAAAACAATCCCGTCCCGCCCCCGCCCTCGCCCACACCGGAGCCCCCGAAGCCCGCGGATGCTGCACAAAAGAAGCAGACCGTGCGGATCTCGCTCCCGCCCAAGCCCGCGGGTGGACCGTCGATCCGGATTCCTTCCGCGGCAGGCGCGCCTGCTGCTCCGGCACCTGCCGCCGCAGCGGCACCGGCAGCCCCAGCTGCTCCGGCGGCCCGTCCTGCGGCTCCGACGCCTCCCTCCCCCGGTTCAGCAGCGCCTGCTTCCATGGCTGCTTCCGCCAAGCCGGCCGCACCCGCCGCGCCAGCGGCTCCGGCAGCCAAACCCGCCGCAGCGGCCCGTCCTGCCCCTGCCCGTTCGGGCGGTGGCGTGAGTGGCCTTGATGTCGGCTTGGCTTTCGCCGTGGCCCTGCTTGGCATTGCCGCCGTCGCCGTCCAGTACTGGTTCGTTGCGCAGACCAATTCCTGAGCTAAGACTAGAACATGGCTGCCAAGAACATTGTCACGCTGACCTCGCAGAACTTCGACACAGAGGTCATCAAGTCCGAACAACCTGTCCTCGTGGACTTCTGGGCCGAGTGGTGCGGTCCGTGCAAGATGCTGGGTCCTGTGCTGGACGAGCTGGCCACCGAATTCGACGGCCGCGCGCGTATCGGCAAGGTCAACATCGATGACCATCAGGATCTCGCGGTCCAGTTCGGGATCCAATCGATCCCGACGCTGCTGGTCTTCAAGGGAGGTCAGGTTGTGGGGCAGAGCGTCGGTGCGAAGCCCAAGGCAGCCCTGCGTCAGGTGTTGGATGCCGCCGTCAAATAGTCTCCCCCGATCCTGACCCACAGACGGTCATGATCGCCTTTTCTGCGCCCGCTGGCTCCCGCCAGCGGGCGCTTTTTTATCATCAATTGTCCACCTTGGTGGAGGCGGGGCTCCCGTTGTTCACGACGCTGGATCAGCTCTCCCGCAATCCGCCAGCGGCCTCCCTTCGCCCCATCGCGACACACCTGCTTTCCGGGCTTCGGCGCGGCCAGACGTTTGCGGAAAGCTTCCGGGATCTTCCTGGGTGGGCTCCTGAGTTCGACATCGCGCTCATTGAGGCTGGAGAACGTTCCGGGCGACTGGAACTGGCCTTCGGCGTCCTGGCGCGCCACCACGAGGCACTGGCCACGAACTGGCAGACCGTCTTGCAGGAGGCGGCCTACCCTGTGCTCATCCTCCACGTGGCGGTGTTCATCGTTCCCCTGCCCCGGTTTGTTCAGACCGGCAGTGTCAGCCTCTACCTGCTCCATTCCGTAGGAACCCTGGCCTTGGGTTACCTCGCGGTATTCGGAATCCACTGGGCCACACGCCCCATCCGACCACCCTCGTGGCGGGCGATGATGGAACGACTGCTGATCCACGTGCCGGTGCTTGGGAGTGCGCGCTCGGAGCTGGCACTCGCACGGCTTGCGGGCTCGTTGGAAGCGCTGCTTTCCGCAGGGATCCTCGTGACCGAGGCATGGCCCATGGCCGCTCGTGCCAGCGGGTCCAAGATCCTGGACCGATCGGTTGCCACGTGGCGGGAGCCGTTGGCAGCTGGGGTGACTCCCGCAGAATTGGTGAGCGGTTCAGGGCTGTTCCCGGAGATGTTCTCCAGCGCGTACGCCGCCGGGGAAATCTCTGGAAAACTGGAGGAGCAACTTCGCCGGCTCGCACGGATCCATGAAGAGGAGGGTTTCCGGAAACTCCGCACCTTCAGCCAGTGGAGTCCACGCCTCTTCTACGCCTTTGTCAGCATCTGGATCGCGTTCCAGATTCTCGCCATGGCCGGCGGTTACGTGGCCACCCTCCAGCAGTTGCTGGGGGAATAGCTTGTTCCGCGCAACGCCGCCGCCGTCTCAGGAGATTTCTCCCGGGCGGCCACCATTGATCAGATACAGGACTGCCATCCGCACGGCCAACCCGTTGGTTACCTGTTCCAGGATGACGGACCGGTCGCAGTCGGCCAGTTCACTCTCGATTTCAACCCCGCGATTGATCGGCCCCGGATGCATGATGATCGCGTCCGGATGCAGCAGGGAGAGCCGAGCCCGATTGAGGCCAAAGAGGGTCGCATACTCGCCGATGGACGGAAACATGGTCTTCCTCTGCCGTTCGTGCTGGATGCGGAGGAGATTGACCACATCAGCCCCCCTCACGGCGTCCTCGACGTTCCAGGTGACCCGGCATCCCCACTGCTCGAAAACCTTCGGTACCAGCGTCGGTGGGCCGCAAAGGGTGACCTGGGCTCCCAGCTTCAAAAGTGCCCAGATATTCGAACGAGCCACACGGCTGTAGAGGATGTCACCCAGGATGGTCACCTTGAGCCCGGCGATCCGGCCCTTGTGCTCCCGGATGGTGAAGACATCCAGTAGCCCCTGCGTGGGGTGTTCATGCGCCCCATCGCCCGCGTTGATCACGTGCGAGCGGGCAAATCGGGACAGGAAGTGCGGCGCACCGCTGGCTCCGTGACGCAGGATCACGAAGTCCGCGTTCATGGCCTCCAGGTTTCGCAGGGTGTCCTTGAGGGTCTCACCTTTCTTCAGCGAGGAGGCTTCGGCGGTGAAGTTGATGACATCCGCGCTCAGCCGCATGGCCGCGAGTTCGAAACTGATCCGGGTGCGGGTGCTGGGCTCGACGAAGAGGTTGACCACCGTCCGGCCCCGAAGCGCTCCCACCTTCTTGATGTCGCGCTCCCCGACAGCGCGGAATTCCCGGGCAACATCCAGGATCAGGGTGATCTCCCCGGCTTCCAGCGCCTGGAGGTCCAGCAAATGTTTACGATTCCAGTTCATCGTGATCAGCAGTCCGGCCGACGTTAGCCGTTGAAGTTGTCGGCTGTCACCCCTCCGCCCTGCAAAAGAACAAGGGGACGGGTCCCGTGGACCCGTCCCCTTTCGAATTCATGATTCCCGGCACCCCAACCTTTTGAACAGAGGAGAGGCAACGGGGTCCACTTCACATGTCAACGCACCGCCGATGGCTGACGGGCGCTTCGCCAGCCCGAGCGATACTTCGAGACCCAGTCAATGAGGGCAGCATCGAAACCGATATCCCGACCCGCCTTCTCTGACTCGATCCACTTGTGCCTGAGAATCTCGTCGCGCTCGGCGAGAAACTCCCGGTACAGCGTCGTACTCTGCAGCAACGCATGCGCCTCGCGTCGCAACTCTGATTCGTTACTCATACGTGCTGTCACTGTGATGGAATCGTAACCACCTACTCTCCGGACTCAACCGCCAATATTGAGTATGTTGCCGTCCGGCGGTTCCCGACACCGCCTCCGGACTTGGTTCCAACCGCGGGCGGGTCCATCGTCCCTCCAACGATGCGACCCTTCGCCGTCAGCGTCCTGATCCTGTTCCTTGGAACCACCCTCCGCCTGCTTGCGGTGGAATCCACTTCGACGCCGGGGACGCCTTCGACGAATTCCTTCGATTTGATCCCGGACGGCCGATGGCTGATGCAGCCCGTATCGGGTCGCTACGACGCTTCCGCGCTCCTCCGATTGCCGGACGGACGCTTGTTGACGGTCAACGACAAGGAAGTCCCGCCATGCGTGATCATCTTCGGCACCAACACCGTGGCGCGGTTGGTTCCGGAACGGAAATGGTTTCCCATGGATGCGGTCCGGGCTGCCGCAGGCCGCCCCAGGTACGCACCCGACATCGAAGGCCTCGCCATCGATGACCAAGGGCGGCTCTATCTCTGTACCGAGGGACCCCGATGGATCTTCCGCACCGATCCGGATGGCCAGTCGGTCGAGCGGCTCCCCATCGACTGGACCCCGGTCCAGCGCTGGTTTTCAACCAACGATGCGAATGCGTCCTGGGAGGGCATCGCGGTGGGCGGAAATCGACTCTATCTCGCAAACGAACGTTCGACCGGTCGGATCGTGGAAGTGAACCTGTCCACCTTCAAGGTTGTGCATGACTTCCAGGTGGCACCGCAGGGAAACACGAGCGCCGACGTCCATTATTCGGATCTTTCGTGGTTCGCCGGCGAGCTCTGGGTGCTTTGCCGGGATTTGCGGAAGATCCTGCGGGTCTCCCCGTCGACACGATCCGTGATCGCCGAGTACGACTTTGCCGCGGCGGAACTCTCTCCGCAGAACATTTACCTCACCGCCTTGCCCTACGGGTTCGCTGAAGGACTTTCCGTCGATGCCACCCATCTGTGGGTGGCCTTCGACAACAACGGCATGCCGCGAAGATCCGCTCCAACGGACTTCCGGCCATTGCTCCTGCGGTTCCCTCGGCCGGACAGGCCTGCGCCCTCCGCCGCGCAGGACCCGATCTCCACCCCCCATCCTTGAATCGACCCGCACGATCCATGGAATCGCTCGATTATCCCGACCTGCACCACGCCAGCGCGATGGAAGGCTGGCTGGATCTGGACCTTCCGGACGAGGCGTTGGCGGAATTTGATCGGCTGACCGCGCCAGCCCGGAAGCATCCGTCCGTTCTGGAACTGCAGTGGCGCCTCCAATCGATCCAGAAGGACTGGTTGGCAGCGGTCGAAACCGCCCAGAAGGTCATGGAACTCGCGCCATGGCTCCCGAACGGCTGGATCCACCGCAGCTTTTCGTTGCACGAACTGCGACGCACCGAGGAGGCGCTCCGCAACCTGCTCGAAGCTGAACCGAGATTCCCGACCAACTCGATCATCCCCTACAACCTCGCCTGCTACGCCTGCCAACTGGGCGACCTGGCACTGGCTCGTCGATGGCTGCGTCGGGTCATCGATCTCAAGGGCATCGGCCACCTGAGATCCAATGCACTCGACGACCCGGACCTCGCCCCGCTCTGGGCGGAGATTGCATCCTCCGATATGGCTTAGATGGGACCCAGGTCGTGCCCGGTTCCGTACCGCCACCGGCCCTCCACCAACGTCAGCAGCGGATCGAATGGGTGCCTGCCGAAGACGTCGCGGAGGATTCCGGCCCCGTTCCTGACCCCGGCCGGCCCGCGTTCGAGCAATCGTTGGATGGCGTGGCGTGCCCGTTCCAGGCCCGGCTCCTCCAGACGTCGTCCTTCGATCAGCGCGGCGAGCACGCCCTGAAAGGATTCCGGGCCCAACTCCATCGCAGACTCCCTGAAAACGGTGGCCCTCGCCGCGCTATCGAATCCCGGCGGACCAAAAACCCCGTCCAGGACGACTCCCACGCGCTCTGCGGTCTCGGGTGACCACGCGGCAGACTGGACCACCGTTGACGGCTCCTTGCCGGGAGAAGGAACAAGGGGCCGCAACTCGGCTCCCTCCGGACTCCATTCCAGATCCACGGTATGCGGGGAGTCGCCCAGGCTTGGCACCCATTCCCACTTTCCCCCGGGGCAGGCAACGCAGGAGACCGCCATACGAACCCGGATCCGATCCAGCTTCCAGGGCTGGCCTTCGGAAGGTGGCCCTGACCGGGCTGCTCCTTCGAGTTCGCGTCGCAACGCCAACAAAGCGGCTTGGAGTTGGGTCGGGCAGGATTCCTCGTCGTCTTCGAATGGCATCCCGCCCTGCATCGTTCCGTTGTTCATCATTCAACGCGGTAGACGCCCGACTTGCTGCGGAGGATCAGGGCGTTCCCAACGATGGCCGGCGAGGCCATGAAGCCGTCACCCAACTGGTTCTCGGCCAATTTCCGGAACTCCCGCGATGCGGCGACCACGGTGGTCTTCCCCTGCTCACTGCAGAAGTAAAGCCGACCATCCGCCGCAACGGGCGAGGCGGAGTAATTGCCCCCGATGCGCTCGTTCCACACGACGTCGCCGTTGGCCGCGTCCCAGCAGGTGGCGACGCCGTTGTCATCGATCCCGAACAACAGGCCATCCAGGAACACCAGCGCCGGCTTCTTCGGCACGTTCCGCTTGGAGCGCCACACCATTGAAAGACCGCCGCTCACGCTGTTGGTGCCGTTGACGTCCAACACCTCGCCGGACTTGCCCGGGCGGATGGCAAGGACCTGCCCCTGCGACCAACCCGAGGGGAAGAAGACCATTCCCGAGCCAACGACCGGACGCGTTCCGGCCGAATGACTGGTCCGTTCCTCCACGCGCCACAACTCCCGGCCAGTCTCCGGATCGTAGCCATAGAACGCCTTGGCCCCCTGACTCAACAACTGCGTCACGCCTCCGACTTCGGCGACGTGGCAGGTGGCGAACGCCTTCCGCCAATCGCCTTCGCTCTCAGGCTTCCCGTCCGCGCCGAGATCCCGGTAATCGATGGAACGATCCACCTTCCAGACCGTGCGTCCGGTCGTCGAATCGAGTGCGACGATGTACTGACGGTCGCTTCCGTCGAAGTTCAGGTACAGACGACCGTTGTGAAGGATGGGAGATGAACCGGCTCCCCGGTAGTGATTGCACTCCAGGTCGCGCCGCTCCCACAAAACCTTCGCTGTCGATGCGTCCAGACAGGCGGTTCCCGGCGAACCGAACGTCACCCAGACCCGATCTCCAGACGCCACCGCCGAAGGAGAAGCCCCTGAATTGAAAGCATGGATGAACTGCGGGCGGTCAATGTCGTAGAGCTTCTGATCGACCAACACCTTTCCCGTGGCCGCATCCAGGCAAACCACAAACAACTCCGTGCCCTTCTCCGTCGCGGTGGTAAGCCAGATCTTTCCCCCGCTGACGATGGGTGAGGACCAGGCCTTGCCGTGGACGGGTTGGAACCACTTGACGGACTTGCCCTCGGCCCATTCCACGGGGGGCTTGGATCCGCGCGCGATGCCATCCCCCTGGGGGCCTCGGAACTCAGGCCAATCCGGTCCTGCCCAGACCGTCGACACCCCTCCGATCACGAGCGTCGAAAATCCAATCGCCCGGACCGATCGGCCCGCCAGAAGGTGCAGGAATCGCAAACCACAGGAGAACATGGACGCAGCGTAACGGACACGCCACGGGAGGAGAAGCACCCAGACACGGGGATCACCGGGACGGGCAGATCGTGAAACCACTCCCATCCAGTTCCAAAGCCGGGGCGACCTGAAGATGCGGTTCACCCGGACTTCCGGGCCGCCCGCTTGCCAGCCACGCCCGCTTCAGCCTTCCGCCACGCCGACTCCTGCTGACGAATCTCGGAGCGGAGCAACTCCTCCGCGGACCACCCCTCTCCCTGACATTTCCGGGCGAGATCGAACAATTGCCGCCCAACCGATTCCTTCGTCGTCTTCCCCGCCTTCCTGGGCTTGGCCAATCCCGCCTTGGTCGCCTTCTTCACCAGCTTCTGGGCTCGCATCAAGGCCGGCATCCGACGCGGGATCCCGTCCAGCGCCGACTTGCGCTCGTGGACCGATCCCTCCTTCTCGGAGCGCTTGATCCGCTCCCAGTTCGCCCAGACCTGATCCACGTCCCGGACCTTGACGTCGCCGAAGACGTGGGGATGGCGACGGACCAGCTTTTCGGAAAGGCGCGCACAGACCGCGTCGAAATCGAAGGTGCCACGCTCGCGTCCCAATTGGGCGTGAAAGACCACCTGCAACAGCAGATCGCCCAGTTCCTCCACCATCTCATGCTCATCACCCGCTTCGATGGCATCGAGCAGTTCGTAGACTTCCTCCACCGCATGCCATCGCAGGCTCTGGTGATCCTGTTCGCGGTCCCACGGGCAACCATCAGGTGCACGCAGTGCGGACATGACTTCAAGCACCTGACGGATCGGTGCCAGGCGGGCGGAAGGAGGTTTGGGCATGGGTGGATTTCGCGGTTTCGACCGTTGGGGATGTTCGCTCAGGGAATCAGAGGATCACCAGATCGTCGCGGTGGACCACTTCGGCGCGGCCGGTCGCGCGTTCCCGCAGGGCAACCGCGCCAAAGCGGACCAACCCGCGCGCCCGCTCGCGTCCGTCGGGACCACAGATCCGGACCACGTCCTCAGCTTCGAAATCACCTTCGAAGCGGACGATACCCGGAGCGAGCAAGCTGCGCCCCTGTTCCGTCAAGGCACGGATCGCCCCATCGTCGACGTGCAGTGCCCCCTTGGCGTGGTGGTAGAAGGCGATCCAACGCTTCCGACTGGGAAGCTTCCCGGGCACCGGAAGGAAGAGTGTCCCCTCCGGCTCTCCAGCCAGGATCCGGGCCAGACCGTCGTGACGGCGCCCCGGTGCAATCACCAATGGGATGCCCGAACGGACCACGATCCGTGCAGCGGTGATCTTCGTCGTCATGCCACCCGTGGCGGTCGCGCTGGTGGTCCCTCCGGCCATGGCTTCGATCCGGTCGTCGATCTTCTCGACGACATCGAGAAGCCGTGCCTGGGGTGTCCCAAACCCTTCGATGAGGCCATCGGCCGTTGTCAGGATGACCAGCAGATCCGCTGGGAGGAGGCTGGCGACGAGCGCAGACAACCGGTCGTTGTCGCCGAACTTCAATTCCGTCACCGAGACCGCATCATTCTCGTTGATGATCGGGAGCACGCCCCGCTTCAGCAGGGTCAGGAGCGTGTTGCGGGCGTTGAGGTGCCGGGCGTGATCCGCCAGGTCCTCGTGCGTCAACAGGACCTGGGCGATGGGTTGGTCGAAATGGCGGAAGAGGCTGTCGTAGGTGGCCATCAACCGCGATTGCCCAATCGCCGCGCACGCCTGCCGTTCGGCCAGGCTCGCTGGGCGTTTGTCGTACCCCAGCACCCCCATTCCGGCCCCCACCGCTCCGGACGTCACGAGCACCACTTCCAGTCCCGAATCACGCAACGCCGCGATCTGGGAAACCAACTGGGCGAATTGAACCAGGTCGGGACGCTTCCGGGAATCCGTCAGCACACCCGTCCCCAGTTTCACCACCAACCGACGCACAGACTTCATCAGCGCAGGACGCACAGACGGAAGAGACGGAAAAATCCGGGTGGAAACAAGCCTCGGACCATGCGCACCCATTCCACGAATCCCGCAACTATCGGCAGATTGAGACAATCAGGGAAAAGATTTGCGGATAACGGCATGGATATGGCTTAGTCCGTCCTCAGTTGAAACCGGCGGCTCGCACAGGTGCGGCCCGTCGGTAACGACGACGGAAGACGGATGAACCGCCGCCGCATGCAGGTGCTTTACTCCGGCCGCGTGCAAGGAGTGGGATTCCGCTACCAGACCCGACAAGTCGCCTCCGGTTTTGAGGTGACTGGTACAGTTCGAAACCTCCCCGACGGGAGGGTTGAACTGGTCGCCGAGGGTATGGAAGCGGAGCTCAAGGAGTTCCGGACAGCCATCCGCGAGAGTGGCCTTGGGCCGATGATTCGGAACGAACAGGAGTTTTGGGCAGAACCCAACGGAGAATTCCGTGGGTTCGAGATCGTGCGTTGATGAGATACGGAATCATTGCCGACATCCACGCCAACCTGGAAGGACTCCAGGTGGTGCTGGCTGACATCAAGGCGCAGAAGTGTACCCACGTGGTATGCCTCGGCGATGTTGTCGGCTACGGGGCCAACCCCAAGGAATGCCTGGACATCATCCGGGGCATGAACATCCCCGTCGTGAAAGGCAATCACGACGAATACATCGGCTCCAGCGAGGACCCGGAAGGCTTCAATGACGCCGCTGCCGAAGCCGTCAATTGGAGCCGTAACCAACTCACCGAGGACGATCGGAAGTGGCTTCGCGAACTGAAGTACTTCCGACTGGTGGCCAATTTTTCCATCGTTCACGCCACGCTCGATGCCCCGCAACGTTGGGGCTACGTGTTCGAGAAGCTCGAAGCCGCCGCCAGCTTCACCTACCAGAACACCCAGGTGTGCTTCTTTGGCCACACCCACGTCCCTGTCGCCTTCATTCGTGATACCGGGGTTCGCGGTGGGACCTATTCCAAGTTCCGCGTGGAATCCGGGAAGAAGTACTTCGTGAACGTCGGTTCGGTCGGACAACCGCGGGATGGCGATCCCCGCGCGGCCTACGTGATCTACGATCTCCCCCAGCAGACCATCGAATTGCGTCGGCTGGACTATGATATCGCCACCGCCCAACGGAAGATCCGGGCAGCCGGTCTCCCGGAACGCCTCGCGGAACGTCTGAGCACAGGTCGATAACCACCAATGGACGGGGCGTGGTTCCGTGCCGTGAGTTTTTCCCGTCAGGGCTGTCCGATCCGGCTCATGACCAACTCCGATGTTTCGGACGGGCCTTTCCCGGGTGGGAATGCCCCTTCCGCCCGGGGTCCCAACCTTGCCCTCCCGTCACAGCCCCTTAAGATGCCTCCCTCATGAAGCGTTTCCTGTTCCTCCTGTGCGGGCTCCTCGCCACCGCTCGCCTGCTGGCCCAGGTGGAGGTGCGCGTCACCCTTCCGCAGGAACAGTTCCTGCCGGGGGAAGCCATCGAAGCCGCTGTCCGCATCTCCAATTTTGCCGGCCGCAAACTGACGTTTGGTGCGCGACCGGGCTGGGTACGGTTCGAGGTCGAGGGCAGCAGTGACATGGTGGTCAACCGCCTGTCCGAGGTGAGCGAAAGCGGCGAGTTCAGCCTCGAATCCTCGACCCGTGGCACCATCCGCTACGACATCCAGCCCCACTTCGACCTCAATCGTCCTGGACGCTACCGCGTGACTGCGATCGTCCGGCTCTCAGACACGGAGGAGTACGCCAGCCCGCCCGTCAGCTTCGAGGTCTTCCGTGGAACCCGGATCTGGGAACGCGAAGTCGGTGTTTCCTCCGCCGACGGAGCCCCCGATGGCCGCCGCAAGTACATCCTCCAGCAGGCCACCCAACTGCGGAATGTGCGCCTCTACATCCGACTGACGGATGCGGACGAGGTCAGCACGGTCAAGGTCATCCCCATCGGCCCCACCGTGTCCTTCAGCCGGCCCGCCTGCACCGTGGATCGCAAGTCCCGCCTCCACTGCCTGCACCAGATCTCGGCAGACACCTACCGCCTCCATGTCGTGGCACCGGATGGCACCTTGTTGCGCCGGCAGACGTTCAACTTCGCGGAACGCCGCCCCCAACTGCGCATGAATGATTCCGGCGATGTGGCCGTCATCGGAGGCGAACGTCGCCGCGCCGCTGATGACCTTCCCGAAGAACCGCCGGCCGCGGGCACCGGATCCAAGCCGGATGAATCTCCAGCCACAAAGCACGCCGTTCCCGCGAAGTAAGTCATCGCGGCTCCTGCTGGCATGGGTCGTGGCTTCCTTGGCGTTCGGTGCGGGTCCGCTCATCGGTTCCACCAACATCGTCCTGCACCTGCGGAACGGCGACCGCCTTTCGGGCGTGGTCATCCGCGAAAACAACCGATCGATCATCGTTCGAACTCCCGTCGCAGGTCGCGTCACGGTCCCCCTCAACTGGATCGAGAAGCGGGAGGCCCCAGGAACGGCATTGGCCGCTTCCCCGCCCCCGGCTCAGGCACCCCCCGTCTCCGCCGAGCCAACTCCGTCCCCGACGATTCCTGCGGCCACTCCTCCATCGCCTCCCACCGCATCCGCTGCACAGCCACTCGCGCAACCGGCGACTCCACCTGTTGCGCCGCCCCCGCTGCCTTCGCCTTCCGGTTCCCTCTTCGCCAGCAACTGGATGCCCGGCTGGCTCGCCCCCTACACCACCAACTGGCACGGAAACGTCGGCCTCGGCATGAACCTGGGCTTCGGGACCACCGACCGGCAGACCTTCTTCGCAACCGCCAACGCGACCCATTCGTGGAGGCGGATTGTCAACGCGGTGAACGTGAACGCCGCCTACGGTCTCGTCGACCAGGTGGAGGCAGCGAACCGGATGGAAGGCATGGTCAAGACCGACGTCTACCTCGACCGCAAACGCCATGTCTACGCCTACAACCTGGCCCTCGGCGGCTACGATTCCATCCGCCTGATCGACCGACGCCTCGAGGAAGGCGTTGGCCTGGGATACCGGATCTACGAACGGCCTCGACTCGCCGTAAACCTCGAGGGCGGTGTCCAGTTCCAGAACTTCGACTACGCCCAGCAATCCGACCGGTCGCTCTGGTCGGCCCGTATCTCGGAAAACCTGAACTGGAAACCTTCGGACAAGATGACGCTGACCCAAAAACTCCAGTTCATGCCCAACATGGCCGACCCGTCTGATTACCGGGTGCGCTTCGACCTCATCCTCTCCTATCCCCTTTTCCGCCGGATCACGATCAGCCTGAACGCGGTCAACGAATACGAGTCGCTCGCGCCCCGCGGCGTGGACAACAACGACCTGCAGATCACCACGAACGTCAACCTGACGTTCTGATCAGCAAACCCGGCGTGCCGGGCCGGTCGCGGCCCGCGTCAGCCCCACTTCTCGGTCTTCATCTGCTCCTTGGGCAGACCGAGGTCGTGCATCACCAGATGTTCGACCGCTTCGACCATCTCGTTCGTCCCGCACGCGTAGAAGATCGTGTTGGCCGGGTCATCGACAAAGCTCTTCACCCATTCGGGCGTGATGCGGCCGCGACGCCCAGCCCACGGATCGTCCGGTTGCAGGCGCGTGCACGTGACGTGGAACTTCACCCGCGGGTTCTTCGCCTCCAACTCCCGGAACTCCGTCTCGAAGATGATGTCCTTGGTGGTGCGCACCGTGTACAGGATCGTGATGCGCGTATCGAGGTTGCGCGCCGTGGCCTCTCGGGCGAACCCACGGAACGGGGTCACGCCCGAACCGCCAGCCACGCAGATGAGATGTTTGCCAGGGGGATCAAACACCGGAAGGAAACGTCCGGTAGGCGGGATCACGACCATCTTGTCCCCGGCCTCCACCCAATCGACGATGCTGGTGCCCATCTTGCCATCGCGCTTCACCGAGACCTCGAAGTGCCCCCGGTCCAGAGCCGATGAACTCAGGGAATAGGCCCGCTTGTACTTTGGCTTGTGGGGCCAATAAACCGTGATGAACTGGCCCGTCTTGAACTCAGGCTCGTAACCCTCCGGCCATTGAAAGCGGACGGTTTTGACATCCGGAAGCTCCATCTTCACGGACTCCACCAGCATCTCGGCAATGACTTTTGACATGTGTCGGGTATGGACCAGGCCCACCACGGACCGGGGATTTCCGGATCATGAACAAGAGGGTTTCGGTGTAAAGCCCGGGCCTCCGGCCTTGCACTCCCACCCCCACCCGAGGCACACCAACCCTTGCATGGAAGCATCCACTCCCCCCGTCCCCCAACGTGCCGTCTCCCTCGATGCCTACCGCGGCTTCGTGATGCTCCTCATGGCCGGCGAGGTCCTCCGGTTCCATGCCGTGGCCGAAAAGCTTCCCGAAAGCGGCCTGTTCCGCTTCCTGGCCCACCACCAGGATCACGTGGAGTGGCGCGGATGCACCCTGCACGACCTGATCCAGCCCTCGTTCTCCTTTCTGGTGGGTTGCGCCCTGCCCTTCTCGATCGCCAACCGTCAGGCCCGGGGCCAGGGGTCCGCTGGCATCTGGCTCCACACCTTCTGGCGTGCCTTCCTGCTGATCGCCCTGGGCGTGTTCCTGCGCTCCACGGGCTCGAAGTTCACCAATTTCACCTTCGAGGATACCCTCTCGCAGATCGGCCTGGGCTACGTGGCCCTGACCTTCCTCGCCTGGCGCTCCGTGCGCATGCAGGTCGCGAGCCTCGTCACGTTGCTCGTCGCCTACTGGGCATGGTTTGCCTTCACGCCATTGCCCGGACCCGAGTTTGATCCCTCGACCGTCGGGGTTCCCCGCGACTGGCCGCATACCCTCCAAGGCTTCGCCGCCCACTGGAACAAGAACGCCAACCCCGCCCACCACTTCGAATACTGGTTCCTGAACCTGTTCCCGCGGATGAAGCCGTGGCTCTTCAATGGAGGTGGATACCTCACGCTGTCGTTCATCCCGACGCTGGGCACGATGATCCTCGGCCTGCTCGCGGGACAATGGATCCGCCGCACCGACCTGCCCGCCAACCGTCGCCTGGGCGGCCTGCTGCTGGCCGGCCTGACTGGCCTGGCCGTGGGAACGACCCTCGACCTCACCGGGGTCTGCCCCAGCGTGAAACGCATCTGGACCCCGTCCTGGGTGTTGTTCAGTGGCGGTTGGGCCTGCCTGTTCCTCGCCGCGTTCCACGCGGTGGCCGACGTCCGGAAATGGACCGCACCGCTCTTCCCGTTGGTGGTCGTCGGGATGAATTCCATCTTCACGTACGTCATCTCGCACCTTTGGGACGGGTTCTTCCGAAACAACACCACCAACCACCTGAACACCTTCCTGCTCTGGCTCCGCGGCCCCGAACCGTTCAGTGACGGAAGCTCGTTCTGGAAGATCACCAGCGGTCCCTACGCCCCCATGCTCGAAGGGGCCATCGCCCTCCTTTGCATCTGGCTCTGCTGCCTCTGGCTCTGGCGCCGTAGAATCTTCATCCGGATTTGACCGGGTCCGGCCCACGAGTTGCTTCGGGGTTTTCCTTAAGGATGAACCTCCTTCATCAATGAAGCCACCGATCGACTCACGTCAGCTCCACGCCTTCGTTATCCTCGCACGCACGGGCAGCTTCACGCAGACCGCGCGTGAACTCTTCCTCACCCAGTCCGCCGTCAGCCATTCCATCAAGTCCCTCGAAACGGACATGGGCTGTCGTCTTTTTGACAGGGTGGGCAAGACCGTCATGCTGACCCAGGCCGGCGAACAACTCCTGCCTCACGCCGACCGCATCCTCCGCGAAATGGATTCCGCCCGCGGCGGGATGACCGGCCTCCGCCAATGGGGATTCGGCCGCCTCCGTGTCGGCGCACCTGCACCCATCGGCGATGGCCTTCTGCCCACCGTCCTCGCCGAGGTCCGTCGCCGCGAAGCCCGCACCCTCCTCAAGACCGAGGTCGCCGACGAATCGAACCCCCTCGAACTCCTCGAAGCCCGCCGCGTCGACCTCGTCCTCAGCCCCGCCGGGAAGCCCGACGAACGATTCGCCACCGAACCGCTGTTCTCCGAGGAACACGTTTTCGCCGTCCCCTCCGATCATGCGTGGGCACGCCTTCAGACCGCCCCGCTCGAAGCCGTCGGTCCCCAGGCCGTGATCGTCCCGGGATTGCACACCATCACCTGGCGGTTCATCGACGAGTTCTTCCGTGCCGACCAGATCAGCCTGAATGTGCAGTGCGAAACCGGAACGCCGTCGCAGGCTCTCGCCCTGGCCTCGGCCGGGCTCGGTGCCGCACTGGTTCCCAGCTGGGCGTTCAACGCCTTCGCCGCCTCCGCCAAACTCGTGGCACTCCCCCTCGGACGTCGCCGCCTCCGCATCCCGTGGGTCATCACCTTCTGGCGCGGCCGACGCCTGAGCCTGCCCGAGAGCCTCTTCATCGACGTCGCCCGGCAGCAGATCGCCCAACTCTCGGGGGAAGTCAGCCCGCCCAAGAAATCCAAGGCCGCCCACTGAGCGGGCCGGGTGCGCCGCCAGCCCACGCTCCCTCAGCCCGGGCTCGAACCCGCCGCGGATCGAAGGCACGCTGGTGCCACCAATGGTGTCTTCGCCCACGAAGGGATCGTCCGGCCTGTTCCTTCAGGAATGGGCCTTCGGCGGCATGCTGCTCTACCTCGCGGTCCGTGCGTGCCTCCAACTGGGCCCGCTGGATCCCGCCGCCTGGATCCCTGCAGCGCTCCTTGGCCTCGACGCCGCCCTGATCCGGTGGGATCTCCAGCGGAACTCCCTCCTTTCGGGGCGTTGCCGCCTGCTCTTCCACGCCGTCGCGATGAACCTCGTCTATTGGCGCCTCGGTCAGGATGTTCCCAAGCTCGGCGTTCCTTCCGCCGATGAATGGCTGCTGGGAATCGATCGCCAATGGTTCGGCGAAACACCGGCCAGGAGCCTCGCAACGTTCACCCATCCCGCCCTCACGGAACTCCTCTCCGGCTGTTACCTGCTCTTCTATCCCGCGATGGTCGGCTATCAGTGGGCCTGGCTGTTCGCCGAGGCGACGCACGCCCGCCGGTTCTTTGCAGGACTGTACTTCGTCTACGCCGTGGGATTCGTCGGCTACACGCTGGCCCCAGCCAAGGGGCCCTGGATCCATCTCGCTGGGTCACTACAACCGTTCACCGGTGGCCCGTTGACCCACTGGACCGACCTGATCGTCCGCAACGGGTGCAACGGCGTGGACGTCTTCCCCAGCCTGCACACCGCGGTGATGGCGTATTTCGTCGGGTTCGACTTCCTCAACGGACGCCGCCGCCGGGCCGCCGCGATGCTGGGGCCGGCCATCGGCCTCTGCCTCGCCACCGTGTACCTGCGCTACCACTACGCCGTCGATGCGCTCGCAGGACTGCTCCTCGCCGCCGCCGGCCTCGGACTCACGCGCTTCGTCCGTTGAGGATCCGCACCACCTCCGCATGGACCCCCGGCATCGCCGCAATGCCGGAAGCCGCCGCCAGCCCATCGGCCGAGTTCCCGTTCCAATCCGTGATGATTCCCCCCGCCCCGCGGATGATCGGGACGATGGGCTGCAGGTCCCACGGATTCATGATCGGATCCACCATGACGTCCGCCCAACCCGCGGCCACCAGCAGGTAGCCGTAACAATCGCCCCACGACCGCACGACACGGACGGTCCGGCACAACGATTCAAACCGGGCCCCATCCTGGTAGACGGCCGGATGCATCGGGTCGCTCATCAGCAAGGTAGCCGTCGACAGATCGACACAGTCACGCCCCCGAACCGGCTTGCCGTTCAACGTCGTGGTGGAGCCATCCCCGATCATCAACTGACGCAACACCGGTTGATGGATGCAGCCCAGCACCGGCTTCCCGCGATGCAACAGGCCGATCAACGTGCCAAACAGGGGCACGGCCGAGATGAAGGACTTCGTGCCATCGATGGGATCAAGCACCCACACGAACTCCGCGTCGCCACGTACCGTGCCGAATTCCTCGCCCACGATGCCATGCGCGGGAAAGCGCTGGGTGATCATCTCCCGCATCACCCGCTCCGCCTCGCGATCGGCGATGGTCACCGGGGATTGGTCGGACTTCACCACGACGCCCACATCCTTTTGTCCAAAGTGCGGCAGGATCTCACGAGCGCTGGCCTGCGCCAGCTCTTCGATAAACACCCGGGCCTCGTCAAAACTCATTCCCGGAAACCAATCAGATTTCCAATACGTCGACCATACCCCAATCCGCCGAAGTCCATACGATCGTTGCCCGTGGGGGGAACGCGAGCGGGTTGGCGACGTCTTCACCCCCGTGTGAATGCTTCTGGAAAGGCGACGAGGACGTCGCCACCCCGTTCCAGAACCGAGCTGTAGGCCGCGTGCCCCCACGCGGCGAAGGATGAAACCCTCTCAGCGCCGGGACGGCTCGCACCCGCACGCTTGCACCGCAACCCTCGGGCTCACAGCCTCCCCCCAATGCGTCGGTCCTTCCTCAGCTTTCTGACGGTGATCCTTGGGCTCCTCGGCGGTTCTTCCGCACGGGCGGAGTCCCGCGTCGAACTCGGTCCGTGGTCCGGCGGCATCACCGCGACCTCAGCCGTCGTGAAGCTGAAGGTGCGCAAACCCGATTACGACGTCGTCCTGCTCGTCGCCAACCAGTCGCGGCCGGAACCGCTCCGCCGCTTTGGCCCGTTCCGTTCCACCACCAACGACCACCGCGTCGTCACCTTCCACATCGGCGGCCTGACACCCGGGACGCGCTACCGATACGTGGCGCAGGTCAAGGGCACCCCGGAACCCGCGGAGGCCGGTGCCTTCCAGACCTTCCCCGTCGGGCCAGCAAGCTTCCGCTTCGCCTTCGCTTCCTGCGGCAAGACCGGATCCACCAACGCCAGCTACGAACGCATCCGCGAACACAAGCCGCTGTTCTTCCTCTGCCCGGGCGACTTCCACTACGAGGACATCGCCACCAACCGGGTCGACAAGTTCTGGCGCGCCTACGACCGCGTCTTTGCCTCGCCGGTGCAATCCCGCCTCTACCGCCAGACACCCCTCGTCTACATGTGGGACGACCATGACTACTGCGGCAACGGCAGCGATGATCGCGCCACCGGCCGCCCCGCCGCCCGCGCCGCCTACGAGTTGTACGCGCCCCATTACCCGTTCCCCTTCGAGGGCCTCGACAACCCGATCTGCCAGGCCTTCACCGCGGGACGCGCCCGCTTCATCGTCACCGACCTCCGTTCCCAGCGGGAACGCGCTTCCGCGAAGGACACCCCGGAAAAGTCCATGCTCGGCACCGCACAGAAGGAATGGTTCAAGCGGGAACTGCTCGCCGCCCGGGACACCCACGCCCTCACGTTCTGGGTGAGTTCGGTGCCCTGGGGCGGAACGACCGCCACCAACCACTACTGGCCGGTCACCACCAACGATTTCGGATACATCCATCACGCCTCGCTCGCCTACACCACCAACAACGGTGCCAAGCCCTCCAAGCCGCCCCCGGGCGATTCCTGGGCCGCCTACGCCGCCGAACGCGAAGAGATCGCGAACTTCATCCGCGAAAACCAGATCCGGAACCTCATCCTTCTCCACGGCGACATGCATGCGCTCGCCGCCGATGACGGTTCCAACTCCGACTTCGCCACCGGCGGCGGTGCTCCCATTCCCGTGTTTGCCGCCGCCCCCCTCGACCGCGACGCCAGCATCAAGGGGGGCCCCTACAGCCAGGGTGTGTACAAGCCCCGCAAGGGCGAAGGCTGCTTCGGTCTGGTGGACATCGAGGACCGCGGAACCACGCTGGTCGTGCGCTACTCCGGTCGCAGCAACGATGACATCGAACGGATCCGCCACACCGTGACCCTACCGGCCAGCCGATGACGCGTTTGCGCCCACAAGCTCTGGCCATCTCCATCCCAACCATCGTTGCGGTCACTCTTCCGCTAAGAAAACCGCGGGTCGGGTGTCATCCCTGTATGACAAGAATCACCTTCCGGGCTCTGGCCCTCGCCTTCGGTCTCTGCCTCGTGCTCGCCAACGCCAAGGCCCTCGCGCTAGGGTCCGATCACCCCACCGGCCAACCGATCACCGGCTCCACGAACTGGCCTGCCGGCCTTGAACGGTTGGTCAACGTCACCAACCGCATCCACGGTTACTTCATCAACCAGGCGGACTCCTATTTCTACGCGGGCTCGCAAGCCCAGTTCGCCGACTTCCTCAAGGATTTCTCCCGACTGGAGAGCGCGTCACCCAGGCGTCTGATCGTCCACACGGGTGTCGGCGAGGCCAAATCCCCGTGGTCCAAAGAGGGACGCCCCTGCGATTGGCAGCTCTATACCTGCCCGAAAGGTTGGCACAATCTCGGCAAGCTCTCCCTCGATCCCAAGTCCACCCCCGAAGAACGCCGCAAGGCGGTCCAGGAACCCGGTTACGTGGTCGAACTGCACTTCTGGAAAGGCGGCACCATCGCCCTCGACCAGATCCAGATCCCACCCGGCGTCGTCGTCGTCCACGAACGTTGAACCGGGAACCGGCGCTCCAGGCCCGGAGGGCCGAAAGACAGTAGCCCACGGCGTGAGTCGTGGGTGGACTTGGGTTGTGGGACCCCAGCCCCAGCGGGGCGACAGAACCCAATCCCCCCGGAATCCTGCGCCCCTCCTGGAGACTATACCCCGCGACCTCCGCGCCGGGCCCGGAGCATCTCGCGGATCGCCTTCGGGATGTCTTCCCAGTCTTCGGGAAGGCCGCCCGTCTGATCCCGCAGCCCGGGGTCGGCTCCGTGTTCGAGGAGACATTGCGCGAGCGCCTCCGAGCGCAGGCGGAACAGGCAGGTCCAACCATCGACATCCTGAGCATTCACGTAAGCACCCGCGTCCAGCAGCAGGCGGACGCATTCGAGGTTGTCCTTCGCAACCGCGGCGAACAGCGCCGTCTCACCGGTGGACGTCAGGTCGGGATCAGCACCGTGCTCCAGAAGGAACCGCACGGCCTCGGTATTGCCTTGTTCGCACGCGTCGTGCAGGGGCCAGGATCCCCCGCCCGAGACGTCATTGACCTCAAGGCCGGCAGCCAACAGGAGCTTCAGCATCCCGAGGCTCCGGCCAAAGGGAACCCGATGGATCAAACCATAGTCCTGGGGATCCCGCACCCCCACGTTGGCCCCGAGTTCCATCAACACCGCCGCCGCACCGAGGGAATCCGAACTCACCGCCGACTCCAGAGCCGTATGACCGAATGAATCCACGCCGTCCACGACGAAGCCCTCCCCGACCAACCATCGGATCATTTCGACCCGATCATACTCCGCAGCCAGATGGAGGGCGGTGGCAGCGCAATGACCGACCGCCTCCATGTCACTGCCGTGCTCCACCAGTGCCCGGGCGATCGCGACCTCACCCGCGGCGACCGCCAGAAGGAACGGTGTCCGTGACCAACCATCGGTGTGCTTCAACTCTTCCGGTGCCACGCTGGTCACCTGCTCCACACGGGCACGGCCCAGGGCCAGATCGAGCATGAAGGGCGTCCATCCGGTCTCCTCGATCGGGATGCCCAGTTCCAGCAAACCGGGAACGTCCTGCCAGCCGTCGGGATCCCGGGAAGCCCAACCCAGTTTCCGCAGACTGTCCTTGCAGGTCGGGTCGATCTTAAGCCCCTGCGATACGAGCCACTCCCGGACGCGGGCCACGTCCGGGGTGTCGTCGAATCGATCCTGGGAAGCCCGGCTCGGGTGGATCTCGGAAAGCGCGTTGGCTCCCGTCGGGCTCGACCAGAAGACGTCCGCCCCGGCATCGGCGAGCTTTCGCACCAAGTCGAGTCTTCCCAGCTTGGCTGCCAGGACCAGCGGCGTGCTCTGATACTCCACCCCCAATTCATCGCGCGCGCATTGCGCCGGAACACCGGCTTCCAGCAGGGCATCGAGCAACTCCGACGCCGTAGCACCGCCTGCCATCGCCATTCCGAGGAAGCCCGCCAACTCCGAGCCCGTGAACTTCTTGAGGCACGACTTCCCGTCGCGAAGGATCTTGCGCGTCGTCGGCACATCGCCGTTTCCCAGAGCCGCCAGCAGGCTGACCTGCATCGACGTGCACTGGGCAGGCCGCTCCTTGCGGGTCCCCGGGAGGGTCATTCCCCAGCAAAGACGGATCTCGTCATCGGGTATCGGCATCCTTCCGAAACCACACCCGCAACCCGGTCCCACCGCAAGGGCCAACCCCCGTTGCCCCCTCGCGATCTCCGGGTCTCCAACGAACTGAGGAGCCGTTCGTAGATGAGGAACCACGGAGCTGTAGGCCGGGTACCCTCACCCGGCGCATGCATTTGCGGAAAGCCCGCGCCTCAGCGGCGCGGCCCGAGCCGTTGTCGAACAGCCCGGGCGTAGTGCACGACGGGCACGAGAGCGATCACGCTCACCACGGCCACGATCAACGTGGGCGACCACACACCCGACGCGGCCGCCATCGAGCCGTTGGCGTGCTCGGCCCACGCGAAAGGCCCGGTCGCTTCGAACCGGGCGATCGAAAAGCCACCACCCCGGGCCTCCACCCAACCGAGCGCCGACAACCAGGCGAAGGCGTTGTGCCCCGCCGCGAGACAACCGAACGCCACGCCACCGATCGCCACCGTTCCAAGCGAGAGCACGCCCACACTCAGGGAACCGATCGCCACCAACCCTACCGCAACCGATCCGATGCTGAACGGGGCAACCGCCAGGCCACCCCACGCGAACAACAGTCCGTAAGCCCGATCCCCGCCGGCAATCCAGGCTACCACCGGAGGTTGTCCCTGTTCGATCCAGGTGTATCGCAGGTGGACCAACGGGAACCCGAACAGCGTCCAGCGGCTGCGGAATTCACCCGCCGTGGAACCGATCTGGTCGCGCGGATCACGGAACAATTCCGGGTGCCGCTTCCGTTCGGCGGCGCGCAACGCGCCCAGGGAACGCATCCTGCGCAACAAGACTATCGGCCATCCCACGACAAACATCAGCACCAGGGCCTGTGTCGCCCATGCCAATCCCACACGGGCCTCGGACCAACGGAACGCCGCGGCGCGCATCAGGTACGCCGCGACCAACACCGCCATCGCACCGAAGAACAACTGGAACGTCACACGCAGGATGGCGCGCTTCTCCGCGGGGGTGCGCGCCTGATCCAAGTTCGCACGCAGCGCCAAGGCTGCGGAAACCACGCCGGACAAAGAGGACAGGATTCCGGCCAGCCCGGTGGACTTGGCAAGCAGGCCGCCCTGGACCGCGGTGGCCGTCCCAATCCCCACGGCCTTGGCCGGCGGCATCAGGGCGGGCAGCAGCGACATCACCGACAGCGTGAACCCACACCCCGGCGTGCTGCGTGACAGCGCTCCCTCGACGAACGACAGGACCCGTTCCTGCAGGAGCTTCCGGCCGCGTGCGAGCCGCTGCTTCACGGCATCCTCGGTGAGGTCGAGAGCGACGGCCACATGTTCGATCGAACGGTGCTCGCGATAGTAGAGGATCAGGGGCTCGCGATAAATCTGCGGCACGCGCTCCAGCACGCTCCACAGGATCGCCTGTTCCTCCCGGCCCATGGCGAATTCAGCGGCCGGTTCATCGGCCGAGGGCAGTTCCTCGGCATTCTCCAACCCCTCGGCCTGACGCACCGGTTCCTGCCGATCCGAACGCCGGAGACGCCCGACCTTGTGGCGCAGGATTCCACACAACCACGGCCGGAGCTTCTCCGGTTCGCGCAGCGAGCCGAGCTGACGCCAGGCATCCAGGAACGCCTCCTGCGCCACATCCTCGCTCTCGCTCAGGCTCCCGGTAGCCGAGTACGCCAGCGAACACAGCAGGCCCTGGTATCGCTCCACGATCCGGCCAAAGGCCTCGCGATCGCCTGAGAGACAGGACGCCACCAACTCGGCGTCGGTGACGAACCCAACCGGGGTGCTGTTCGCGGCGGCAGTCATGATCCTTCGATCCCTAGTGCCCGGGAACCCCGCCCCGGTGACAAGGAATTTTCCGAGCCCTGACAAAACACTTTGTCACCCGCACATCGGATCCGGGCCCCTGTGAGCAGGAGGGCCCGAAGCGTCCGCACACCGCACCCATGACGGGACGGCAGAAGCGTACGCCGGGACCTCCCCGTATCCACACCTGCAATCCTTCCATGAATACTGAACAACATCCTTCCCGCACCTTACGGCCAACAACACCGCTGGGCCTGCTCCTCGCCGTGGCGGCGCTGTCCCTCACCGCCGCCCCCCCCGTGGTCGCGCCACTGCTCATCGACGACTACTCGGATCCGACGAAGAACCGCAGCGGACTCGAACGACTCCTGATCGACGACAAGATGGTCGGCAGCAGTTCGAAGGCGACTCAGCGCTGCACGAACGGCGTCCTGTTCGTGCAGGGCAACCTCGTCCCGGGCCGTGGCGTGCCGGCGTTCATCAGCCAGGCGTCGCTGCTCGCACCGGACGGCAAGCCCCAGGACCTCACCGGCCATCAGGGCGTGCGTCTGCGCGTAAAAGTCATCCAGGGCCTCCTCTGCGTTCAGGTGGCCAGTGCCTCCGTCACCAACTTCGACTACCACGCGAGTCCGCCGATTGCCGGCAAGCGCGGCGAATTCCAGGAAGTGAAGGTTCCGTTCAAGGACATGAAACGCTCTTGGTCGGAACAAACCCCGCTGAACCTGAAGACCCTGACCAGCGTCAACCTGATCTCGTTCGGCATGGCCAAGGACGCCTTCGCCTACGAGGTGGATGAACTCGGGTTCTACTGAACCGGCAACCCACTCCCACCTCCGGACCATGCCACCCGATTCGCCTTCACCCACGCCAGCCCCGCCGGCCCGGCTGGACCACCTCGACGCCACCCGCGCCTTCGCCCTCGTGCTCGGCGTCCTCTTCCACGCGTCCCTGTCCTTCGTCCCGGTCTTCATGGGCTGGGCCGTGCAGGACGTCTCCACGAGTCCACTGGTGTCGATGCTCACCACGGTCTCGCACTCGTTCCGGCTGGAACTGTTCTTCCTCATCGCCGGCTTCTTCAGCCGCGGAATGCTGGATCGGCAGGGACTTGCCGGGTTCCTCCGGTCCCGGCTGCTTCGCATCGGCGTGCCCTTCGTCTGTGGCTGGTTCCTGCTCCGTCCACTGATGGTCTCGGGATGGATCATGGGGTCCGCCAGCCTTCGCGGGGATGTCGACGTATGGGCCGGACTTCTGGGTGGCTTCCGGTCTCTGGAATCCCTTCCCGCCGGATTGTTCCTGGGTTCACACCTCTGGTTTCTCTACTACCTGCTGCTGGTCACAGCCGCGACCGTGCTCGGCCGCGCTTTGCTCGCGGCGACGGGTTCCTGGGGTGACGCCGTACGCGGGCGAACCGACGCCCTCGTGTCACGACTCGGGCATTCTCCGTGGGTGCCCGGGTTCCTCGCCGTTCCCACCGCGGGAGTCCTCTGGTTCATGCGCAGCTGGGGCATGGACACACCCGACCAGTCGCTCATGCCGCACCTGCCGGCGTTGGGGATCTATGGGGGATGCTTCCTCCTCGGCTGGATCATCGGCCACCAACGCGAACAGATCGGACCCATCTTTCGGCCCTGCTGGCAACGCGTCGTCCTCGCCGCCGTTGGCATCGCGGCCGTGCTGACTCTCGATGACATCGGACGCGATCCCGGCCATCCGCGCTTCGTCGAGGCCCATGTCGCCCACTGCCTCGGATATGCGGTGATGATGTGGTCCCTCGTCTTCCTGACGCCCGGCCTCTTCGGAAAACTGTTCCACCGTCCGAATGCCTTCGTCCGCTACATCGCGGACGCCTCCTATTGGATCTATCTCGTCCACCTTCCGGTCGTCGTGTGGCTGCAGGTGGCCGTCGCGGAGTGGCCCGTGCATTGGTCGCTCAAGCTCCTCTTCGTCACCACGGCGACCCTGGCCGTGGCACTCGTGACCTACGATGTGTTCGTACGCCCCACCTGGCTGGGCTGGTTGCTGAACGGACAACGCCGTGGCCGGGTGCTGCTCCCAGGGACATCCCGCCGCAAGCCGATTCACCACGACGTTCGCCAAGACAATCACGCGCTGGTCTCCGCCACCCTGGCGACACCCCCTCCTCCCAGAAGAGCCAATGGCGTCAATCAAGTTGTCGTTCTGCCCGGACAGAACATCTGCACCTCAAACCTGTCTGATCGCACGTGCCTCCATCCCGTCATTCCGGAGTCCAACGCCCGCTTCGATCCAAGTGGATCGTCCTTTGGACGATCCTTGCCGGGATCGCCGGACTGATCGCGTGGCGGACGTTCATCCGTGGTGACTTCACTCCGCGATTCACGGCCACACTTCTGGAGCATTCCCGGACGAACGACATCGGCTACACCGTCTGGATCGGCTCGGCGGACTCCTCCGGAAAATCCGTCTTCCTGAGCTCGAAGCCCGCTCCTCAATTGATGGGCGAGCGACACATCATCCAAGTGCGAACGATCCAAACCACTCGCCGACTTCGGTTTCAGATCGTGAACACAGGTCGCGAGGCGGTCCGCCAGTCGACTGCGCGCAGGCAGTGGTATGGCCTGGATTGGCAGATCGATGGGGAGTGGCTCCCCGAGAGGGATTCCGCATGGTTCCTCTTTCGCGATGATCTGATCCTGCCGGGCGAAGCACGCAGCTTGGAGTTCTTCCTTCCGGAAGATGCCACCGCCATCCGGCTTCGATGGCTGGCCCAACCTGCCTCCAGCCTTTACCGACTCGCGTGGAAGTACCCACCGGCTTTCAAGACCGCACCCGCCAAACTTCTGGGCCGCCTTCTGGAATCCGACGATCCTGAGTCGACGGAAGTCTTTCTGACATCCGACCCGATCCCGCTCAATGCGCTTCCTGGCAACAGGGAATCCCTCGAGCTTCGATGACGCTCAACGACGGGGCATCGACGAAAGGACTCTCCAGCCAATGGGTCGTGTCGGCACAATCTAAATCTGTCACCTATTCTGCTTCTCTCAGGCGGGTCTCTGCTCGCGCCCGCCCTTCCCCGGCAGATGCAAGGCACGGTGTCGGTCGATCTCCCCGAATCGATCCGTCGCCGCCCGGATGTATGGCATCATCGCCGCCCCTTCCCCGCCACTCGTTGCCGTCGATCCCCAGCAGTACCAGAGATCCGTCGCCTGTTCCCGCAGCCACTCGTAGACGGTGCCCTCCTCGTCGTCGGCATGTACTTCAACGGCGGTGGTCAATGCCTCCGCACAGGCCCGATTCCAACTCTGGTCCAGCTCCCGCAACTGTTCCTCTGCTTCCTTGAACTGCCGGGCGGCGGCCAGAGCCCATGCGCGTTGGAGGACGTGTTCATCCCGGCCGGGACCGCGCCGGATGAAGCCCGGCAGCAAGGGCGGCGGACGGACGGAACGGGGAGCCCGGCTGAAGCGCACCCGTGTTCCGGGCGTCGGGAGCTCGTCGCCCAGATCCTCGAAGAACTGCTTCATCCGACCATTCCCGGGCCCCGTCTGGGAGCGGAGGTCAAACGTCAACCGTTCCACCTTGCCTGCCACCTCCCAGGCGATCTGGAACTCCGCTCGAACCGGGTCGTATTCGAGGGTTCGGATCGTCCCCATGACCCCGGCCTCGTGCCGGATTCCTCCCTTGTCCTGAAACGCCTGCAACACCCGGACCCGGAGATCCCGCCTCAGATGATCGATCGTGCACGCCATGATTTCGTCTTGTCCCTCGCCTTCGGTCGTCGACCCACGGCGCAGGGCGCAGAAAACCCGATCCATGCGAAAGCCGCCATCCGACCTCGGCAGTACGCCGGGCGTGGGCTCATCGCGAAACGGTACCCGTTGGGAATGGATTCGGGGCGGGGATGCCCTGCTCACCGTGGGAAAGGATTCGGAACGGCGACGAGGACCTCGCCACCCCGTTCCATGCAGGGGCAGCGTCGAGAGGTGCCCCCTCTCGAACCGATCCGCCTGAAAATGCTGTCGCCATTTTTCATCGGGGTTGGTACCTCGTTCTCCACGCTTGGTGCACGGGCGAGTGGCGCAGCGGTTAGCGCAGCTGCCTTACACGCAGTTGGTCGGGGGTTCGAATCCCTCCTCGCCCACCAAGCAATCACTTCAGGGCGCACCTCCGGACGGCTTCCGCTGATTCGACCGTCCAACACTTCCGTTCCGAATGAGGCTCCATCTCCGAACCCACGGATTCATCGATTGGCCAGCCAGCGTCGGATGCCTCGCTGTCGTCGGAGCAATCGCCTTCTCCAGCAACATCGCCGCAGACGCTCTACAGGTGGCCCGCTGGGAAGCAGCCCTCGGAGTGACCACGCTCGTCGCGGCCATCAGCGCGGCTTCCCCACCCGCCCGTTCCACCTTCGTCCGCGGCATCCTCGGTTGCTTGTCTCCCCTTCTGCGCGTCCGTTCAGCCGACGCGACGGTCATCGACTCCGAAGCGGAGCGCGATCGGATCCACCGGGGGCCCGAAAAAAACTTGGGCGACGTCGATCTCTCGCCTCGTGCCCGATACGTCGTGGAGGTGGAACTCGAGGATGGCTCCAGCCTCAGCTGCGTCCTCCCCCTCCAGGATTGGGCCCGACTCCGGGTCGGAGCGACCGCGCGACTCGTCTGGCAAGGGATCTGGTTGCGCTCGATCCTCCCCATCCCGAGTCACGAAGCGGTGCCTTGGACCGGGGAGAAGTGTTGAGAATTCCTGTCCGCTGGGAAAACCGGCATTGCCGTGTTGCGCGAAAACCGAAAACCGGGAACCAAAACCCGGCCACTGGATAATTCGTCTGGGTCCGCCTTGTGAACGAGTCCGTGGGTAGCTGCGTTCATCTGCGTCGCGTGAGGGCACACGGCCTACAGTTCCAGGAATCTGAAAATCCTGCTTGAGGACAGCGCCGCCTCCTCAAGGGCGACGCGGGAGACTGGAATCTGGGAACTGGCGACTGGAAACTCTGGAAGAAGATGGTGGTAGGAGAAGGATTCGAACCTTCGAAGGGCGTTAGCCCGGCAGATTTACAGTCTGCTCCGATTGACCACTCCGGCATCCTACCACGGATGCGCCCGGTAACGGGCGGGCGGAAATGAATGCAAAACACCGCCCACCGGCTCAAGGGCATTTTCAATATTTCTCACTTCCCGGATACATCGCCTCCTTCCCTCCGCACCTCAGCGTTGGCATCCGCGACAGAAGAAACTGCTCCGTCCGCCCTGCACCGACCGCTGGATGACTCCGCCACAGCGGGAACACGGTTGTCCGGCGCGGTCGTACACACGGAAGCGTTCCTCGACACCGGATCCGGTGCCCGATTCCCCGTAGTAGAAAAGTCCGCCGGCCCCCGCGGTGAAGTCGGGTTGCACTCGCAACCCGAGTGCGATGGCCTCCTCGAGGACGCTGCGGACAGCCGTCCACAGCCGCCCGCATTCGTCCGGCTTCAATCGACGACCCGGTCGCGTGGGCAGGATCTCCGCCTGCCACAACGCCTCGCTGGCGTAGATGTTTCCCACGCCAGCCACCACCGATTGATCGAGAAGCAATTCCTTGATGGACCGCCCGGAACCGGCAATCCGCTGACCGAACACCAGCGGTGTCCACGCCGGATCCCAGGGTTCGGGGCCCATCCCGCCCAGGACGGAGACGTCCGCGTGGAAGCGTCCAAACTGGCGTGGATCCTCGAAGACAAAACGGCCCTGATCCAAACCCAGCACTACGGCAGCGTGACGCGGCAACTCCCGAACGCCATCATCGACGAACATGCGTCCGGTCATGCCCAGATGCCCGATGATCTGACCGTCCGTTCCGGAGGGATGCGGCCCGTTGAAGAGCAGGTGTTTTCCCCGACGCCCCACCGCGTGCACCGTCATGTCCACCAACAGCGCGCGCAACGCATCGGTTCCCGTGGGCCGCACCAAACGGGGACGAAGGACCTCCACGGAAAGCACACGCCGCCCCCGCAACACCCCGTCCAGATGGCGGCGCAGGACCTCGACTTCGGGCAACTCAGGCATTTCGGGAGCCTCGCCTCGCAATCCGTTTTCGCCAACCAAGCCGTTCCCATCTTCCGGGTTCCGGGGGGATCTTGACACTGCCCACTTTTGGAAGGAATTCGGGGCGGCGATGCCCTCATCGCGTTGGGAATGGCTTTGGAACGGCGACGAGGACGTCGCCTCCCCGTTCCTCACGGGGGCAGTGTCCAGATACGGCCCCGGGTTTCCCTGCCCTGACTGCCCGCTGGCCACCCGGCCAGGATCCGGTTAGCCTGACCCCATGCGATTCATTGGCGGCGTCATCGAGAAGCTCCAGCGGCATCCGAAGCGCATCGTCTTTCCCGAGGGAACCGAACCGCGCGTGCTCCAGGCCGCCCGGCAGTTCCACTCCCTGCGTCTGGGAGTACCCATCCTGCTGGGCGAACGCTCCGCGGTGAAGGAAGCGGCGGCCGCACTCAACGTCTCCCTCGAAGGCATCCGGATCATCAATCCGTCCGAAAGCCCCGACCTCGACTCCTTCGTGAAGCGGTTCGAAATGATCCGCCGCTCGAAGGGCATCAAGGAACAGGAAGCGCGCGAAGCCATGACCAAGCCGAACTACTTCGGCGCGATGATGGTTGGGATGCGTCAGGCCGACGGCCTCATCTCCGGCACCAACGAGATTTCCGGATCCGTCCTGCGCCCGCTGTTCCAGATCATCAAGGTCGCCCCGCGCACGACGACCGCGTCCTCCTGCATGGTGATGGAGGTCGAGGACTCCCGGTTCGGTGATCGCGGCACGCTGTTCCTCGGTGATTGCGGCGTCATCCCGGATCCCACGGTCGAACAGCTCGCGGACATCGGCATCTCCACCGCGCGTCTCGCGCGCCAGATGCTGGGTTCCAAGCCGCGCGTGGCGTTCCTGTCCTTCTCGACCCACGGCAGTTCCTCCCAAGCCTCGGTCCTCAAGGTCAAGGCGGCCACCGCCCTCGCGCAACAGAAGGCGGCCGAGGAATTCTTCGAGGCCGACTTCGACGGCGAACTCCAGGTCGACGCCGCCCTGATCCCCGAGATCGCCGCCCGGAAGCTGCCCGATTCCAAGGTCGCCGGACGCGCCAACGTGCTGATCTTCCCCGACCTCAATTCGGGCAACATTGCCTCCAAGCTGATCCAGCACATCGCCCGCGCGAACGCCTACGGCCAGATCCTCCTCGGCCTCGATCGCCCCGCGGCCGACGTCTCCCGCGGCTCCAACGCCCACGACATCCTCGGTGTCGCGGCCATCGTGGGCCTCCAATCCATCGAGTACCAGAAGCTCTACCCCGGTGCCGGCGAACACCTGCCCGGCGAACTCTGATCTGCTGCCCACCTTGAGTGCGAACCCCGACATGCTCCTCAACGAAGTCACCCCCCGGGTTTTTGTCGCTGCCACCCGGCAGAACGACGGCAAGACCACCACCTCCCTCGGGCTCCTCGCCGCCCTCGAACGCCGTTATGGCCGCGTCGGGTACATCAAGCCCGTCGGCCAACGGTTCGTGGAAATCGACGAGCAGAAGATCGACGAGGACTCGGTCCTCATGAACCACGTCTTTCGCCTGAACTGTCCGCTCGTGGACATGTCGCCGATCGCCGTCGAGCCGGATTTCACCCGCCGCTACCTGCAGAACGCCAACCTCGATTCGCTGATCAAGCGCATCCACAAGGCCTTTGATCGCGTGGCGTGGGAGAAGCAGTTCGTGCTCATCGAAGGCACCGGCCACGCCGGCGTGGGTTCCGTCTTCGACCTTTCCAACGCGGCCGTGGCCAAGCTGCTCGGCTCGAAGGTGGTGATCGTTTCCCGCGGTGGCATCGGACTCCCCATCGACGAAGTCGCCATGAACCGCGCCCTCTTCGAGGCCGAGGGCGTGGAGGTCATTGGCGTCATCCTGAACAAGGTCCTGCCCGAGAAGCTCGAGTACATCACCGACTTCGCCCGACGCGGTCTCAAGCGCAAGGGCCTCGAACTGCTCGGGGTGATCCCGCACCAACCCATCCTCTCCAAGCCCACCCTCGACCTGATCCGCGAGGAACTGAAGGCCGAGGTCCTCGCCGGGGCCGGACGCATCCACAACATCGTCCAACGCGTGGTGATCGGGGCCATGTCGCCGGCGAATGTCGGGAAGCTCCTCCAACCCGACACGCTCCTCATCTGTCCTGCCGACCGGGAAGATACCCTCGCTGCCGCCGCCGAAACCTCCATCCGCGATGAAGGCCGTCTCGCCGGCATCATCCTCTCCGACGACATCCACCCAACGCCCGCCGCCCGTCGTCTCGTCGAGCGTTTCAACTGCCCCGTGCTCTTCTCGCCGGAGGACAGTTACACCGTCGCCTCGACCGTCCACGACCTGACCGTCAAGACACGGCCGGACGACACCCAGAAGATCCGACTGATCCAGGATCTCATCGCCCGCCACGTGAACCTGGATCGGATCCTGAAGGCGTTGTAAGGGGAGAGTTCCCAGTTGCCAGTTGCCAGTTGCCAGAACTGGGAACTGGCGACTGGCAACTCCGCTTTGTAGGCCGCGTGCCCCCACGCGGCGAACTCCCTGAGCCTCGCCGGGTGAGGGCACCCGGCCTTCACTCGGAGTTCCCGGTTCCCAGACTCCAGAACTGGGAACTGGTCTCTGGCAACTCCACCCTCACCACGGCGTATCGCGGGGGATCGGCGTCCGTGCCTGGACACGCTTGGCCTCGGGTTCGAGGACCGAGTCGATCAGGGCGAGCAGGGCGTTCCTCCCCTGCCCTTCAACGGACGAGCAGACCATCACCTCCGGCGGCGTATCGCTCAGTTGGAGCAGGTGGGCCTTCACCGCATCAATCGTCTTCTGCAACGCTGTCTGGCTGACCTTGTCCGCCTTGGTGAACACCAGCACGAACGGCACCCCGTTCTCGATCAACCAATCAAGGAACTCCAGGTCGTTGCCCTGCGGCGGCAGCGAACCGTCCAGAAGGACGAACACGCATTGCAGGTTCGAACGTTCCTTCAGGTAATCCAGCACCGCCTTGCTGAACCGCCCACGCTCCTTCCGCTGCACACGGGCGTACCCGTACCCGGGCATGTCAACCAACCGCCAGCGGTTGTTGATCGTGAAGAAATTCAGGTGCTTCGTATGCCCCGGCGTGGGCGAAACACGCGCCAGATCCCGCTTCCCCACCAGCAGGTTCAGCAGCGACGACTTGCCCACGTTCGAGCGCCCCGCGAAGGCAAACTCAGGCAGGTCCTCTTCCGGACAGGACTCCAGATCCGGCGCACTTCCGGTAAAGACAGCAGTCGAGGTGTTCATCAGTTCAAGCCGTACGTCCCCATTCATGCCAGAACCCCGCCCCCGACGCCTCCCCAATTCTCAACGATCTCCGATCGCCCCACTGGAGGCCGCGTACCCGGGGGAGTTCCCAGTCGCCAGTCTCCAGTTCCCAGAAATCTGGAATCTGGGAACTGGCATCTGGCAACTCCCGTTGTAGGCCGCGTGCCCCCACGCGGCGGACTCCCTCAGCCTCGCCGGGTGAGGGCACCCGGCCTTCAAGCAGAGTTCCCAGCGAACCCACGGATCCCGCCAAAGGAGGATGTGCCCCCCGTCCCGACACGGTTGACCGGGACTGTCGAGTTGCGGAGCCTCCGCCTCACCGGATCCGGATGGACCCGGCGGCGGGCCGCGAGCGCGAAACCGTGTGTGCGCTCCGGCCCGCCGTTTGTTTGGTCATCGCGGGGCGTTTCCCCACTCATTTCCCGGCCCGCCGCACCGTCACCTCGGGCCGATACTGGATCCGCACCAGCAGGTCTCCCCGACCTCCCCGCGGCCGTGGCAATCCCTCCCCGGTGACCCGCACGATTTCCCCGCGTCCCACCCCCTTGGGAATCTCTACCCGAACCGATCCGCCCCCCAATCCCCGCAACAGTTCCGATCCACCCTTCGCCGCGCGATCCGCCGAAATCCGAAGGTCGCACCGCAAATCCGAACCCCGCGCCTTGAATTGGAAATCGGCCCCGGCCTTCACCCGCACGAGAACATGTCCACCGCGGAACGCACCCTCGCGCGGAACGCGGAACCGGGCCCCCGGAGCCGTCCCCGCCGGAACCTCGCAGGTGTACGTCTCCGGTCCGTCGGGGTTCGCCGGATCGTTTACCCGGATTTCCAAACGCGTTCCCTTGAGGAAGTCCTCCAACCGCAGCGTGATGTCCTGCGCCACGTTCTTCTCGATCCGTCCTGCCCGGACGCGAACCGAGGCACGCTCGGCGGCCGCCAACTCCCGATCGTACGCCGCACGCGCCTCGGGATCGCTCAACACCTCATGGGCCGCATTCAGCATCCGGGTCCGCAGCACCGACTCCTCCGACCCGCCATTGACATCCGGATGATGCTGCTTGGCCAGCATCCGGTACGCCGTCCGGATCTGGGCTTCCGTACACCGCCGATGCAACCCCAGCGTCTGGTAATGGTCCGTCATTTCCTCGTGCACGCGACGAAGGGTGAAGGTTTTCGCTTCAGCTTTGAATCTTCCCTTGCGGAAACTGGCGACCCTTTCCCCAGCCTCCTGGCTACTCACCTGTAGACCGCGTGCCCCCACGCGGCGAAATCCATAAACCCCGCCAGGTGCAGTCCCCCCCGGCCTTCACACGGAGTTCCCAGTTTCCAGAAGCCATCTCCTACAACACCGTTTTGAACACATCTCGCGGACGCCTGTCTGGTTACTTTGTACAGCAAAGCATGGAACCCACCCTTCCCGCCTCGACACCGCTGCCGACCCGGAATCATCCGGATCACCGGCTGATCCCGGCACTGCTGCGGGGGGATTCGGCCGTGCTCGCTCCCTGGGTCCTGAACCCCGCACTGCCGTTCTGGGCCGCATTGCTGGCAATGGTCGTCCTCGGTGCGGGTGCGTACGGCGTGGCCGTTGGATCCTGGCGCGGAGGATGGCAACCGATGTTCACCGGTCTGAAGCTCCCGGGAATCCTGCTGCTGACCGCCGCCGGCAACGCCGGACTCAACGCCGCACTCGCGCCATTGCTGGGATTGAACCTCCACTTCCGCCAATCCCTCGCCGCCGTCCTAGCCAGCTTTGCCATCAGCGCCGTGATCCTCGGCGCCGCCGCCCCGGTCGTCGCGTTCCAACTCTTCAACCTGCCCGGCATCGATGCCGACTGGTCCGCGCGCGGCCGGGCCTTCGACACCGTCCAGGCGACGCAGGTCCTGGTCATCGCGTTTGCGGGCATCGCAGGAACCGTCCGGTTGCTCCAACTGCTGGAAACCCTGGCCGGCTCAAGAGCCGTGGCCAATCGGGTGCTGGTCGGATGGCTCGCGGGGAACTTCCTTCTCGGAACCCAGATCACCTGGATCCTGCGACCGTACTTCGGGTCCCACGCGCTCCCCGTGGAGTTCCTGCGCGAACACCCACTCCAGGGAAACTTCTTCGAGACGATCTGGCACTCGACCCAGGAAATGCTCTTTCGCTGAACCACGTACCGCCACACCCATGAATCCTGAACCGCCCCCGATTCCTACGCCTGCTGCACGACACCCTTCGATCACGGCGCCCCCCGAAATCCCACCGCGGAATCTGATCGGACAACTCCTGCGGGCTCCTCGGGTCCTGGTGGATCCCGCCGGGCCCGGTGTCGGATTGCCGGCACTGCTGGGACTGACGTTGCTGGGAGCGCTGATCTACGGAGTGGTCGTGGGCTCGTTTGCACGGGGCGACATGCTCTGGATCGTTCCGCTCAAGCTCGCCGGCGGAATGCTCCTCGCGGGCCTGATCTGCACCCCCAGCCTGTACGTCCTGTCGGTCATGGCGGGCGCGGATCTCCGACCGCGGCAACTGCTGATCGTGCTCGGCGGGATCCTTTCGCTGACCATGCTCCTGCTGCTCAGTTTCGCGCCGGTGGCCTGGGTGTTCTCGGAATCGTCGTCCTCGGTTGGCTTCGTCGGATTCCTGCACTGGCTGCTGTGGTTGATCTCGGTGAGCTTCGGGTTGCGACTGGGCCGGACATGCCTGCACGCGCTCGGCGCGGCGGCACCGGGCACCTTCATCGTCTGGTCCGGGATCTTCATCCTGGTGACGCTCCAGATGGCCACCGCCCTGCGTCCGTGGCTGGGAAAATCCGACCTCGTCTTCGCCAAGGAAAAGATCTCCTTCCTCGGTCATTGGAGCGATGCGATCTCCGAGAAGGCCGCCAAACCGTCCACGCGGCCGACACCTTGAGACGTGTCCCTGGGGTAGTTGTCGCACGCGGAGAACCGCCCTCTACGGAAAGGGTGTCTTCCAGCAATGAACTGGCGGTCCACAGTGCGTCTACGGTCTTCAATGCCTGCGCCGGGTGAGGGCACCCG
>JAIXZE010000238.1 GCA_027489875.1 Verrucomicrobiales bacterium
GAAAAGCCGTCGAGGTGATACAGGCCGGAACCGCCGATGATGCCAATGCGATGTGCGCTCACGTGCGCCGAGAATGCCAGAACCGGGACGGACGGCCAGTTTCGAGACGGCCTTCGGGATCGGGGCTTTCTGGGAACTGGCGACTGGCATCTGGCAACTCCCCTGTAGGCCGCGTGACCTCACGCGGCGCAGGGCATGAACCCCACGCCGGGTGGGGGCACCCGGCCTTCAACCCTCGAGCTCCTTCCCCTGGAATCGTTGGTAGAGGAACGAGGCGACGATCGCGACCACGGCCACCGCTGCGAACGCTCCGATACGATGCAGTGATCCCAGACTGGCAAGGTCATGCAGGAACACCTTCACCAGCGTCAGCCCCAACAGTGCCAACCCGGCGTAGCGCGTGAACCGGTTGTGCGCCACGAAACCCGCCACGAGCAGGCCGAACGCGAACAGCGACCAACCCACCGAGTACGCCAGATCCCGGGCAAAGTTCCCGGTGAATTCCCACGTCAGGGTCGAGCCGGTGCCGAACACCGTCGCGATCTCCAGATTCAACAGGAGGAATCCCAGCGCGGTTCCGGCCGTCATCAGGATCGGCGACACGCGTGATCCCATGACCACATCCCGCGGCGGTGCCAACAGATACGCTGCAATGAAGAGGCAGCCCATGACCGCCAGATACGTGTAGAGGATCCAGTTCCAGGCCGAGTCTGGCCGCGGAGCGTTCCCGAATAGCACCGGATGCGAGAACAACCGCACGCAGACGATCGTCAGCAGGCCGATGCCCGTCAGGCGAAGTCCCGGGTGCGGCAACCGATGGTACAAGGCGCACAGGGCCGCACCTTCCAACGCCCATGCGATGGTGAGCCACTGGTTGCGGAACTCGATCGGGAAGATGGCTGTGACGAGGAACAGGCAGGAGCCACCCAGCCACGCCAAGGCCGCCAGACGGCCTTCGGCCTCCGGAGCGTTGCGGCGCCGCACCCAGACAAACACCAGCGCCGTTGCCGCGAGGAAGGGCAACGGGAGCATGCCGGGGAAAGCCGGGTCCCACGCACGTCGGACCACCCAATGCAGGAGCAGCAACTGTACGGGACCCGCCAGTGCGCTCGTCGCCCAGGACGTGCGCCCAGTATCCAGTGGAGTTCGCAAGAGGAGTGGGCTCGCCAAGAACAGCAGGAACGACGCGCCAATCCACACCACCGCGTGTACCGGCGATGAATCCCGCGGCGCGGTTGCGATCCAGAAGGCCTGGACCAGGGCGTGACCGGCCAGGGCCAGATTGGGCAACGACGGAATCCGCTGCCAGCGATGCAACCCCAGCAGAACGCCTGACAACCCCAGCGACATGGCGAACACCGGCGATGGATTCGCCGGGTTCAGTCGCCCGATCACCATCCAGAGCAGCGTGTACGGCAGGAGCGCCGACAGTGCCGGCATCCAACGCAACAGATCGGGCTCGAATGCGGACGGTGTCCGCGCGGAGCGTCGGATGAGCCACGTGGATGTGGCCACGAAGAACAGCACGAAGGCCCCGATCACGAACAGGCTCTCGGCAAGGTCGGTTGCGGCCAGCGTTGGCATCCTCATCCATAGGGCCCCCGAACCCATGCTCAGCACCAGCACCGCCAGGAGGCCCAGCAATCCTCCAGCCGTCAGGGCCACGCCCACCGCAATGGCGTCCAGTAAGAGGATGAGGATCCAGAACTCGGGTCCCACCGGGAGTTCCCGGATCACGACGACCAGCGCCAGCAGGATCGCCAGCGCCGGCGCGATCTGGTTCCAGCGCGACATCGGAGTCTTTTCCTGCGACCGGAAGCGTCGCCATGCCACCGGCGTTGCCGCGTGCATCAGGGCAAAGGCCAGCATCATTCCCAGTCCCCACCACATCGTCCCCTGCGTCATGCGCGCCATCGTCCACGTGCTCAGGATCAGGAAGGTCAGGCTTCCGCCCAACGGTTCCGCCCAGCGGGCGTCCGACCGGATCCAGGCAATCCAGCACAGTGCGGCCTCCGCCACGAACAGGGCCGGCACCCAAAGCCACGGCCGTGTGGAGACTCCGTCCTGGGATCCCGCCAGGAAGAAGGTCAGACCCAGCGTCACCACCGACGGCAGGACCGCCGCCAGCGTGAGGGCCCGGTTGGCCCAGCCAGCACGATGAGCCCATGACAACGCCGCCGTGAACAGCAGCGGAAACAGCGCGAGGTGCACCTGCGTGATGTCGATCTTGGCCGGCTGGAACGAGGTGGTGTACCAGCCCAATTGCATCACCACCGTGCCCACGGCCGCCAGAAGCGTCAGATGGTCCCAACGCCGTCGCCAAGCCACGGCAATCAGCCCCACGTCCAGGACCGCAATGTAGGTGAACAACGCCAGCGCCTGGTCCTGTCCCGAGGACACCAGCACGGGTGTCAGGAATCCGCCCAGCATCCCCAGCACCGCCACCACCTGGGTCTCGAAACCCACCGCCAACGCGAACGCCAGCGTCGTGATCAGCACCATCACTCCGAACGTCACTGGCGTCGTGAACCCCGGGAACGCGTACAACGACCGGCACGCGAACGTCACCGCATACAGGATCACAATGCCCGTCGCCCAAAGGGTCGTGGCCGTCTGCGGGTAGCGGCGTCGGTTCATCACGGTGCCACCCACCAACAGTCCGATACCCAGGACCGCTCCCGTCACCGCCCGGATCCACGGCGGAAGCAGGTTGTGATCAAAGGAGTACTTCAGCCCGAGCGCCGCCGCGAAGAACAGCGCAAGCCCACCCAGCCACGCGAAGAGCTTGGCTCCAACGAACTGTTCCAGCCGAAGGTTCCGTGCAGTCGCGGTCTCGGCCGGTGCCTTGCCGATGACAGGTGCAGGTGCAGTCGCTTCCGAGGCACGGTTTGCGTCCACCCTGTGCGGTGCCGTGATCTGCGGAGCCAGGAACATTGGAGGTGGTGTTTGGCTCCCGTCGAATGCCGGTCTGGGCGGTGGCGCGATTGGCAAGGGTGGGGGCGTTCGCACCGCTGCTGCCGCAGTGTCGGTTGCCGCTGCTTCCACCGGTGACGCCTCGGGCGGCTGCTGGCGGACGGATTCCATCGCCCGCAGCCGATGCAGTGCCTGGTCCAGCAGGTTGCGCAGGAAGTGCACCTCTCCGGAAAGCCGGCTGATCCGGCTCCAAAGGACGCCGAACAGGATCAACCAGAGGACGTCCAACCCGAACATGAACGCGGTCATGGCGGAAGCCTATCGTCAGTCCAAGGACACGAGTGAATCGATTCTCTCACGATGGCAGGCGGCTTCAGTCGATGTTCGCCGGGCGGCGCATTCTGACACGGCCCCCGCACGGAACGGGGAGGCGACGTCCTCGTCGCCGTTCCAAAGTCTTTCTCAGGGCGATGAGGACATCGCCTCCCCGTTCCCATTCTCAAACGAGGGCAGTGTCAAGATGCGCCCGGATTCAGGCTGCTGTGTTTCGCACGCTTGACCCGATCTCTGCGGAAAACCTTCATCTCCAACCTCCGTCCAATAATGAAGCAACTTGATCCAACCAGCGACGCCGCGCGGGACCTCGCTTCCGGCCGGTTTGTCATCCGGACCATGGACGTCACCGACATGCGGCGTGTCCCGATTCCATGGATGCGCGATGCCGGATGGAATCCCGGCCTTCATGACGCAGAGACGTTTCTCACGGCGGACGCCAATGGCTTTCTGATCGGCGAGCTCGATGGGCAACCCATCGCCTGTGTGAGCGCTGTCCGTTATGACGACAACTTTGGTTTCATGGGCTGCTACATCGTTGACGCCGCATTCCGAGGCCGCGGTTACGGCATGGCGGTTCACGAGGCGGGGCGGCGCCATCTGGCCGGGTGTGTTCAGGGGGGAGATGGCGTGCTCGAGAATGTGGCCAAGTACGAACGTATTGGTCGCGTGTTGGCCTACCGCAACACGCGCCGTGAAGCGATCAGGCCGGAAGGGTTGATCCGTGATTCAGGTGTGGTTCCGTTGGAGTCTGTGCCTTGGTCGGGTGTCCTGGATCTGGACCGTGAGTGCTTTCCAGCGGCGCGTGAGCGATTCCTGCGCGCATGGACAAGCCAGCCAGACGCTGTCTCGCTCGCCATCCCTGACCCCGCCGCCCCCAGGCGCGTTCTGGGTTACGGGGTGATCCGGCCATGCTTCGTGGGTTGGAAGATCGGTCCGCTGTTTGCCCGCAACGCCGAGGTTGCGGACATCCTCTTCAGGGCTTTGCTGGCGGGAATTCCTGCTGGCTCTGCTTTCTGGCTGGATGTCGCCGAACCCAACACCGCGGCCACCGCGATGGCCGATGCATTCGGGATGAAGGAGGTTTTCGCGACTGCGCGCATGTACACAGGAAGCGCACCGGATGTGCGGCTCAACCAGGTTTTCGGTCTCACCACGTTCGAGTTGGGGTGAGCGGTTGCAACGATGCTGCGTGAAGGACCGCGTGAAGGTGCGATTCGCAACTGGACGTCGCATATGCGACGTCCGGATGCAAATGGGCCGTCCGTCAAGGCAGTTCTGCCCGCAGGTCCTTCCGTGGCGCGGTGACCCGCGGGATTCGTGCGGGGGCATCTGGACACTGCCCCCGCACGGAACGGGGAGGCGACGTCCTCGTCGCCCTTCCAAAGCCATTCCCAAGGCGATGAGGACAGCGCCGCTCCGAATCCTTTCCAAAAGGGGGCAGTGTCCAGAGGCACCCGATTCGTGCCGATGGTGAGGCTCAGGCTTGCGGCGCGGCATGCAACGGGTGTCCCATCTTCCCCGAATTCCACATGAAGACTCGATGGCTGGGTGCAGGCGTCCTGGGTGCGTTCCTGTTGTTGTTGCTGGTCGCGGCGGATCAACCGCGCTGGGAGGTCCTGTTCGACGGCTCGTCCACGGCAGCGTGGCGGTCGTTCAAGGGAAAGGATTTTCCGGCGAAGGGATGGGTCGTCGAGAACGGCACCCTTCACGTCCAGTCCAAGGGCGGCGGGGGCGACATCGTCACGCGCGAACAATACCGGGACTTTGAAATGACCTTCGAATGGAAGGTGGCCCCCGGGGCCAACAGCGGCGTCATGTATCGCGTCAGCGAGGCCAAGGCTGCCTCTTATGAGACCGGACCGGAGTACCAGGTCCTCGACGATTCGAAACACGGAGACGGGAAGAATCCGAAGACCAGCGCCTCGGCCCTGTACGCTTTGATCGCCGCCAACGCTTCCAAGCAGGTTCGGCCCGTCGGGGAATGGAACGAGGGACGGATTGTCGTTCAGGGAACGCGGATTGAGCACTGGCTGAACGGCAAGAAGGTGGTCGCCTGCGATCTGGCCAGCCCGGAGGTCACCACGCTGATCGCCCAGTCGAAGTTCAATCAATGGCCCGGTTTCGCGAAGGAACCTGCCGGACACATCTGCCTCCAGGAACATGGCGACGACGTCTGGTACCGGAACATCCGCATCCGCAAGCTCGCCACGCCTTGATGGCCCGTTCACCCAACCTTCCCTGATTCCATCTTGACTCCTCCGATGAACTCCACCCTCCCCTGCCTCTGGCGTCGTGGTTCCTGCGTCCTCGCACTGGCTTCCATTCTTGGTTTCGGTTGCGCCAACGACTTGGGCTCGCGATCGCCGAATACCCTCAGCTCCCAGGAGGCCCGTTCTGGCTGGAAGTTGCTGTTCGATGGCACCTCCACGGCCGGTTGGCGTGGTTTTGGGAAGTCGGCCTTTCCCACGCAGGGATGGGAGGTTCAGGACGGGTGGCTGCACCACGTTCCCAAGGCCGGTGGGGGTGACATCATCACCACCGAGACCTTCACCGACTTTGAACTCACCTTCGACTGGCGCATCGCCACCGGTGGCAACAGTGGCGTGAAATACCTCATCGACGAGAAGCGCGGCGCACCTGTCGGCCATGAGTATCAGGTGATCGACGACGCGGCCCATCCCGATGCCGCTCACGGTCCCAAGCGTCAGACGGCGGCCCTGTACGATGCCCTTCCGCCGGTTGGAGCTCCGGTGAAACCTCCGGGCGAGATCAACCAGTCCCGGATCGTGATTCGCGGCGCCGACGTGGAACACTGGCTGAATGGGAAACGCGTCGTGCAGTACAAGCTGGGATCCCCGGAACTCCTCGCCGCCAAGGAGGCCAGCAAGTTCCGCAAGGAGGCGCTCTGGGGAACCAAGTTCGCTACCCCCATCCTCCTGCAGGACCATCAGGACGAGGTCTGGTACCGGAACATCCGGATCCGGCCGTTGTGATCCGCCAGAGTGCGCCGGGTGAGGGCACCCGGCCTACAAGCTAGGGACGAGTGCCGGGTAAGTGCAGCCGGCCTTCAGCTTTGGGATGAGAGTATGCCGCGTGCCCTCACACGGCGGATTCCCGAACCCCTTTCGCGAGGCGCGTTCACGGAAACTTTGCTGTCGCCCGGCTTGACCCCCCTCCCGCCCGGCCCGTTGAATCCCCCAATGTCATCACAGCTGAGGAGAGCGGGGGTATTTGCGTCGATATGCTTTCTGGGGGTCAGCGGTGTTTTCGCTGCCCCGGCCAAGGTCATTCCAAAGCCTGCGGCGGGCCCACACACCCGGGCCCTCGAAACAGCCCTGGACCGATACGTCGCGACCCCCGATCCGGCCTATACCTGGAAGACAGTGGCCGTCACGGATGTCCCGGGCGGCAAGGTGGCCTCCATAGCCATGACCTCGCAGACCTGGCTTACGCCGGGTGAGGTCAACCGCACGGAATGGAAGCACTGGGTTACCGTCGTCCGCCCGTCCAATGTGGAGTCGGACATTGGTCTGCTCTTCATCACCGGCGGTGCGAATCGCGACGGCGAGGCACCCAAGCCGGCCAAGGAGCTCCTTCAGATTGCTGCTGCCACCAAGTCCGTGGTGATCGAGCTCAAGATGGTGCCCAACCAACCCCTGATCCTTGACGGTGACGGCAAGGAACGCGTCGAGGACGACCTGATCGCGTACACGTGGGACAAGTACCTCCGCACGGGCGACGAACGCTGGCCCGCCCGCCTGCCGATGACCAAGGCGGCCGTTCGGGCCATGGACACCGTCACCGCGTTCACCAAGAGCGTCGAAGGCGGCGGCAAGGCTGTGGAACGGTTCGTCGTCGCCGGCGGTTCCAAGCGTGGATGGACCACCTGGACGACCGGCATCGTCGACAAACGCGTCGTCGCCATCTGCCCGATCGTCATCGACGTCCTCAACATGCAGCCCTCGATGATCCACCATTACCGGGCTTACGGATTCTTCGCCCCTGCCGTCGGCAACTACACCGAGCAGGGTATCATGGATTGGTTGAGCACCCCCGAGATGCAGGCGCTCCAGCGGATCGAGGATCCGTATTTCTACATGGATCGCCTGAACCTGCCGAAGCTCATCCTCAACGCCTGTGGCGATCAGTTCTTCCTGCCGGATTCCTCCCAGTTTTACTTCGACCAACTCCCCGGGGAGAAGCACCTGCGCTACGTCCCGAACGCCGACCATTCTCTCCGTGGCAGCGACGCCTACGAAACCCTGGCTGCTTGGCAATGGGCCCAGGTCAACGGAAAGCAGGTCCCCACCTTCACCTGGAGCCGTGGCGCGGACGGCAATGTGCGTGTCTCGACCCCCGTCCGCCCCAAGGCGGTCAGGCTCTGGCAGGCCAACAATCCCCGCACCCGCGATTTCCGTCTGGAGATCATCGGTCCGGCGTGGTGGTCGCGTGCGCTGGATGCGGAGCCTGATGGCTCGTACGTGGGCGGCATCGCCAAGCCCTCCCAAGGATGGTCGGCCTTCATGATCGAGATGACCTATGACATTGGTGGGCCGGTTCCCATCAAGATGACCACCCCGGTGTGGGTCACGCCCGACACCCTCCCGCACGCCGCGCCCAAGCCGACCGTTCCCAAGGGCTTTTTGCGGAAGTAGACGAACCTTCTGCAATCCAGCCAAAAGCAGGCTGGAACAGGATCGAGTTCGGCCCGTAGGCTGCTCACTTCTAGCTGAATGAGCCGCCACGGACGACAGGACGAAGTGTGGGATGAACGCCTCGAACGCGCCATTGAATGGCTCGTTCTGGGCGCAGTTGCCTACGGGACCCTGCTCTTTGGTGGTGTCCGCACCACCGAAATGGCGGTGATGACGGGTGTCGTCGGTGTGGCTCTCGTCCTGTGGTTGATCCGGCTGTGGAGTGGTGGCGGTCATCGCCTCATCCTGCACCCACTGCTGCTGCCAGTGATCCTCTTCGCCGGCTTTGCGGTCTGGAGGGCCGTCGGCGTGGAGGTTCCCTACGCCGCGCGCCACGAGCTCTGGATGGTCCTGCTGTATTCGGTGACCCTCGTGGTCGCCGTCAACAATCTGCAAAGTCAGGACACCCTCCAGCGCAGTACCAATTTCCTGGTCGCCCTGGGCACCCTGCTCTCCCTCTACGCCGTCGGCCAATACATCAGCCAGAGCGATGGTGTCCTCTGGCAGGTGCGACCGGTGCAGTACTTCCGCCGGGCCGGTGCCACCTTCGTCAACCCCAACCATCTGGCCACATTGATGGTGCTGTTTCTCCCCATGGCGCTCGGTCAGGTCTTTCTGGCCCGTGCGAAGGGGCCTATCCGGGTCTTCCATGGCTATGGTGCCGTCATGATGCTGGCCGGTCTGGCCGTGACCATGTCGCGCGGCGGTTGGCTCGCCGGCGGTGCCGTGCTCGGCATCTTTTTCACCTGGCTTCTGATCCGCCGCCGCCAGATGCGGATCCCGGCATTGGTGGGCCTCGGCCTGGTACTTGTCGCTGGCTCCGTCTTCCTCGCACGCAGCGGCAAGGCATGGCAGCGAATCACGGATGTCGCTGCTGTCGGCAAGCCCGATAGCGGGGACCGGCTGCCGCTCTGGAAGCCGGCCATCCGGATGTGGAAGGACAATCCCTGGATTGGGGTCGGTCCCGGTCACTACGATGTGCGCTTTCCCCAGTACCGCGATCATCAGATCCAGGTCAATCCAGGCTACGCCCACAACGAATACCTGAACCTTCTGGCCGACTTCGGTCTCGTCGGTACGGCACTCGTCGGACTAACCATCCTCATCGCGGTTGGCGGAATCATCCTGTCGCGGAAGTACGTCGAACGCGGCATCGGTGATCTCGGCGACAAGGGAAGCAACCGGACGGCCTTCTTCGTCGGCGCCAGCATCGGCATGGTGGGAATCGCGCTCCACGCATCGGTCGACTTCATCATGCATGTTCCCGCCCTCGGCCTGACGGTGGTCGTGGTGGGCGGGATGTTGGCTTCGACCATCCGCTTTGCGAGCGAGCGATGGTGGCACACCCCCCGATGGTGGAGCCGGGTCCTGATCACAGCTGTCGCCTGCGGTGCATTGTATGTGCTGGTCCCGTCCTCCGTTCGCGGTCTTCGCGAAGGGCTTCATCTCAATCGCGCCGCCGCAGGCGCGCGCATCACACCTGAGCTGATGGATCATCTGAAGGCGGCGGCGGCCTTGGTTCCGGATAACCCGCGGACTGCCTTCGAAATCGGCGAGAACCTTCGGCGGATCAGCTTTGCAGGCGAAAAGGGATGGGAGGCCAGCGGTCGCGAGGCCATCGAGTGGCTCGACAAGGCCCAGAAACTCAATCCCCGCGATCCCATGGTCCTCGTCTCCCAGGGACTCAACTGGCATTGGCTCGGAGATGCCGCAAAGGCAACTCGGGCATTCGAGAAGGCCATGGATATCGGCCCGAACAATGTCGCCGTGGCCAATCACTACGCGTGGAACCTCCTCCTGCAAGGCCGGGTCCAGGCTGCCCGGGCCATCTTTGATCAGTCGTTGATGTGGAACTCGTGGAACAACTGGTTCGCCCAACGCTATGTCGAGGACATCGACCGCGGTCGATGGAAGGAAGCCTCCTCGGGAAACTGATCAACACCACCGTTTCAAGGGAACGAAAAGGCCGGCTGGGTTTTCCCAGCCGGCCTTTTGTCGTCCTATCCTGCCAAAGCAGGTGACGCCGCCCGTTCAGGGCAGCTTCTTCAACAGGATGTCCTTGAACTGGACCTTCATCGGCGGCCCCGCGTGAACCTGCAAGGCCAAGACTCCGGACTTCGCCGCCTTCGCCGCCTGCGCGTCGATCACATCCACCATCATCTTCCCGTTGATGAAATGCATGAGATGGTTGCCGTCCGCAACGATGAGGTAGTCATTCCAGTCCTCGTGGCGGACGTACTGCTGGAGCTCAGGCCCCTTGGCCACCTCTCCCAGCAGGTTCACCTTGGTCTGACCATTCTCCTCGGTGATGTGGGTCCGCTGCCCACGCAGCGCCAGGATCCCACGGCCGCGCTCCTCATACAGGATACCCGAGTAGGTCTTGCCCGCCTCGAGGTCGGCCTGATAGCCGCCCACAATCGCCTTCTCGGCGTCCAACACCTGGCTCCGGTACTGGATGCCCGAGTTGCCGTTGAACACCCGGTACTTCAAACGCAGTTCAAAGTTGTCGACCACGCCATTCGTCCAGACCAGGAACGTGTTGTTCTTGATAGGGTCAAATTTCGTGGTCGTTCCGGTGATCGCGCCATCCTCCACCGTCCATAGGCCCGGAACACCCGCCCATCCGGAAAGATCCTTCCCGTTGAAGAGCTGGATCGAACCCGCACGCTCCTCGGCGACGGCACGAGGGGTCAGACGGCATCCGGTGAAGGCGAGAAATCCCAGGGCTCCAGCAAGGAGTCCTACGGTGGAGCAGGTTCGAAGCAAACGCATCGGGGTCCTTTTTCTTTTGAAACGGAGCGTGGGGTCAAGCCGCGGGGCAACCAGACCTCACTTCTTCTTGAACAACTTCTTCAGGTTGGCCAGGCCGTCCACCGCGATCTCGTCGCGCGTCGGCTCGATCCGCCGCCAGATGGCCGCCGCACGGGCGATCACCTTGACGTCGGTGGTGAAGGATTCGATGACGACGTCGCCCTTGTAGCCAATCGACTTCAGCGCTCCGACGATCTCCTTCCAGTTCAGCGAATCGCCACCCGGCGTTCCACGATCCGTGCCGCAGGCGTGGAAATGGGCCAGTAGCGGACCTGCCTTCTTGATCGAGGCCGCCTGATTCTTCTCCTCGATGTTCATGTGGAAGGTATCGAGGTGCAGCTTCAGCGCCTTCGACTTCACCGCCTTGATCAGCTTGAGACCCTGATCACACGTGTTCAGGAAATCCGTCTCGAAGCGGTTGAGCGGCTCCACACAGATCTGGATGCCCTTCGATTCCGCGTACGCGCAAAGCTCCTTCAGGTTCTTCACCACCAGCGCCCACTCGATCTTCTGCTGCGCCGGCTCCACCGCGTCCGCCTTGCCCACCACGCTGTACACCGGACCGATGATCGACGGGCAACCAATGATGACCGCTTGGTCGATCAACGCCTTGCAGTACGTCATCGCCGTCTGCTGCTCCTCCGGTGTCCCACGGAAATCGCGACCCGGTCCCATGCACGCGCAGATCGACCCGCAGGCGAGCCCGGCCTTGTCCAAGGCAGCCCGGACCTTCACCGGGTCGATGTGCGAGGGATCCTCGATCGGAAGCTCGACGGAATCGAACCCCCACTTCTTGAACTTCGCGAACAGCTTCACGCTGTCGGTCGTGAATGGGGAAACAAACAGGAAGGAATTGATGCCGAATCTCATGGTGTGAACTGAATGAAGATCGCCGCGGCTGGTTGCAAAAGTCAATGGAGGCTCTGGATGCGCGCTTGTTCAGGGCCGGGGCGGATCGATGTAACGTTCCGACAGCCATTGGAGGTCCCGATTGCGCTGGCCGGCGAAGGCGGGCGCTGGCGCATTGCCATTGGGGTCCCTCAGTGTGCCCGTCGATGGCTCCAGCCACCGCTTCAGCTCGCTGTGACCATCGGCGAAACTCATGCTCGCTGAATTGCCATGACGGTAGGCCGGGTAGTTTTGCCAGACGGGCTCGTTCACTCGGACCGCGAAGTATCCGTCATCAATGGTGTAGTGACTCTCGTCGATGAAGACGAAGGCCTGGGACGGACCGGGCCGATTGATGTCTGTCAGCTTTCGGTACGCTCGCGCACTGGATGGGTTCGAACCCAGAATGATCGGCACGACACCAGCCGCCCCACCATCTGTTCCACCGTTCATCTGGCCACTGATCGAGAAGCTCCGGGCCGGAGGGAGGGTCAGTTCGCGGTTGCGGGACAGGGCGTAAACGAGCTTCTGGCCGGGGCAGGAATAGATCTTTACCGAGCTGTTGTACTTGAACAGCAACCCGCGCTGGAGCGTGGCGACGTTCGTGGCCCCCGGGAGATCGAAGGCCGCGGCTGAGCCGGAGCCATCAATCCATGCGTTCCGGGAGCCAAGGGCGTTCGGCACCATGTTGTCATTGAAGTCCACCGCGTAGAGCTGCCAGCAAAGGCCCAACTGCTTCGCATTGTTGACGCAGCTGATTCCCTGAGCCTTCGTTTTGGCTTTCGAAAGGGCGGGCAGAAGCATTCCGGCAAGGATCGCAATGATGGCGATCACGACGAGCAACTCGATGAGGGTAAACCCGCGGAAAGAGGGGTGTGGGCGTGCAAGTTTCATGACGGAATACCTGAAGGGGTAACGTTGCTTCTTATCTACTTGGCCGGATTGGCCTTGAATAGTGCAAAGTTCGCTGCCGGCGGTCGAACCTCCCACCGGGTTCACAGGCATCGGGACGGCCATTTGTTCCTCGCCCTCCGAAGCCCGAATCCTGCCTTCCATCTGCGGCATTCCTGAAACCTGCGCGGATCTCTATGGGGCCCAATCAGAGTCGATGGAATCGTCGAGTGGCTTGGGCAGAATCCTGACAGAAAGGCACGAATGCACAAAAAAGCGGCCTTGGGGGTGACACACGGATTGCACCGCCCAAGGCCGCCAACGCGCCCACTCAGGCGCGTTAAAATTATCAGTGGAGACAGGGGAGCATTACCGGGGCCGATCACCCTTGACAAGTCCGAAGCCGATCAAATGCACCGGAGTTGTCCCCATGTTGTTCAGATCGTTGGTCACACGGGTCATCCCAGACGCATGGAGGGTGTCCAACGGATGGCCCAGAACCAAAAAGGAGCGCAAACATCAATAAATAACGTTAATCATTGGCATCCGCCACGCGTCCACGCTTCAGCCAGACCATCACCAGACTCAGGTCTGCTGGCGTCACACCCGAGATCCGCGACGCCTGACCCACGGTCGTAGGTCGGATCCGATCCAACTTGATCCGCGCCTCCGTTCGCAGACTGGCCACCGAGGCATAATCAAAGTCCGATGGAATCATCTGCGCTTCCAACGCCCGGAATCGATCCACCTCTGTGGCCTGGCGCCGGATGTATCCCGCATATTTGATCTCCGTCTCCACCTGATGCTGGACCTCAACCGAGAGGTCTTCCCGCCGGCCGGGGAGGGATGCATAACTGACTTCGGGTCTTCGCAGCAGCTGAGCCAGCGTTTCTCCACCCACCCTGGTGGTTTCGAGCCGCTCCATCTCGACTCTGGCCTCGGCGGCCTTTGCCTCGACCCGCTGCATCCGATGATTCGCCAACAGCCCACAAGCATGCCCGATTCCGGACAGTCGAAGATCTGCATTGTCCTGTCGCAACAGCAGCCGGTGTTCAGCGCGACTCGTGAACATCCGATAGGGCTCCATAGTTCCCTTGGTGACCAGGTCGTCGATCAGAACGCCGATGTAAGCTTCGTCGCGACCCAGGACGACCTCGGGCTTCCTTTGCACCCGGAGCGCGGCGTTGATCCCGGCCATGATCCCTTGGGCCCCCGCTTCCTCGTAACCTGACGTTCCATTGATCTGGCCCGCCAGGAAAAGGTTCGCACACGCCTTTGTCTCCAGCGTGGCCTTCAGCTGTGTTGGATGCACAAAGTCGTACTCCACCGCGTAGGCCGGTCTCAGGATCTCCGCGTTTTCACACCCCGTGATGCTTCGGACCATCTGGATCTGGACTTCATAGGGAAGTGAGGTCGAGAACCCGTTCACGTATATTTCGTCGGTCGAGATTCCCTCGGGCTCGAGGAAGATCTGATGCGTGGGCTTCTCGGCAAATCGGACAAACTTGTCCTCGATGCTCGGGCAGTACCGCGGTCCCACTCCTTCAATGACTCCCGAGTACATGGGCGAACGATGGAGGTTGGCCAGGATCAGCTCCCGGGTTTTGTCCGTGGTGAAGGTGATGTAGCACGGATGCTGACCACCAGCCCGTGCCAGAATTGAACCAGGAGGATAAGGACCCGCTGAACCACTTCTCGATTGTTCCACGTGGAACGTGCCGTCGGGTTTGATCGACCGTTCGCGTTCCAACCCATCCAGCTCATCCAACCAGAGCTCCTCCTTCCAGAAGCTGAACCAGGGAATGGGGTCGTCTCCGGGTTGGACCTCGCATCGGGTGAAGTCGATGGACTGACGCACCAACCGCGGCGGTGTACCGGTTTTCAGCCGACCGAGCTCCAGACCAATCTCCTTCAACGATCCGGACAGTCCCATGGCCGCAGCTTCTCCGGCACGCCCTCCTGTCTGCTGGTTGGAACCGATGTGCATCAGACCTCGAAGAAAGGTGCCGGTGGTCACCACCACAGTGGTGGCGTGGTATTGAACCTCCAGGGTGGTTTCCACGCCATAGACCTGCTGATCCCGGACCAGAAGCCGGTTTGTCTGGGCCTGCTTGATGTCGAGGTTGGGCTGTCGTTCGCAGATCCATTTCAACCGGAACTGATACGCCTTCTTGTCGCACTGCGCCCGAGGGGCCCAAACCGAGGGACCCTTCTTGGTGTTCAGCATCCGGAACTGGAGTCCGGTCATGTCCGTCACCCGACCCATCTCCCCACCGAGGGCATCGATTTCCCGAGCCAGATGTCCCTTGGCCAATCCCCCGATCGCCGGGTTGCAAGACATCTGGCCAATTGTGTCGATGTTGATGGAAAGGAGCAGGGTGGAGCAGCCCATCCGAGCAGCAGCAAGCGCGGCCTCAACCCCGGCATGGCCACCTCCGACCACGATGACATCGTACTGCTTTGGATAGACGAACGACATGGCCTCGAAGCCTAGGGAGGATAGCGGTGTCCGGCAACCGGTCTGAGTTCAGGGAGAGTTCCCAGTCACGAGTTTCTCGTTGTCTGAAATGCGGATGAGGCTCGGCTTTGCAGGCGCTCCCAACAGGAGTCCGTGGGCGTGCCTCTGGGCTACGCCGGAGGTTTTGAAGCGGTTAACCCGGCGCACGAGGAAACTTCGGGTCCGGGATATCCAAGCAGTGACCGACATCAGCAGGGGATGCACCTTCGCGAGTTTGGGCCCCCTGCTGGAGTGCAGATTCCAGATCGACACTCCCTTCCCGGCGTGTGTGCTTCGCACGCACCGGGACTATCCCTTCCAACGCGTCCGGCACACAGATCCCTGGGTTTAGCAACCTCCGCCCGGTGAGGGCACCCGGCCTTCAGATGGAGTTCCTAGGGGCCAGTTGCCATCTGCCAGTTGCCAGCAATGGAAACGTTGGCGGTGCCCCCTGAGGGGTGACATCCGTCTTCCAGAGAGCTGGAAACCGGGAACTGGAAACTTGGAACTTGGAACTCTCCGTCCGTCCCTCCTGGCCTCCACGTTCCACGTGGAACATCGGGTCAGGGCTTTGCATCCCGGAGGTACGGGACGGGAGGGAGTGGAGGCGGCGTGGGGACGTGCATGGCGCGGCGGCGCCAGCGCGCGAAGACGGCGATGTTGAGGAAGTGCATTCCGCCAAGGATCAGCATGACGGTTCCAACCTTGGTGCTGACGGCTTCCATCAACTCCTGGAGGTTGGTTGCGTGGGCCGAGAATTTCAGGGCGAGGGCCACGTAACCGATGTTGATGAGGTAGAACCCGACGATCAGGAGGTGATTGACCGAGTCAGCGAGGGTGTTGTTGCCATGGAAGCTATCGACCAGGAACTGGCGGCCATTCTTGTGCAGGGTTTTGGCCACCCAAATGGTGAGGGCGATGCTGATGGCGAGGTAAGTGGTGTACGTGGCGACGAGGTAGTTCATGGGAGTGGTGGTTCATTACGTTTAGTTTCTGTACGGACAGAAATTACGGGCATCGATAGTTTCTGACAACACAGAAATGTAAGAAGCCGTCGAAACAGCGAGTGACAAGGTCCGTTCCGAACGCACAAACCCAGTAACCTTCAGCAGGTTCCACTGTAGATCCAGGCATGGTTCGAAACCCAAGACCTACCCACGCGGCACCAGACTTCCGTCCAAACGCCTTCAGCCTCCTGGAGCTCCTGATTGTCCTCGCTGTCATTACCATCATCGCCGGGACGCTCGGGGCCGCTTCAGGAAAGGCTCAAAGCCGGAGTCGATCCACCGCATGTCTCTCACACCTCCGCCAATGGGGCGCGGCAACCTTCATCCACCTCTCGGACAACGCGGACCGACTGCCCTACGATGGGGCGCCCAACGGGATCTCCACACGGGATGCCTGGTATGTGGACCTGCCCCGGTCCATGGGTTGGAAGGCCTATCATGAGGAGGGAGGCTGGCGAACCAATCC
>JAIXZE010000090.1 GCA_027489875.1 Verrucomicrobiales bacterium
GGACGTCACCACCCCGTCTCCCAGTCGGGGAGGCGATGTCCTCATCGCCGTGAGGGAGAGGCTTTGGGCGGGGCGACGTGGACGTCGCCACCCCGTCTCCCAGGCGGGGAGGCGATGTCCTCATCGCCGTGAGGGAGAGGCTCTGGGCGGGGTGACGTGGACGTCGCCACCCCGTTCCCCAGGCGGGGAGGCGATGTCCTCATCGCCGTGAGGGAGAGGCTTTGGGCGGGGCGACGTGGACGTCACCACCCCGTCTCCCAGTCGGGGAGGCGATGTCCTCATCGCCGTGAGGGAGAGGCTTTGGGCTGGGCGACGTGGACGTCGCCACCCCGTCTCCCAGTCGGGGAGGCGATGTCCTCATCGCCGCGAGGGAGAGGCTTTGGGCGGGGCGACGTGGGCGACGCCACACCGTTCATTCGCGGGGAAATGTCAGGAGGCGGCCGACGCCTTCGACAGCAGTTCGGCGGCGTGACGTTCTGCGGCGGGTCCGCCGCCGAGCATCCGGCCCAGTTCGGCGACCTGCCCGGGGGCATCGAGGAGGAAGATCCGGGATTCGGTGCGGCCGGCCTGGACGTCCTTGGTCACGACGTAGTGCGCGGCGGCGTAGGCGGCGACGGGAGCAAGGTGCGTGATGCACAGCACCTGATGGTTTCCGGCGATGCGCCGCATCTTGTCGCCGACGGCATGGGCGGTTTCGCCACCGACGTTGGCATCGACCTCGTCGAAGACCAGCACCGGGACCTCGTCCTCGGCGGCGAGCACGGTCTTGAGGGCGAGCATGACGCGGGCGAGTTCGCCGGAGGACGCAATGGCCCGAAGCGGCCGGGCCGGTTCACCCGGATTTGGCGCGAACAGAAACTCGCACTGGTCGAAGCCCGCGGGTCCGGCGGACGCGGGCGTGTCGTGTCCCGTGGCGGGTCGGATGGCGGCCTCGAAACCGGCCTGTTTGAACCCGAGCGTGGCGAGTTCCTTCTCGACCGCCTTGGCGAGCTTGGGAGCCACGCGGCGGCGGTCCGCGGTGAGCGCGGCCGCGGCGGTGATCATCCGGCTTTCGACCGCGGCGAGTTCGGCCTGGATTCGCGACAGTTCGGCATCGCGGCCTTCGAGGGAGTCGAGTTCCGCCTGGGCGCGTTCCCCGAACGCGATGATCTCCTCGACGCTGGAACCATACTTGCGCCGCAACGTCTGGATCAGGTCGAGGCGTTCCTGAAGTTGGACGAGGCGCTCGGGATCGAGCTCGACGTTGCCGGCGTACCGGCTGAGGTCGGATTGGAGATCGCGCAGGAGCGAGATGGCCTGCTCGTGCTGCTCCGAGAGCGAGGCGGCCTCGGAATCCAGCCGCGCCAGATCATGGAGAAGCCGGCCGAGCGAACCCATGCGGGTGAGCAGCGCGTCGTCATCGTCGCCAAGGGCGTTGGCCGCGCCCTGGGCGAGCTCCAGGATGCGCGCGGCATTGGAAACGCGCTGGTATTCGGCGGCCAGGGATTCGTCCTCGCCGGATTGAAGGCGTGCGGCGCGGATCTCGTGGGTCTGGAACCGGAGAAGGTCGAGCTGACGGGCGTAGGTTTGTTCGTCGACGACGAGCGCAGCCTTCTCGGCGACGAGCGCGGCGTGCTGCTGGTGAAGGGCGGCGAAGGCAGCGCGACGGGTGGCGAGTCCGCCGAACGCGTCGAGGATGGCCAACTGTCGGGAAGTCTGGAGCAGCGACTGGTGTTCGTGTGGGCCGTGGAGGTCGACCAGCAGGGTGCCGAGGCTGGCCAGCGTCGCCAGGTTGGTGGGGGAACCGTTGATGAACTGGCGATTCGTGCCGGACGCCGTGAAGGAACGCTTGAGCACCAGGGCATCCGCGTCGCACGGGTCGAGGCCCTGCTCGACCAGCAACGCGTCGATGGCCGGACGGAGGGCGCCGACGTTGAACACCGCTTCCACCGAACAGAAGTCAGCGCCCGAGCGGATGGCACCGCGATCGGCGCGCTGTCCAAGCACCAGCTGGATGGCACCCAGGATCACGGATTTCCCCGCGCCCGTTTCGCCCGTGATGGCGTTGAACCCGGCCTGAAGCTCCAGGGTCAGGTCGGCAACGAGGGCCAGGTTCCGGATTCGAAGCGTTGTCAGCATAGGGGACCAGCAACTCCCCGTCCGATCACTTCATCCCCACGTACACGCGGTGAACGTCGTCGTGGTCGTCGATCGCGTTGAGGAACGAGACGACATCGGCGCGGTCGGACTCGCTGACCTCCGTGGGCGTCTTGGCCACGTACCGGATCTCGGACGCGACGATGTTCCACTTGGCGGCCTTGAGCCAGTTGCTGGCGGTGGAGAGATCCTTGATCTCGGTGAGGAACCGCGCGCCCTGGGAACCCTCGGGGGTTTCCTCAGCTTCGAGGGGCTCGACATTCTGCGCACCGGCCTCGATGGCGTCGGATTCGGGGTCGCGGGACTTGTCCGTGTGGGTGGCTTCCACCACGCCAAGGCGGTCGAAGAAGAAACTCATGCTGCCGGGCTGGCCGAGCTGTCCGGCGAGGAAGAGGCGACGGATATCGGGGGCGGTGCGGTTCCGGTTGTCCGTCAGGCACTCGACGATGACGGGAACCTTGTGGGGGGCGAAGCCCTCGTAGAACACGGTCTCGTACTCGATCTTTTCGTCGAGCAGGCCGGCGCCCTTCTTGATGGCGCGATCGATGGTGTCGCGGTTGACGCTGGCCTTGCGGGCCTTCTCGACGGCGACATGGAGACGGGGGTTGCCGTCGGGTTCCGCGCCGCCGAGTTTCGCCGCGACCATTATTTCGCGGACGAGTTTCCCGACCATCTGACCCTTCTTCTGGGCGTTCGCTTCGCGCCCGGCCTGCTTCCATTGAGCTCCCATGATGGGAGGAGCATGACCCAGGAATGGCCAGGAATGAAGCGTGGAGATTGGGCGGCTTTGGGAGGGCTCGGAGGGCTCGGGGCGGCGAGGTCCTCATCGCCATGGGGGAGAGGCTCTGGAAGGGGCGACGTGGACGTCGCCACCCCGTTCCCCATGCGGGGAGGCGATGTCCACATCGCCGTGAGCCGTATCCATGCAGCAGTCAGCTCACGCGGAGCCGGGAGAGCGCGGAGAGAGGGGCCGGTCGCGAGCATGTACATCTCGGCAACCACTCACCCAACGGTGACTAGCCGGCTTGCCATCCAAGCGTTCTTTCTCCGCGTCTCCGCGTCTCCGCGTGAACCTATCCCCCCTGCTCAATCGCATGGATAAGACTGAGAATGGCTCTGACAGGCGACGAGGACGTCGCCACCCCGTCCAGAGGGCGAAGAGGGGACCCCGATTTACAGGGCGCTTACAGACAGCGGGGCGAGGGCATGCACACTGGGTCCATGAAAAGAACGTCCTCGATCCTTGCGGTTTCCCTGGCGGCGGTGCTGCTGCCGGCAGTCCTTCCCGTCCGTGCGCAATCCCTCGTGACACCGGGTTCGGTGGCCAGCACCAACCCGGCGACCCGTGGAACCATCTCGGTCAACGGCACCGCGCAGGTCCTGGTGGTGCCCGATCAGGTGGAACTCCGACTCGGCATCACCACCCGGAATCCCGACCTCCTCCGCTCCAAGGCCGAGAACGACGAGCGGATCGCGACGGTCCTGAACAAGCTCAAGGCGCTCGGGCTCAGCCAGCGCGAACTCCAGACCGACGCCATCCATGTCCAGCCCGAGTACCGCACCGAGGTTGGAAGCCCCCCGATCCTGACGGGGTACATGGTGCAGCGGCATCTGGTGGTCACGTTGAAGGAGGTGGGGAAGTTCGAGGCGTTGCTCGAAGCGGCCATCCAGGCGGGGGCGAACGAGGTCCTGAACATCCAGTTCTGCAGCACCGAGCTGCGCAAGCATCGGGATCAGGCACGGCAGATGGCGATCCGCGCCGCGCGGGAAAAAGGGGAACTGTTCACGCAGGAGCTGGGGCTGAAGCTCGGAACGGCGACCAGCATTTCCGAGCAAAGCCATGACAACGCCTTCAGCAGCTATAGCTACTACGGCATGTACGGCGGGTATTGGCAGTCCCGCCACGGCGGTTACGCCATGCAGAACAACATCTCCATCGCCGGCGGATCGTCCGAACCGTCCAACGAGGCTTCCAACCAGACCTTCGCCCCCGGCCAGATCCGCATCTCCGCCGTGGTCAGCGTCCAGTTCGAGACCCTTTCGGGAACGGGCAAATGAGGGGGAGTTTGAAGTTTGAAGCCCGTTTGAGATTGCGAACGGGGCGGCGATGTCCTCATCGCCTTGGGAAAGGCTTTGCAACGGCGACGAGGACGTCGCCACCCCGTTCCATGCGGGGGCAGTGCCAAGATGCGCACTCTCCCATTGAAGGCCGGGTGCCCCCACCCGGCGGGATTCCGGATGCGCCGCTACAGGGGGAGTTGCCAGTTCCAAGTTCCCAGTTCCCAGTTCCCAGTCACCAGAAACCCCGGGTTACGGGTGCGACCTTCTGGCAACCGGGAACTGGCAACTGGCAACTCCTGATCCGCCGCGTGAGGGCACGCGGCCTACACCGGGCACCTCCGGTGTTCGCCCCATAGGCAATTCCCGATCAAGCCGGGAGGATGTTCCGCGGGTCGTCGGTGGGTCCTCAGGACCTGAGGACCTGTCAGCAACCGGCGGCCCAACCATTTCCGTTCATGCAACTCTCCATCGCATCGCGCCGCACGCCGTTGGGTGCCGCCCGACAGGATCCAGGCGCGGGCGTGCAGGGTCGGGAATCCCATCGCTATGGTTGGCGAGGCCTGCGAGTGTCCATGGAGTGCTCCCAACCGTCCCGCGGTGTCCGGCCGGGAGCTCACGGGAATCTCCCGTATCGCGTCGCCGAACCTCGAAACCCATGAAGCGCCCATCCGCCATGAAGGCCAAGGCGGGTTCCGCCGGAATCCCGGCGACGCCCGTGGATGGTTCGCGTCGCAAGCATCCGTTCACGCGCTCGAAACCGATCCCCGCGGTGGAGCCCAAGCCCCATCCGGGAAAGCATCCACCGCTGTCGCCTTCGAAACTGGTGCGGGAGAATGCCGCCCTCCGGCGGGCGCTGGAGGAATCCGATGCCCTGCTCCACAAGTCAGCCGGCCTCTACGACTTTGCACCGGTTGGATTCCTTACATTGAACGAGCGGGGCGGCATCGTGGAATCGAACCAGATGACGGCCACGCTGCTCGGGGTCGAGCGGTCGCGGTTGCACCGGCGGAGCCTGCTGCCCTTGGTGGCGGCGCAGAGTCGGCAGGCCGTACGGGACTTTCTGAAGCGCGTCTTTGCGGGAACCGACCGTGAATTCTGCAAGATCGTGTTGGCTTCGACGGCCGGACCGATCCGCTGGGTCGGCCTGCACGGAAGTCTGGAGTCCGTCCCCGAGGGCTCCGCCAAACGCTGCTGGGTGGCGGTATCGAACCTGACCGACCTTCGTCGAGCCAATGACGAGCTGCGGGCGTCGGAGACGCGCTATCGCCGTCTCTTCGAGGCGGCGCACGACGGTGTATTGCTGCTGGATCCGGCTACCCGCCGGATCACGGACGCGAATCCGTTCATGACCCGGCTCCTTGGGTATACGCGGGAGGAACTGATCGGGAAGGAGCTGTACGAGATCGGGCTGCTGCACGACGAAGCGGCGAGCCAGGAGATGTTCCGGAAGCTCCAACGGAAGCACGCGGTGCGTTACGAGGATCTGCCGCTGGCGGACGAGGATGGCCGGCTGCACGAGGTGGAAGTGGTGGCGAACCTGTACGAGGAGGGCGGACGCCCGGTGATCCAGTGCAACATCCGCGACATCACCCAGCGCAAGCAGACCGAGGAACTGCTGCGCCGGAACGAGGCGCTGCTCGCGTCGCTGGTCGAGGAAGCGCCCGTGGGGATGTATGTCGTGAACTCCCGATTCCAACTCGTGCAGGCGAATCCTCCGGCATGCGCTGCCTTCCAGAGCGTGACCCCGCTGATCGGGCGCGACTTCGGTGAGATCCTGCGGGCCGTGTGGCCGCCGCGGGTGGCGGAACAGCTTGCCAACCGATTCCGGCAGACGCTCCGGACGGGTGAGTTCTTCCAGTCGCCCTCCTTCGCCGCCAAGCGGCAGGATTCCGGGATCCGGGAATCCTATGAATGGCAGATCCAGCAGGTGCCGTTGCCGGACGGGAAGCCCGGTCTGGTCTGCTTCTTCAACGACGTCACCGAGCGCAACCGGCTTGAGGTGGCCGCACGCAAGGTTGCCGTCCTGGCGGCCGCCAACGCAAAACTGGAGGCCGAGGTGACCCGCCGGAAGGCCGTGGAACGTTCCCTCACCCAGAGCCGCCAACAGCAAGCCCGGCTGCTGGTCGAAGCGCACGGCCTGCACGGGCAGCTACGCCATCTCTCGCGGTCCGTGCTGCGGGCCCAGGAGGAGGAACGACGCCTCATCAGTCGCGAACTCCATGATGTCATCGGCCAGTTGCTGACCGGCATCAATCTGCGGCTCGGAAACCTGGGGTCGCAGGCCAACGTCAGCCCGCTCGAACTGCAACAGAGCATCGCCGCCACCCAGGAACTGGTCGCCCGATCCGTGGAGACCGTCCACCAGTTTGCCCGTGAACTGCGGCCCTCCGTGCTCGATGACCTGGGTCTCGTCCCGGCCCTGCACACGTACATGAAGAGTTTCGCCGCACGGACGGGGATCCGCACCCGGCTCACCGCGTGCAAGGAGGCCGATCTCCTGAGCGTGATGCATCGGACCGTGCTCTTCCGGGTGGCACAAGAAGCGCTGACCAACGTGGCCCGCCACGCCGAGGCGACGTCCGTGGAGGTCCGCCTCCAGCTGGAGCCGGGTGGATTCAGGCTGCGAGTCATCGACGACGGACGCTCCTTCCTCGTGGAACGTGTGCTTCAGGCCACGCGCGGCCAACGGCTCGGCCTCCTCGGCATGCGCGAACGACTCGAGATGGTCGGCGGCCGGCTGGACATCGAATCCACTCCCGGCTCTGGCACGACCATTGGAGCCCACATTCCCATTCCCGATTCATCGAACGCCAAAACATGATTCCCACTGCCCGCCCACCCACCGCACGAATTACCGTCCTCATCGCCGAAGACCATGCCGTCGTCCGTGAAGGCTTCCGCCGGATCCTCGAACTCGAAGGGGATTTCCAGGTCGTCGGCGAGGCCCAGAACGGCCGCCAGGCCGTCGAACTCGCCGTCTCCCTCCTGCCCGGCGTCATCCTCATGGACATCGCCATGCCCATGCTCAATGGGCTCGAGGCCACCCGGCAGATCCTCCGCACGGATCCTTCCCGGCGCATCCTCATCCTGTCCGCCCACAGCGACGATGCCTACGTGCGGAACGCGTCGGAATCCGGGGCCGCGGGATTCCTGCTCAAGCAGACCTCCGCCAGCGACGTCTGCCGGGCCATCCGCGAGGTGCATCAGGGACGGACGCATTTCAGTCCGTCGATCTCCCGCCGACAGGAACGGCTCGATCCTCGCATGGGCCGCCGTACGGGAAGCACCACCGGCAAGTCGGCACAGCTGACCTCACGCGAGATGGAAACCCTGCAACTCATCGCCGAGGGCCGCGCCAACAAGGAGATCGCGTCCGATCTCGGGATCGGAATCAAGACGGTCGAGAAGCACCGCGAACATCTCATGCGCAAGCTCGACCTCCACGACACCGCCGGCATCACCCGCTATGCCATCAGCGAAGGCATCATCGAGAACAGCGTCCAGGTCACCATCGTCTGAGGTGGGTGCACGCGGGGGAAACACCCCATGGCGGGCTGCCCTGTGCTTGGACAAGGTGGTCACATCACTCAACGCGATCCGTGACGCTTGTCTCGCCCGGAAGGTGCGCGGGCGTCGTGAGCCACCCATTCCCAAACCCTGCAGTTTCCCATTCGCCATGCTTCCCATGAATCGCCAGACGAACACGCCGACCGTTGCTTCCATCGGCATTCGGCGGGTGAACTGGGGACTGGTATTGGCGCGGGCCACGGCCCTGGCAGCAAGCCGCGGTCGGGAAGCGCACGAGGTGTCCCGGCAGGACTGGGATGAGGCAACCGCTGCGATCACGGGCCAAACCGATGCGCGATCAAAGCCCGCCGCGGCGGAATTGCCCGGGGATGTGGATTCCGGAGTCGCCAGTCCTGCCTTCATCGGCAGCAAGACGTTTGTCGCTTCGGGCGAGGACGAGGACGATCCGGAATCCAGCAATCGTGAAAGGCTCTTCAGCCAGGGCGTTGCGGAGGGCGAACTGAGTCCGGAAATCCGGAAACAGGAGGATTGACCCGGACCGAGAGAAGATCCCGGAACGGACGCCCGGCACGACCATGGCGCAGCTTCAACAAACCGATGGCACAAGGGTTGGCGGCCGCACCGATCGCTCGAACGTCCTCCCCCGGGGGAGGGCTGACGTCCGGAAGGACGATCGGAACGACCTTCGAGGATCAGGTGCAGCAGCTGGCATTCGATTCGCGGACGGCGCGTTCGACGACCTCACGGGTCTGGCCGGTCCGCTTCTGGATCCGTCCGAGCAGTTCGTCCTGCTGTCCGGCAACAAACTGCAGGTCGTCGTCGGTGAGCTGGGCCCACTTCTGTTTCAGTTTGCCCTTGGTGATGTTCCAGTCGCCCTTGATTTCGAGTTTTGTCATATGAAGTCCAAGCCTCAGAACCCGGCAGATGAGGTTCATCCAACATCAGGTCCTGGAAGGTCCCCATACCGTGGCAGGTCCACGGTCGGTGCCTATGGGGTGTTCTCCGCTCCGGCAGCCACAGCCTCCGGCGTAATGGCAACTGCCTTCTGGCTTCAAACTTGAAACTTCAAACTTCAAACTGTGCCTCCCATGTCAAAACGCTGCATCCTGGTGGTCGAGGATGATTCCGCCATCCGACGCGGTGTCGTGGATGCATTGACCTTCGCCGGTTACGGGACGCTCCAGAGCGGCGACGGCACCGAGGCGGAGCGCCTCGCGATGACGGCAACCCTGGACCTGATCCTTCTCGATCTCGTGCTGCCGCGGCAGGGCGGATTCGAGATCCTCAAGGCCGTGCGGACCACACGTCCGACCCTTCCGGTGATCATCCTGACGGCACGCGGCGATGAGTCGGAACGCGTGACGGGGCTGCGCCTCGGCGCGGACGATTACGTGGTGAAGCCCTTCAGCATCCGTGAACTCCTGGCGCGGGTGGAAGCCGTGCTGCGGCGTTCGCCGGAACGGCCGCAACCCGTCGGCCAGGTGAACATCCCCGGCGGCACCGCAGACCTGGCGCGATGCGAGGTCCGCTTTGAAGACGGCACGCGTTGCGACCTGTCGGAGCGCGAGGTGGAACTGTTGCGGTATCTGGCCGCGAATCCGGACCGCACGATCTCGCGCGATGAAATCCTGCAACGGATCTGGCGTCTCGATCCGCGCCATGTGGAAACCCGAACGATCGATGTCCACATCGCCAACCTCCGGTCCAAGCTTCGCGATCCGGGTGATCAACCGCGCGTGATCCTGACCGTGCGGGGCAAGGGCTACATGCTGGGACAACGGCCATGAAGCGTCCGCTGCACATCTGGAGCGTGTTCGCCGCCGTGCTGCTGTTGGCGGTGGCCTTGTTCGGCTGGTTGAGCGCTTCGGTGCTCCGACTGGATGACGCCCAACGGCAGCAGCTGGCCGAGGCCGAACGCGAGGAGAAGGTGCGGCTCGCGCTCTGGCGCATGGATTCGGCCCTCGCGGTGCTGGTGGCCACCGAGGACGCCCGAAGCCCGCTGGAGTACCAGGCCTTCCACAGCCCGCCCCGGGCCTGGGCCCCCGACAAGACCATGGTCCCGGCCGGCCGCTTCCTGCTGCCATCGCCCTTGATGACCGCGGCCTCGACGAACACGCGGCTGCATTTCGAGTTCGGGGCGGATCGGATGCCCGTTTCGCCCCAGGTACCACCGCCGTCCTTCCGGACGCTGGCGATGGACGAGGGCCTTTCGGTGGAATCCCTGCTCCAGGCGTCGAACCGGCTCACCCTCGTTGCCGGGAAGCTCCGGCAACTGAAGCCGACCGGAACCGAAACGCCCTGGACGGAAGCGCTGTCCCGCGCCGCCGAAGCGGGCGTGACCAACGCAGTCTCTCCGGCTGGTCCCGCTGGGTCCACGCCATGGGTGGCGTCGGGTCTTGGGAATTACGCCAATGAACTTCCCGAACAACAGCAGTTCCTCAACCGGAGCGAGGCCACCGCACGGCAGTCCGTCCTGAACAACATCCAGATCCAGCAACGCAACGGATACGGGTTCAACGACCGCAGCCTTTCGCAGCAGGGATCGGCATCCGATGACGGCGTGCCCGTGTCCGTGGGCCGCGTCTCTCCGGTCTGGATGGGCGACGACCTGTTCCTGGCGCGCCGGGTTGATTTCGCGGCGAACCACCGGATCCAGGCCGTGTGGCTGGACGGCCAGGCCATCCGCGGCGGATTGCTCGCCTCCGTTGCGGACCTCGTTCCCGGCGCGCGTTTGATGGCCGTGGAACCCGGCGCTCCTGTCGACGATCCAAGGCGCCTGGCCACCGTTCCGTTGCGGCTGGATCCGGGCTCCGTGGCGGCGACGCCGGGATCGCCCTGGACGGCCTTGCGGATGGCACTCTGGGCGGCGTGGGGCGGACTGCTCGTTGCAGCCGGCGCGCTGGCAGTCACCCTCCACGGCGTCCTGGCGCTCAGCGAACGCCGCGCGGAATTCGTCTCGGCCGTCACGCACGAGTTGCGCACGCCACTGACCACCTTCCGCCTCTACAGCGAGATGCTGGCCGACGGCATGGTGCCGGATGAAGAACAGCGGAAGCGCTACCTCACCACGCTCTGCGCGGAATCCAGCCGTCTGGGACATCTGGTGGAGAACGTCCTCGCCTATGCCCGACTGGAACGCGGCGGCTCACAGTACCGACGCGAGACGCTGACCCTGGAGGCGTTGGTCCAGCGGGTCTCCCCGCGACTGAAGGAGCGCGCCGAGCTGGCCGGCATGGCCTTCGTCGTGGAGGTGGCAGCCTCCCTGGCGACACAGACGGTGACGGTCGATCCGGGCGTCGTGGAACAGATCCTGTTCAACCTCGTCGACAACGCCGCGAAGTACGGCCTGGGTGAATCCAGCCCCGGCTGCCTGCGGCTCGAAGCGCTGCCGGAGTCCGGAAAGTTCGTGGGGCTGCGCGTGCGCGACGAAGGACGTGGCATCAGTCCCGACGTGGTGGGTCGCCTTTTTGAACCGTTCCATCGTTCCGCGGAGAAGGCCGCGGGATCCGCTCCGGGCGTGGGCCTGGGTCTGGCGCTTTCCCGCAAGCTCAGCCGCAGCCTCGGCGGTGATCTGCGTCAGGACCGTTCCGTCCCATCGGGCACCGCCTTCGTGCTGTCGCTGGCAACAGCTGCCTGATGCCTCCCCGCATGGGGGCCGGGGTGGCGACGTCCACGTCGCCCCATCCAGAGCCTCACCCCCGCGGCGATGAGGACATCGCCACCCCGACTGGGGTGACGGGGTGGTGACGTCCCCGTCGCCCCATCCAGAGCCTCTCCTCACGGCGATGAGGACATCGCCTCCCCGCGTGGGCGACGGGGTGGTGACGTCCACGTCGCCCCGTCCAGAGCCTCTCCCCACGGCGATGAGGACATCGCCTCCCCGCGTGGGCGACGGGGTGGTGACGTCCCCGTCGCCCCGCCCAAAGCCTCACCTCACGGCGATGAGGACATCGCCTCCCCGCGTGGGCGACGGGGTGGTGACGTCCACGTCGCCCCGTCCA
>JAIXZE010000063.1 GCA_027489875.1 Verrucomicrobiales bacterium
AAGCCTGGACGCAACTTCACTGGCGTCACGGGTGCTTGCCCACCCGTTTTCCAAAAAAGCGCCCGCCCACTTCGTAGCAGGCGGGCGCCTTGTTAACCAATCCTAATTACTATCTCCGTTAGTTGGAGTAGTACTGCTGCAGGTTGCCTTCAGCGGTGGCGATTCCGGTCGCGGTGAATGAGACCGCCCCGAGGAACCTAGCAGTGCGGGCAGCACCCGTGCCATCGACCAGAAACGCGAGACCATAGCGTTGGTAGGAGGTCGCAGGATTCTCAGTTGCGCTCGCGCCGGCCCGAACAGGCGCATCCTGAAGGAGACGGCCCACGCCGACAATGGAAGCGAACTTGTTCACACCGAAGACCATGTAAACAGGCGCCGCACCTTCAACAACGTTACCACGCAAGGCGGTTTGCACTTGAGTAGCGGCTGCTGCCACACGGGCTACGGAACCACCAGTCGCCAGCGCGGTGCTGGTCGTGGAGCTCACGTTGAAAGTGGCATCGCCCGCCACCGTGTTCAAATGACGCACGGAGTTGATGCCCAACCGGGCCAGAGCGGCCACATCGTCAGCGGTAAGCGTGTAAGCCGCGAGCTGTGCCAGTGCAGGCGCAGGGATGAGCGTGTAGAGCGTATTTCCGGTCGTGGCATCGATCAAAGAATCGTAGTCGGTGCCGTAGCTCAACGTAGTGGTGTAGTTGATCTGGGCAGCGCGAGCGATGTCCTGCGCTGAGGACGCAGACGTTGAGCTGCTCGCCCGGCCGAGCAAGCCCGGGAAGAAGGCGAGGACGAGGCCGACGAGCGCGACGAGGATGGCGAGCACGACGACGAGTTCGATGAGGGTCAAGCCGCGAGCGGCCTGATTGCGAGTCCTTTGGAGTACGTTCATAACCGAATGATTTGTGTGTCTTGTGTCTTACGTGTGTTGGTACAGCGATATGGCCTGAAAAGTTACCGAGGAATTAGGGTGGGGGGACCTTGGACCTCCCGGGCCAAACCGTGATTGAGGTTTTGCCGACCACAACATATTCAGCAAGTAATTTTTTGGCGATAGTTGGAAACGAAGATACTGATAAAGTCGACGTCTTTTCCCTTACATCCACTACATTTATCCCGCGAAAAGAGAGGCCATTCCCGAGTGGGAAACAGGGGTTCCCCGAGGCTGGAGTTGCGGGGTGAAATCCATGGGGTGCAGCGGCACGGTTCTCCCACTGGCGGAGGTGAGTTCGAGGGGCGAAGCGGCTTTCGCAGCCGGTTTCGTGGGGTATTGGGTGGAAAACCGGCCGGTGGGAACGTCCCTTGCAGCCAACTCGCAACTCCATGGTTGACCTCAGCGACAAGGAATTTCAAAACAAGCCCTGTCTCCCACGCGCTTTACGCCTCAGGCGTTCCATACCTATGCGAAGTTTCAAAGAAATGTGTCCCAAAGACCGGCAAAAGTCCGGTTTCACGCTGATTGAATTGCTCGTTGTCATCGCGATCATCGCGATCCTGGCGGGCATGCTCCTGCCGGCGCTCGGCAAGGCAAAGGACAAGGCCCAGACCACGCTCGATCTGAGCAACGTCAAGCAGATCATGCTGGGCGTGAACATGTACGCGAACGATGCCTCGGATTACGTGCCGCACCCGTCGTGGGGTGGGGTGGATGGAACATCAGGGGCGGGTCCCAACAGCTGGGCCTATGCAACCCAGATCAACGGACGCTGGATTCCGAACGGCGTGATCCCGGCAAATCGTGTCCGGGGCCTCGGTATCGACGAGACCAACCAGACCCCATTCTTCCGGGAGGGACAGGTCGGGAAGTACCTGACAACCGTTCGGGCAGCATTTTGCCCAAAAGACGTGGGTGAGATCACCGGAGCCAAGAAACTCCAATGGGCTCAACGCCAGGTGAAGGTCACGAGCTACACCTTCAATGGCTGCCTGAGCGGCAACGACCAGCAGCTTTCCCCGCCGGGCAAGACCTACAAGCTGGGTCAGTTCCGTCCCCTGGACATCTTCCTGTGGGAAGCGAACGAGATGACGCCCTTCTGGTTCAATGACGCCGGAAACCAGCCTGGTGAGGGTGTGTCCCAGCGCCACGCGGGTGGGACGCGCGGGAATGCCTCCATCGACGTCGGTGGTGGTGCCATCGTTGGGCGTGCAACGGGTTCTGCGGAAATGATGAAGTTCCGGACGTACATGGGTATGGCGACGCAGTCCGGGCCCCCTGCCCTGCGGGTCCCGGTGAACAGCCCGGACAACCACCTGTTCGTTGGGCCGCGTTACAACAAGTGATCCGAAACCCGACTTCTCATGAAATCATTCAAGGAAACGTTGGTCCTGTTGATGGCGTCGGCCGTCATCGCGGGCTCCGTTGGTTGTTCCAAGTCGGGCGAGGGTGATGGGGCGGCCGTTGACGCCAGTGGCAACGCGGCAGCTCCTGCCGTCCCTGAAAAGGGAAGTGCCGAGGCAGCCCAGGCGGTGGCGGCAGCCAACGCAGCCATCGCCAAGAACGATTATGATGCCGCAATCGCGGCCTTGGTCAGCGCGCAGGCCTCGGAGGCTCCCATGTCGGACGCGCAGAAGAACCAGCACCGGCAAGCGGTGCAGGATGTGACAACCCGACTGCTCGAAGCCTCCCAGAATGATCCCAAGGCAATGGAGGCGTACCAGAACCTGGGCCGACTGATGAAGCGTCGCTGACGCCTCCTCGGCCTCCCTGTCCTGACCAGCGGCGGTGTCGGCGGTCCATCCGCAGGCACCGCCGCTTTCCTTATGAATTCCCGACGCATCGTGCTGTATGGAACTGCGGCCCTGCTGGTGGCCGGGACCCTGTTCCTCCGCTTCAGGACTCCCTCGAATCGGTCCACAGTCCCTGCAACCGCGACGCGGGGTGGCCGGGAACAGGCGATCATCGAGGCCGTCCTGGCGCTCGAAGCGTCCGAGCGGGTCCGCGCGGAAACGGAGTTCAAGGGCGAGATCGCAACTGAGCCTGCACTTGCGGCGCTCACTTCCTGGTGGGATCGACTCAACCGGACGGAACGGCCCCTTGCCCTGATCGCCGAGGCGATGCCCGAGGGGGTGACCGCGCCCGCAAGCTTCCGGCTCCAGGGACACCCCGCGAAAGCAGTCGAAGCCGCCCGCGCTCTCGTGAACGTTAGCGGAACACGGGAAGTCCTCCGAAGCCGGGTCGCGGAGTGGCAGCGCATGGGGTGGGAACTCCGCCGGTCCCGATGGAATCTGCTGGAATGGGAACCGACCGGACTTTCCAGCCGGGTCCGATTTGAGCTGCTGTTGTCGAACTCCGTGACCCTCCATCGCCTCAGTCTCCGGGGGGAGCTGACCGCATCCGGCGGCAGCGGGGTGGTGGACGGCTGCCCGCGGATCGAGATCCAGTCATTGGAAATCCTGCAGTCGGAGAGGCCTCCGGGATACCAGGTTGCCGGAGAATTCGAGTTGCCCGTCCCGCCCCACACTCCGTTCTGCGATCCCCTGATTTCCGTGCCCCGCGCAGATGGACGCGGGGACGACCTGCTGATGGTGGGGGCTGCGCTCTGGCTTCGAAACCATCCCGACGGCTGGAAGATGGAACCATTGACCGGACTTCCTGCCGAACGCGTCTGGGCGGCCACGGCCGCCGATTGGAACCAGGACGGACACACCGACCTCCTCCTCGCTGGCAGCGACGGGTTGCGGGTCCTGGAAGGTCCGGAATGGACGGGGCCGGGGAAGCTCCTCTGGCGTTCGCCTACCCCGTGGCGGCATCCCCAGGTCATCGCTTTTGGAGATGTCGATGGGGATGGTTCGCCCGACGTCTTTGTGGGGCAGTACAAGCTGCCGTATCAAGGGGGGCAGTTCCCCACACCCTTCCACGATGCGAATGACGGGTTCGAATCCGTCCTGTTGCGTGGACACCCGGATGGCACCCTGAGCGACGCCACGGCGGCCTGGGGATTGGAGCATCGCCGCAGGCGGCGGTTATACAGCGCCTCGTTTGCTGATTGGAACGATGACGGACTGCCGGACCTGATCCTGGTCAGCGATTTCGCCGGGGTGGATCTGTTTCGAAACACCGGGAGGGGCCGCTTCGAGGATGTCACGCGGCAGCTGGGCGATGGGCGTCACCTGTTCGGCATGGCCCATGCCACGGGTGATTTCAACGACGACGGACGAACAGATATGTACGCGATCGGGATGGGATCCCCCACGGCGGAACGCCTCCAAAGGATGCGTCTGAGCCATGCGGCGTGGCCGGAGGATCAGCGGTTCCGACGCGAAATGACGTATGGCAACCGTCTTTTCCTTGGCGGGCCATCGGGGTTTCAACCGCCACCTTGGGCCGGGACGGTGGCCTCTGGCGGTTGGGCATGGGCGGTGACAGCGCTGGACGTCGACAACAACGGCACCCTCGACTTCCACCTGTGCCAAGGACATGAAACCCGCGCCAGCACCCGGGATTACGAGCGACAGTTCTGGATCCACGACATCCACGTCGCCCAATCCACCAACAATCCTGTCACGGATGTTTACTTCCGGAACGCTGCCGGCCGTCGCGCTGCGGATCAGGCTTCCTATGGAGGGTGGCAGGATGGAGCCCTGCTGCTTCAGGAACGGCCGGGCCAATTCATCGATGCCGCGTGGTTGACCGGCACATCCATTCCCGCGGACACCCGAAACGCGGTGGCCTTCAATCTGGATGGCGACGGGCGCATGGATCTGGCGGTAACCACCTTCGAGGAATGGCCGCGACGCCGTCAGCGATTGATCCTCCTCCAGAACCGGCACCCGGACACCGGGGCTTGGATCGGTTTCCAGTTCGACGATGGCACCGTCGATGCCCGTATCCGGGTCCGCAGCGGCGGAATCACACGGGAACGCCGAATCACACCCGGGGAATCTTACCGGTCGCAGTCCGTGGGTCGCATCCATGTCGGCCTCGGTGCCCCGGCCCCCATTGAAAGCGTCGATTTGATACGCCCGGGCCAAAAGATTCAGCGGTTGGACACCTGTGTGCCCAACCGCTGGAATCGGATTCCCCGAGGGAACGGCCGTTGACTCGTCAGTTTCCTGCGGTTGCGGCGACGCCCTTGCGGGAGGAGGAACCCCCGGTCAGCTGGAGGTAATCCAACAGGATGCGCTCGGCTTCGCGGAGGTGGACATCCACGGCGGGTTCCAGAGGCTTTACCTCTTCCTCATCGTCATCCGGGTGAGCCGGCTTCGCGGGTTTGGCCTCCGGTTCGTTGGCTGGCTTGGACGTGCCTGATCCGGTGACACCCGCCACGGTGTTGGACTTGCCCATTGGCGCGGGCAGCCCCGGCTCATCGGCGAGCTTGAGGGTGATTTCGTAGGTCGTCGGTTCCTTCTGACCACGAGCCGCCAACTCCTTCTTGCGGGCCTCGGCGCGGGCACGGTCCTCGTTCCGTTCGCGGACACGCTGGTCATAGTTCAACGAGATGGACTTCTCCGCCTGCTTGCGACGGTAGATCTCGACGTCCTGCCGGACGTAATCCCAGTCCCTGTCGGCGGCGATGCGGTTCGAGGAGCGGTCGCGGAGCTGCAACAGGTGCGGCTGGACCCGATTCAACTTCTCGAACTCGGCGCTGGCGATCGTGTCCCACGGAAGCGCGTTGGTCAGTGAACCCTCCCCGGTTTCGAGCAGGTTGTTGACGCCGGGCAGGACGATGTCGGGAACGACGCCCTTGAGCTGGGTTGATTCGCCAGACGCCCGATAGAACTTCCGGATGGTCAACTTGACGGCGCCGGGAGGAATGGGCGAATCGGGCAGGACGGCCCCGAGTTCCTGGATGGTCTGGACGGTGCCCTTGCCGTGGGTGTTGACGTCACCGACCACCAGCGCCCGGCCGTAATCCTGCAGGGCTCCGGCGACGATCTCTGAAGCCGAGGCGCTGAAACGGCTGGTCAGGACCATGAGGGGTCCGTCGTAAAGGACGCCGGGATCCTCATCATCGTCCTGGATCACGCGGCCGTTGAATTCCTTCACCTGAACGACCGGGCCGCTCTTGATGAAGAGCCCGGTCAAGTTGACCGCCTCTTCCAGCGAACCCCCGCCGTTGTTGCGCAGGTCGAGGATGACACCCTCGACATTCTCGGCGCGGAACTTCTTCAGGAGCTTGGCGACGTCTGCCGTCGTGCTCTTGCGGGTCGTGCCCTTTCCGCCGACGCCCACAGGGAAGCTGGCGTAGAAGGAAGGCAGATCGATCACCCCGACGCGCTGGGTCTTGCCGTTGGCCCCGGGCATTTCAACGATCTTCCCCTTGGCCTCGCTGTCTTCGAGCTTCACCTCGTCACGGACGAGGGTGACGAGCTTGCGGGCAGAGCCATCCCCACCCGCGGGAATCATCGTCAAACGGACCTTCGTTCCCTTGGGACCGCGGATCTGTTCGACGACCCGCTTGAGCTTTTCATCGACGACGTCCACCCACTCGCCGTCGTCGCCCTGGGCCACCGCGACGATCTTGTCGCCGACCTCGATCTGCTTGCTCTTCTTGGCAGGGCTGCCAGGAACGACGTTCCGGATCACCGTGTAGCCGTCCTCGCTCTGGAGGGTGGCCCCGATGCCGAACAGCGTGAGGTTCATGCTGATCGAGAACGAATCCAGCTCACTCTTCCCGAAGTAGTTCGAGTGTGGATCGTAGGAATGGGCCAACGAGTCCAGATACAACTGGAGGACTTCATCCGGCTCGTATTGCTTGAGGGTGCGGAGGGTCCGGTTGTAGCGGCGCGTGAGCTTGTCGAGGGTCTCCTTGTGCCGTTCGGTCGGGAGTTTCTCGGCGAGATAGGCCTGGACCTGAGAGCGTTGCTTCCAATCGCCAGCGTTGATCTGGGCGATGGTGTGCGCGGCGTGGGTCTTTCCGATGAGGGCTTCGAGTTCGGAGGCGACGTTGGCCTTGGTCTCCCCCTCGGTCTTGGTGCCGGCCGGCGCCACGGAAGGCAATGGCAGCTTCACCGAGGCGGGCAAACCCTCAGGCAGGACGGCATCCGCCCCTACCCCGACGATCTTGCGCCAGACGTTGGAGCTCAGGGTCGGGATTTCCGTCTGGTTGAGCTTTTCGGAGAGGTACTCGTACCGGAGGCGGTCGCGCCAGAGACGCCGAGCTTCGTCCAGGTCACGCGGACGGGGTTCCTCCTTGCGGTTCAGAAGCATCTTGTCCGAACCGTCGAACCGGAACTCCTCGGACTTGAGGAGCCCCGAAACGTAGCTGTACTGCTGGTCGAAACGTTCGAGGAAGCGGTTGAAGATCTCGTACGCGGGCTGGACATCCTTCTCGATCATCGTGAGGTCATCCAGCCGGGTCTTGTACTTCAGGAACTGGTCATAGTCGGACTGGAGGAAGTAGACCCGCTGGGGATCGAGGGACTCCAGATAACGTTCGAACAGGCGGGTGCTCAGCTCATCCCGGAAGCGCATCCGCGAAAAATGCAAACGCTCGAGGGCACGAGCGGCGACCTGGGCAACTGTCCCGGCTCCTTCCGGAGCGGAGAGCGTCAGGGCATTGGTGTATTTCGAGATGTCCGCAGCCCGCTCCTGGGCGGTGCCTGCCTGCGGGGTGTCGCCCCTCAGCAGCGGAAGGATTAGCAAGACCGGCAACAGCAGGGTCAGCTTCATGGCGTCAGTGTATTCTGCAAACAGGGTACCTGCCAAACGGGGAATCTCCGCGGATTCCAGAATCAGGTTCGAATTTCGGACCGATCCCGACGGCCCGTGTTCAACCCGGCACGTGGGACCCTTGTTTCACTGGGATGACCGCGGGGCAGCGATCAAGGATACGAGGACGATGCACCACCTGGGGCCGAGGTGCGGCGAGTCAGCCTTCAGGAGGTTCCACCGGTCGCGGGCGTGTCCTCCGAGGTCAGCCCATGACGACGGCGCCAGACGTATCGGAACATGATCACCCGCAACGCCGCCGTCAGCGGGATGGCGAGGATACCGCCCAGGATGCCTCCGAGGACCTGCGTCCCCACCATCACCGCAATGATGATGGTCAACGGGTGCAGGCCCACCCGGTCGCCCATGATCTTCGGCGAGATGACCAAGCCCTCGAGGGTTTGCACCACGCCGAACACAGCGAACACCCCCACCGGCAGCTGCCAACTGCCGGACGCAGCAAACGCGACAATCACCGCGGTCGTGCAGGTGACGATCGCCCCGATGAAGGGGATCATCGTCAGCAGGGTTCCCATCAGGCCGAGAAGGAAGGCATATGGCAGCCCGATGATGAGGAATCCAACGGTGTAAAGCGCTCCATCACAAAGCGCCACGAGGACCTGACTGCGAAAGAAGACGATCAGGTAGTCGTTCACGGAGCGGAGGCAGAAGACGATCTCCTCCTTGAACCACGAGGCCCGTACCGGCAGGTACTCCGTCCATTGCCGTTCGATGCCCCGCTTCTCGAGGAGGAAGTAGAACGCGTAGATGGGAACCAGGCACAGGCCCACCAGGACCCCCAACCAACCCGAGACACGCCCCACCTGGTCTGCCGCCCAGGAACCGACCCCCGGCAGCAGATTCCCGACCCATGTCGTGAACGATCGCAACGTCTCGGGACTGATCGATGGCATGCGCGAGGGCTGGGAGCCCGCAGCGGCCACCGGAAGGGTGTTGGTTTCCGAATTGCCTTGGGCATCCGTGGTGATGACCGAATCGGGGACCGCATTCGTCTGGCGCACGAACAGATCACGGGCGGCGAGCAGTCGACGGACCATGACGGGCGGGTTCGTCGCCCACGAATCCAGACGCTGCCGAAGCTTGTGGGAGTAGCCCGGGACCCGCTCGGAAAACTGCCGTGCCTCCCCGACGACCTGCGGGACAAAACTGAGGAAGACGCCGACGACCAAGGCGCAGGCGGTCACAAAAACCAGGGTGATGGCGCGTGCCCTTGGAATACGGCGGCGTACCAAGAGGTCCACCAGGGGATCGAGCAGGTAGGCCACGACCCCACCCAGGGCCAGCGGCCACAATACCGGTGCCAGCAGTTGGAGCACCCGCCCGGTCGCCCAGACCAGTCCAGCCAACAACCCGAGCACGCCCGCGATGGCAAAGGCCGTGATCGAGAACCAGATGATCCTCGCCTGCTGGGGAGCTGGGGGTGGCAGGGCGCTCATGTCAGGACAATCGACGTGCCTTGTCGGCCGCAACCCGGACGGCGCTGATCAACGCGGCCCGGAGGCCGGCCTTCTCCAATTCGTGAACCGCCTCGATGGTCGTTCCGCCGGGGCTGCAGACGGCGTCCTTGAGCGCACCGGGGTGCTGACCGGTTTCCAGTACCATCTTGGCAGCACCGAGCAATGTCTGGGCGGCCAATCGTTGCGCCACGTCCCGGGGCAAACCTGCGGCCACGCCCCCGTCCGCCAACGCTTCGATCATCATGAATCCGTAGGCTGGACCCGATCCACTCAGGCCGGTGACCGCATCCAGAAGCTTCTCTTTCACCTCCAAAGCAACACCCACCGAGCCGAGGAGCTTCTGCACCAGTTCAGCGTCCGCGCGGGTGGCCTCGGAGCCGATGGCGAAGGCCGAAGCGCTGGCCCCGACGAGGGCAGGCGTGTTGGGCATGACCCGGACACAGCGTGCGCCTGGCGCACCCGCCTCAAGCTTTGCCAGCGGGATACCCGCCGCGATCGAGACGAGCAGGTGTCGCTTTTCCAGCTGCGGTTGGATCTCAACCAGCAGGTCAGAGATCTGGTCTGGCTTCACTGCCAGCACCAGGACATCCGAGGTGGCGACGATGTCGTTGTTGGCCGCAGAAACCCGTCCACCCGTCTCACGCGCGAAAGCATCGCGCGCCGCCTTCACCGGATCACTGGCGCTCAGATGTTCCGCCGTCACCCGTCCGGAGGCCACGAACCCCTTTGCCAGGGCGGTGGCCATTTTCCCGGAACCCAGGAACCCAATGGTCGTCATGAGTGCCACGAGTACCAGACCCGCCCGGCCGTCGGCGACTGCGAAAACCGTCAGCGCCGGAAACTCATGGGAGCCGCCTGAGGCATCTCGTGGGCGCACGGCTGATTGGTGGGCGCGTCGGCGGGGCGTTGGTTCAACTGGACCACATTGTTCTGCACCATCCAGGCCTCGACCTCATCCCCGCTCACATCGGCGAGGATACGTCCTCCGATCTCCACGCAAGGCTGACGGGTCTGGCCCGTCTTCTCCACCATCTCCTGATAAAAGTCCGGCTTGTTGATGATGTCCCGTTCCTCGAACGGCAGGTCATACTTCTTGAAGACGGCCCGGACACCAGCACTCCATCCGCACCAGGGCTTCAACCACGCAACGATCTTGGGCTTTTCCATGAAATTGTTCCTTGTGCGACAACTTTGGCCTTTCCGGGACCAAGCGCAAGCCGGGGCAAGGAATGAATTGGGCCGGCCTCGGGGGGCGCATCCTGATACTGCCCCTTTTGGAAAGGATTCGGGGCGGCGATGTCCTCATCGCCTTTGGGAATGGCTTTGGAACGGCGACGAGGACGTCGCCACCCCGTTGCATGCAGGGCAGTGTCAAGATGCGCCCTGCCTCGGGGCCAGCCGGGATTCGAGCTTGCCGTCCCGAGGGTGACGGGCACTCTGGTCACACCTTCCTCTGATCATGCGAATTCGAAGTGCCATCCACCGTTGCCGCAGCGCGTTCACGCTGATCGAGCTCCTCGTCGTGATCGCGATCATCGCAATCCTCGCCGGGATGCTGTTGCCCGCCATGGCCCGTGCGAAGGAGTCGGCCCGCGGTGCCATCTGCAAGAACAACATGCGCCAACTCGGGCTCGGCATGATGATGTACGCGGAGGACAATCGGGATCACTACGCCTGGGCGGGTGAGCTGGACGGCAACCTTGGGGCAGACTGGGTCTGGGGCGGCCAGGACCGCGCTGCCCTCGACACCAGGGCCAACTGGACACGCCCGCCGCGTGGGTTCGGATTCATGGCAGCGGCGGGTGCCATCTTCCCGTACACCATGTCCCGGCAGGTCATCCGCCC
>JAIXZE010000137.1 GCA_027489875.1 Verrucomicrobiales bacterium
CTCCGGCATCCTCGCCGGCGACACCATCACCCTGCGCGCCGGCTTTGGCGGATCTCCGGGGATCACGCTCCAATGGCAGAAGAACGGCGCGCCGATCGATCTCGCCACCGGGCCGACCCTGACCCTCTCCAACGTCCAGATCGCCGACAACGGCACCTATACCGTCGTCGCCACCAGTCCGCACGGCACCACCACCAGCGATCCCGCGGTGCTCACCGTCGGCACCTTCCCCGCCGCGAACCTGACCAACGGCATGGTGGCGTACTGGCCCCTCGACGGTGCTCTGGGCACCAAGACCCCGGACCTCGCCTCCGGGTATGACATGGATCTTATGAACCTCACAGTCGCGGACATCGTTCCCGGCAAGTGGGGCAACGCCTTCCGCTTCGACGCCACGCGTCAGACCCTCCTCCGCCGCATCAACAACCCCGGCGAAGCCCTCCCCGCGTACAAGAACCCAAGCTTCAGTGTTTCGCTCTGGGTCCGCGGCCTGCCCCAACCTGACCGCCGCGTCTTCTCCGAGGGTTCCACCGCCAACACCCAACCGCTCTTCAACATCGGCACCCACAACGGCGGCGTGGAACCTTCCGTCGACAGTTTCATCCGCACCGACACCGGTGCCACCGGCAACCATCGATACTCTGTAGCCCCGGCCTTCGACGACACCTGGCACCACATCGTCTACACCCAGCGCGAGGTCGGCGGCGCCCCCGTCGCCGCGCTCTACGTCGACGGCGTGAAGGATGACATCGTCATCGACCCCCGTCGTCCCCTGACCCTCAACACCACCTCCATCGGCGGCATCCTCCGCGGCACACCCTCGGCGTGGTTCACGGGTGAGATCGACGACGTCGCCATCTGGACCCGCGCCCTCAGCCCCGCAGAAGCCCAACTTCTGAGCACGGCCAAGACGCCCGTGCCACCCTCCAGGCTCCAACCCCTGGCCATCGCCAAGTTCGGTCCCGACCTTCCCGCCATTGCCAAGGGCGACTCCGTCCTCCTGCGCTGGGACCTGAGCAAGGACGCCAACGTCGTCTCCATCGACAATGGCATAGGTGAGGTGACCGCCCAGACCGTCGCCGGCGTTGGTTCCAGGTCCGTCTCTCCCACCGAGACCACGACCTATACGGTCACCCTCAGGCGCGGACTCGACACCCTCACCGCCCAGACCACCGTCACCGTCATCGACGGTGTCGCCAACGACTGGACCCTGGTCGACAACTTCGACCGTTACCCCGCCGGCCCCCTCGCCAACAGTGGGTACTGGGCCGACCTCCGCGGCGTGTTGGGAATGATCGAAAGCCGGAATGGCAACCACATGGTGTCCATTCCCGGTGTCGACAGCGCCGCCGTCCTGAACCTCGGTCCGCTCACCATCGCCGAAGGCCAGCAACGCACGCTGTTCTTCCGCATGATCGTCCGCGGCGCACCCACCGCCGCGCTCTCCCATGTTGTCGGCATCACCGACAAGAACCTCCGTTGGTACGCCGATGTCAGCGGCAACGCCGGCCCGGTTGCGCGCCCGACCTTCGAGGTCGACCAATGGCTCCTCGGAACCCTCAACAACGTCGGTGGCGTCCTCGAATTCGCTGCCGATCCCCTCGTCGTCGATCAGGTCTACAACGTCTGGATCGACATCAGGAACGCGCCCCTCGCGGATCCCACCAACCCTGCCGACTCCTTCTCCGTCCACATCCAACGCGATGGCGGTGCCGCACGCACCACCGTGTTCGCCGATTACGTCAGCGATCGCGATCCTACCGCCGTCGACCCCATCATCGGCGGCGTCGCCCCGAACCTCGACAAGCTGTTCTTCGCCGGCAACAACGCCACCGACAGCGCGCTGTTCGACGACTTCTACATCAGCCGCGGCGGGTACAACGCCACCGTGCCCCGCGCCTTCGGGTTCACCGCGCCCGTCACCGCCGCACCGCCGACCGTCGGCGTGACCACCGCCAACGGTGAAATCGTGGTTTCTTGGACAGGCGGAACCCTCGAATCCTCCGCCAGCCCCACTGCCGGGTTCACCCCGGTCGCCGGGGCCACCACCTCGCCCTACCGCGCCGCCGCGTCGGAAGCCCAGCGCTTCTACCGCGCCCGCCGCTGATCCACGACCCAAGGCGTCAAACCAATCAACGGCCCCCGGTTCACCGAACCGGGGGCCGCTTGCTTTGCCCCGTTGGGGCGAGATGTCATGGGGTGGGTTGACCCAGGGTTCCGCTCCGCTCCACCCCGGGCTGTCGCCGTGCGCCGCGTTGCGGCGAGGTTCGGCGAGGGAGGCATGTCCAGGGGATACAACGGGTGCTCGTGCCCCGAAGGGGCAAACGGCGAAAGCCGGGGTGCAACCCCGGGGACCACGCCACACAACGTCCCCCGTGCCCTGAAGGGGCACACGGAACACGATGCGTGGGGTCACCGTTCGCCCCGTTGGGGCGAGGTGTCGTGGGGTGGGGTGACCCAGGGTTCCGCTCCGCTCCACCCCGGCTGTCGCCGTGCGCCGCGTTGCGGCAAGGTTCGGCGGGGGAATGCGACCTCCTCATCGACCCCACCTGCTCCGGTTCCGGGCAGGCGTATCCCCTCAACCCGAGCACTCCGTTGCAGAGATTTCGCAACCGACCGCTGGCGGACGGCTTCGGGGCCATGCCAACCTTGCCGCGGTAACGCGGTCATGAATTCAAAGCGCAGCATCATCCTGGGTTCGATCGGGCTCCTTCTGGGGCTGGGTTTCCTGTTGTTCTGGAAACCTTCCGGTCCCGGGACGTCCGCCCGGAAGCAGTCCCTCCTCGTCTACTGCGCCGCCGGGCTCAAGGTTCCCGTCGAAGCCGTCGCGGCCGCCTACCAGAAGGAATTCGGAACCGAGGTCCAGCTCCAGTTCGGCGGCTCCGGCACCCTCCTAAACAACCTCAAGGTCGCCCAACGCGGGGATCTCTTCGTCGCGGCCGACAGCAGCTTCGTCGCCATCGGCCGCTCCAACCGCCTCCTCGCCGAAGTCCTCCCCCTCGCCCGACAATCGCCCGTCCTGATCGTTCCCAAGGCCAATCCGAAATCGATCGCCACCATCGACGACCTCCTCAAGCCCGGCGTCCGCGTCGCCATGGCCAATCCGGACGCCACCGCCGTCGGCACCCTCACCCGGTCCGCCCTCACCCGCTCCGGTCACTGGGATCGCCTCGCCCGCAGTGCCACCGTCTTCAAGCCCACCGTCACCGACGTCGCCAACGATGTAAAACTCGGCAGCGTCGACGTGGGCATCGTCTGGGATGCCACCGTGGCCCAGTACCCCGAACTCGCCGCCGTCTCCGTCACCGAGTTCAACGGCGCTTCCTCCGACGTCTCGATCTGCGTGCTCAACGCCTGCGGGCAACCCGCCCAGGCCCTGCACTTCGCCCGCTACCTCGCCGCCCGCGACCGCGGCCTGCCGACCTTCACGCAGCAGGGCTACAAGGTCGTCGACGGCGACGTCTGGCACCCACGACCCGAAGTCCTCCTCTACAGCGGGGCCGTCAACCGGACCGCTGTTGAACCAACGCTCCAGGCCTTCGAAAAGCGCGAGGGTGTCCAGATCACCCGCGTCTACAACGGCTGCGGCATCCTCACCGCCCAGATCCGCGCCGGACAGAAACCGGACGCCTACTTCGCCTGTGACACCTCCTTCATGGAGACCGTCACCAACGACTTTCCGGCCTCGGTCGATATCGCCCAGACGGCCATGGTCCTCCTCACCCAGAAGGGAAACCCGCGCGGCATCACCCAACTGTCGGATCTCGCGCGTCCCGGCCTCCGCGTCGGACTCGCCCATGAACAGCAGAGCGCCCTCGGAGCCCTGACCGCACGCCTCCTCAAACGTGTCGACCTCTACGAAAAGGTCTCTCCCAACGTCTCCGTCCAGGCACCCACCGGAGACCTCCTGCTGAACCAACTCCGCGCCGGCGGCCTCGACGTCGCCCTCGTATACGCCGCCAACGCCAGCCAGGTCCGCGACCACCTCGACGTCATCGAACTCCGCGAACCCGGAGCCCTCGCCGTCCAACCCTTCGCCGTCGGCAACCGATCCAACCACGCCCACCTGATGGAACGGTTGCTCCTCGCCATCCAGTCGGCCGAATCCCGGCAACACTTCGAACAATCGGGCTTCAAGTGGCGGGGACCTTCCATCCAGCCATGACCCAGCCAACTCCGGCCACACCCCACCGCCCGGGCTCCGACCGTCCCTTCTACCTGGCGTTGGGAATCCTCAGCGGCACCTACGTCCTCCTGCTCCTCGCCACCCTCGGTGCCGACGCCTTCTACACCTCACCTGGCCATCTCTGGCGCGCCCTCCAGAGCCCCGAGATCCGGTATGCCATCCGACTCAGCCTCCTCACCTGCACGCTCAGCACGCTCCTCTCCCTGTGGGTCGCGGTCCCTATCGGGTACCTGATGACCCACCTCCAATTCCGGGGAAAGGCCCTGCTCGACGCCCTCCTCGACGTCCCCATCGTCCTGCCGCCGCTCGTCATCGGCATCAGCCTGCTCATCCTCTTCCAGGCCCCGCCCCTCCGGGCGCTCGAACGCGTCTTTCCCATCACCTACGCCGTTCCCAGCATCGTGCTCGCCCAGTTCATGGTCGCGTGTGCCTTCGCCGTGCGCACCATGCGCGTCACCTTCGAACAGCTTTCTCCCCGCCCCGAACAGGTCGCCCTCACCCTCGGCTGCAATCGCAGCGAAGCCTTCTGGCGCGTCGTCCTGCCCTCCGCCAAACGCGGCATCCTCACCGCCGCCACCCTCGCCTGGGCCCGCGCGCTCGGCGAATTCGGTCCCATCCTCGTCTTCTCCGGTGCCACCCGCATGAAGACCGAGGTCCTCCCCACCACCGTTTTCCTCGAGCTCAGCGTCGGCAACCTCGAAGCCGCTGTCGCCGTTTCCCTCCTCATGGTCGCCGCCGCCGTTGCCGTCCTCCTGCTCATCCGTTCCCAGGGAATCACGCCGTCCACCCAACGCTCCCTCTGAAGCCGTGATCGAAATCGAGAACATCACCCTTCAGGTCGGCACCTTCCGCCTCGCCGACGTCTCCTGCCGCATCCCCCGCGGAAGCCACACCGCCCTCATGGGCCGCACCGGTGCCGGAAAGACCACGATCCTCGAAGCCGTCTGCGGCCTCCGCACCGTCCAGTCCGGCCGCATCCGCATCAACGGCCGCGACGTCACCCACGAACCCCCGGGAGCCCGCGGCGTCGGTTTCGTCCCTCAGGACGGAGCCCTCTTCGGCCACCTCACCGTCCGGCAACACCTCGGCTTCGCCCTCGACGTCCGCCGTTGGCCCGCGCCACGCATCGCCGAACGCGTCGATGAACTCGCGTCCTGGCTCCGGCTCGCCCACCTCCTCGACCGCCTTCCCCTCGGTCTCTCCGGCGGTGAAGCCCAGCGCGTCGCCCTCGGCCGCGCCCTGTCCTTCCATCCCCAGGTCCTCTGCCTCGACGAACCCCTCTCCGCCCTCGACGACGACACCCGCGCCGAGATCTGCGATGTCCTCGCCGACATCCGCCAGCGCACCGGGGTCACCCTCCTCCACATCACCCACAACCGTCGCGAGGCCGCCCGCCTCGCCGACAACGTCCTCCAGTTGCGCGATGGCCGCATCGAATCCACCCCCGTTCCCGAGGCCTGAAGCCCTCCTTCCGGAACTGACGCCCGAGGAACGCGCCACCTACGAGTGGCAACTCCCCATCTCGGGCATCGGCGAACTCGGCCAACGCCGCCTCAAGGACTCTTCCGTCCTCATCTCGCGCGTCGGTGGACTGGGCGGTGTCGTCGCCTTCGAACTCGCCGCCGCCGGCATCGGACGCCTCATCCTCGCCCACGGCGGCAACCTCCGCCCCAGCGACCTCAACCGGCAGTTGCTGATGACCCACGATCACCTCGGGCAACCGCGGATCGAAAGCGCCGTCCGCCGCCTGAAGGCCCTCAACCCACGCCTCGAGATCATCGCCGAACCCGCCAACATCTCCGAGGACAACGCCGCCCGCCTCGTCGCCCAGGCCGACGTCGTCGTCGATTGCGCTCCCCTCTTCCAGGAAAGGTACCTCCTCAACCGCGAGGCCATGGCCCAACGCCGACCGATGGTCGAGGCCGCCGTCTACGATCTCGATTTCCATCTCACCACATTCCTCCCCGGGCAAACCGGCTGCCTCCGGTGCCTCTACCCCGAACTCAGCACCGACTGGACCCGACGCTTCCCGGTCGTCGGCGCGGTTCCCGGCACCGCCGGATCCCTGGCCGCGCTCGAAGTCATCAAGCTGGTCGCCGGATTCGGCCAGATCCTCGCCGGAAGACTCCTCGTCGCCGACCTGCGTGCCTTTCAGGTTAAAATGCTGCGCCTCCACCGGATTGCGGATTGTCCGGACTGCGGAGCGCTGTAGGATCCCGATTTCAGATGCGGCTACGCACGTTCCATCCTCTCGTCCGATTCTGGCTCTGCCTCGCAGGGGCCAGTCTCGCCCTCGCCTGCCGCTACTCGGTCCGCGACACCGGCTTCATCGACCTTGCCGCCGCCGCCGGTGCCTATCGCCTCGAGCTTTCAGCCCCCCCCTCCTTCCCCGCCGAGAGCCGTCGCGCCCTTGAACAGGCCGCCGCGGTCCTGTTCCTCGATTCGAACATCACCCTCGAAACCGGCGCCGCCCCGCGCCCCGGTGATCCCGCCACCCTCCGCCTCGTCGACGCCGAATCCCGGTCCTTTCCGATCGCGACCCTGACCAACGCCACCCTCGACGCCTACAAACTCCTCGACGCCGTCGCCACGTCCCCATTGCGCGATCGGCTCTACCGCGAATCCCTCCGCGCCTACGGCCTCGTCCTCCTGATCGAAGGCTCGGACGCCGCCGCCAACCAGCGCGCCCAGGCCGCCGCCCAGGCCGCCATCGACGCCACCGCCAAGCTCATCCCGGGCATGCCCAAGCCCGTCGACATCCCCCCGCAACTCATCGTCCTACCCGCCGCCGCCCAGGCCGCCGAATCCATCCTGCTCTGGGGCCTCGGGTTCGAACCCGCCCCTTCCGACCAACCCCGGCTTGCCCTCCTCTACGGTCGCGGCCGCCGGCTCGGTTCCCCCCTCGAAGGCCCCCTCATCACCCAGACCGTCCTCCGCGAACGCCTCGTCCTCATCGGTCAGGATTGCGAATGCGACCTCGATCGCGCCTGGCTCCGTGGCCCCCTGTACCCTGGCCGCTGGGACCGCAGCCTCCAGGAAGTCGCCGCCAAGGTCCTCGGCTTCGATCCCGAGAACCCCATGGTCCGCGCCGAAGTCTCCCGCATCATCGAACGCGGCCCCCAACCCGGCCAAAAGAAGAAGAACGCCGGCACCGCCCAGGCCCTCGGCTACTCCGAAGAATCCGTCGAATCCCCCTCCAACGATCAGCCAGATCCGTCGGATCAGTCCGATCGGACGGATCAGACTGATAGGACTGATCCTCCACGGCCTGCCCAATCCTCCCGCACCCTCTGGGTGATCCTCGCGGGTGCCCTCACCGCTGCCGTGACCGCCGGTGCCTGGCTCTTCATCCGTTCCTCCTCCCGCTGATGCCACTCCTTTCCCTCATCCTCCGCGAACTGCGACACCACCGCTTCAACGCGGTGCTCTCCCTGCTCGGCCTTGTCGCTGCCGTCGCGCTCCTCGTCGTCATCCGTCTCCTCACCACCGCGGCCGAACGCGAAACCCGGCGCGTCGTGCGCGACCTCGGATTCAACCTGCGCATCATCCCCCGCGAGACTGACCCCGAGCTCTTCTTCAGCACCGGTTACTCGGACAAGACCCTGCCGGCCGACGCCGTCCAACGCCTCGCCAGCGGTGCCCAGACCTTCATCAGCTTCAATCACCTCACCGCCTCGCTCGAACGACGCATTCCCATCGGCGACCGCGAGGCCCTCCTCACCGGCCTCGGGCCCGCCGTCGTGGGTGGCGGCGACAAGAAGCAGCCGATGGGCTTCAACATCGCCCAGGGCAAGGCCCACGTCGGATTCCTCCTCGCCCGCCGTCTCGGTGCCAAGCCAGGCACCTCCCTGCCCGTCCAGGGCCGACTCCTGACCGTCGAGAAGGTCCTCGTCGAAAGCGGCACCGACGACGACATCCGCCTCTTCACCTCCCTCGCCGACGCCCAGGCCATCCTCAACCTCCCGGGTCGCATCTCCGAGATCAAGGCCATCGACTGCCTCTGCCTGACCGCCGACCAGGATCCCCTCACCCAACTCCGCGCCGCCCTCGCCAAGCTCCTTCCCGAGGCCCAGGTCCTCCAGATGCGCACCATGGCCGATGCCCGCGCGAAACAACGCCAGACCGCAGAACGGTACTCCCGCTTCGCCGTGCCCCTCGTCCTCGGCATCGGTGCCGCCTGGGTCGGAATCCTCGCCGCCCTCAACGTCCGCGAACGCCGCGCCGAACTCGGTCTCTGGCGTGCGCTTGGCTACGGCTCCGGCCGCATCGCCGCCCTCTTCCTTGGCCGCGCCGCCCTCCTGGGAATCGCCGGAGCCGCCCTTGGCTATCTCCTCGGCAACGCCATCGGACTCCACTACGGACCAAAGCTCTACCCCGTCACGGCCGGTGGATTCGCCGCCGAACACGCGCTGCTCGGCTGGGCACTGTTGGTCACCCCCGCCTTCGCCGCCCTCGCCGCGTTCCTCCCTGCCATGATCGCCGTGGCCCAGGACCCGGCCGAAACCCTCCGCGCCGACTGACCATGGTCACCTGCTCCCACCTCACCCGGAACTTCACCACCCGCCCGGGCAGCGTCGCCGGCATCCTCGATGTCTCCCTCGAGATCCCCGCGGGCGAATTCGCCGTGCTCCAAGGCCCCTCCGGTTGCGGCAAATCCACCCTGCTCCTGTCCATCGGCGGAATGCTCCGGCCCGAATCCGGCTCCGTCTCCGTCGCGGGCACCGACATCTACTCCCTGTCCGCCGCCCAGCGCGCGGACTTCCGCGCCTCGCGCCTGGGCTTCGTCTTCCAACTCTTCCACCTCGTCCCCTACCTCACCGTCCGCGAGAACATCCTCGCCGGCATGTCCACCAGCCAGGCCCGCACCCTCGCCGCCCACGTCGATTCCCTCATCCACGACCTCGGCCTCTCCGACCGCCGCAACGCCCACCCCAGCACCCTTTCCGCCGGGGAACGCCAACGCGTCGCCCTCGCCCGCGCCATGGCCCGCAAACCCACCCTCATCCTCGCCGACGAACCCACCGGCAACCTCGACCCCGCCAACGCCCACCTCGTCTTCCAACACCTCGACCGCTTCCGCCGCGACGGCGGCACCGTCCTCGTCGTCACCCACGGCAACGACGCCGCCCCCTTCGCCACCCGCACCCTCCGCCTCGAATCCGGCCGCCTCGCCCAAAACCCCGCCCCCCTTTCCGCATGAACTCCTCCCTCCCTTCTCCCTCCGTAGCCGTCGACGTCAGGAGGCGCACTCTCCCTCTCCTCACCACCCTCCTCACCCTCGCGCTCGGCACCGCCTCCGCCTTCGCCACCGATTGGCCCACCTACCGCCACGACTACTCCCGCAGCGGCGTTTCCCCGGATCCCCTTCCCAAATCCCCCACCGAAGCCTGGTCCTGGCAATCCCAGCACCCGCCCCAGCCCGCCTGGCAAGGCGAGGCCAAATGGGACGGCTGGAACAAGGTCTACGACCTGAAGCCCCGCCAGATCTTCGACCGCGCCTTCCACGTCGTCGTCGCCGCCAACCGCGCCTATTTCGGCTCCTCCGCGGACGACACCGTCCGCTGCCTTGACGCCCGCACCGGCGCTCCCCTCTGGACCTTCCACACCGAAGGCCCCGTCCGCCTCGCACCCTCCGTGGTCGACGGCCGCGCCTACTTCGGTTCCGACGACGGCTGCGTCTATTGCGTTGATGCCGCCACTGGAAAACTCACCTGGAAGACACGCGCCACGCCCGTCGACCGCCGCATCCCCGGCAACGGCCGCCTCATCTCTGTCTGGCCCGTCCGCACCTCCCTCGTCGTCCAGGACAACACGATCTACACCACCGCCGGAATGTTCCCGGCGGAAGGCGTCCACCTCGTCGCCCTCAACGCCGCGGACGGCTCCGAGAAGTGGCGCCAGATCCAGAGCGACCTCCCCGCCCAAGGCTACCTCCTTGCCTCGAAATCCCGCCTCTATGTCCCCGCCGGACGCGACAACCCCGCCGTCTGCGATCTCCAGAGCGGCAAGCGCGTCCGCGTCGTCGAAGGCGCCGGCGGCACCTATGCCCTGCTCACCGACGACATGCTCGTCTTCGGCCCCGGAAAGACCGGCCAACTTGGCGCCGTCGAGGACGGCAGCTCCGACCAACTCGCCACCTTCCAGGGCAACCACATGATCGTGACGCCCACCCGATCCTATCTCCACTCCGACACCGAGATCACCGCCCTCGACCGCGCCCGTTACCTCGAACTTGCCCGCGAACGCAAACGCCTCACGCGCGAACAGGGAACGCTCGGCAAGAAGCTGAAAGCCCTCGGCAACAAACCCGGCACGGAGGCCGACCGCACCGCCCTCCAGGCCCAACTCGCCGATCTCGGCCGCAAGCTCGACGACGCCACCCAGGGCATGGACCAGTGCCTCCTCTGGAAAGCTCCCTCCACCTGGCAACACTGCATCGTCCTCGCAGGCGACACCCTCGTCGCCGGTGGCAAGGACGAGGTCGTCGGCATCGACGCCACCACCGGCAAGGTCGCCTGGACCCGCAAGGTCACCGGCCGCGCCTACGGCATCGCTGCCGCCGACGGTGCCGTCTTCGTCTCCACCGACCAGGGTTCCATCCACTGCCTCCGCCAAGGCGCCACCCAAGCCTCCAACTAGGACCCAGCCATGAATCCTTTCCCCTCATCTGCGCCATCTGCGGACAACACTCCTCGCCCTCGCATGAACCGCTGGATCACGACCCTCGCCGTTGCGCTCGCCCTTTCGCCGGTCGCCTCCTTCGCCCAGGAAACCGGCCTCATCGGCCACTGGGAATTCTCCCCGGACCGCACCCAGAACTCCGGCATGCGCGCCGTCTCCGGCAAGGAAGTCTCCTTCTCCGGCGGCCCGCGCGTCGTCAAGGACCCGCCCCCTGCCCGCGTCGAACTCGCCGGCCGCGATGAATCCATCGTGATCGCCTCGGGCATCGACAAGACCCTCCTTCCCGCCACCGAGATGACCGCCGAAGCCTGGGTACGCGTCGACAAGACCTCCCAATGGGGTGGTCTCGTCGGAGCCCTCCAGGACAACGGCGAATTCGAGCGCGGCTGGCTCCTCGGTTTCGTGAACTCGAACTTCTCGCTCGGCCTCGCCACCGAGAAGGCGGGCCGCATGACCTACCTCGCTTCCACGAAGCCCTTCGAGACGAACCACTGGTACCACGTCGCCGGCACCTACGACGGCACCGAGATGCGCGTCTTCGTCAACGGCGAGCTCACCGCCACCTCGCGCGAACAGTCCGGCCCCATCTTCTACCCGCCCGCCGCCCCCTTCGTCATCGGCAGTTACAAGGACGACGACGAACGTTACCCCCTCACCGGTGCCATCCATGATGTCCGCGTCTATCGCCGCGCCCTGAAATCCGAGGAAATCGCCGCGCACTACAACGCGAAGAAATCGATCTTCCCGAAGCCCGCCCCCGCTCCGCGCTTCTTCAAGCCCGCCTTTGGTCCGTTCGTTGACTGGACCGACCGCCGCTCCGCCGTCGTCACCTGGGAAACCGAGTCCGCCCAACCCACACGGCTCACCCTCGAACTTCCCGGCGGCACCCTCCGCCAACTCGGCGACCAGCAATCCCGCACCAGCCACTCGGTCACCCTCGATAACCTCGAACCCGACCTCGAACACCACTACCGCCTCGTCGCCCCCGACGAAGACGGCCGGCCCGTCGTCTCGCGCCGCTACCAGTTCGACACCTCGTTCTTCTACCAACCCGCGCGTCTCGCTGCGCCCACGAAGCCGTCGACTCCCGCCGCCACGGCCCAGGCCATCGCCGGCCTCGGAGCCCGCGACGGATACTCGCTCCTCTTCGGTGCCACCGACGGCCAACTCGCTGCCGAACTCGCCCGACAGATCTCCGCTGACATCGTCCTCGTTGAACCCGACGCCGCCCGCATCCCCAACCTCCGCGCGGCCCTCACCGAATCCGGCGCCCAGGGCATGCGCGCCTCCGTCCACCACATCCCCGGTGCCCAGCTTCCCTACGGCGACCTCATCGCCAACCTGATCGTCCTCACCGGGCAAAAGCCGCCGGCCGTCCCTGCCGCCGAACTCCACCGCGTCCTCCGTCCATCCGGCGGAACCTTTGCTGTGGTCGGGACCGACATCGATCTCCCGGCCTATCGCCAATGGCTCGAAGGCTCGCCGCTTGCCGAAGCCAAGGCCGGTCCGAACCCGCAGGTAGCCTTCGTCTTCACCCGCGGCAAGCTTCCCGGCGGCGGCGAATGGGGGCACCAGTATGGCGGACCCGACAATTCCTCCTGCTCCCAGGACGAACTCGTGAAGGGCGATCTGCAGGTCGCTTGGTGGGGCGATCCCGGCCCGCGTCCCATGCCCGATCGCGGCAACCGCAACCCCGCCCCGCTCTCCGTCAACGGCCGCCTCTTCATCCAGGGCAACCGCATCCTCTTCGGCCTCGACGCCTACAATGGCTCCATCCTCTGGAACTGGTCCGCTCCCGAAGTCCGGCGCGCCAACGTCACCCGCGACTGCTCCAACATGGCTGCCTCGGGCGACACCCTTTACCTCGCCCACAACAAGTTCTGCATCGCCGTCGACGGCCAGACCGGCAGCCGCGCCCGCCGCTTTGAAGTCCCGCGCTCCGGAGCCAATGGCCCACGCGACTGGTCCTATGTCGCCGCCGGCCGCGACCTCCTCATCGGCAGCCGCGTGAAACCCGAGGGCTCCTACCTCGGCGACGACGGCGAGTGGTACGAGGAATACGCCCCCGACCAGGTCAGCCGCGTCACCAGCGACCTCCTCTTCGCCCTCGATCCCGCCACCGGCAAATCCCTCTGGGAATACACCGGCGGCGCCGTCCTCAACTCCACCATCACCATCGGCGACGGCATGATCTTCTTCATCGAGAGCCGCAACCCTGCCGCCGTCCAGAGCGCCACCTGCCGCATCCAGAACGAACTCCTCACCGACCAGCACCTCGTCTGCCTCGACCAGCGCACCGGCAAGCGGCTCTGGGAAAAGGACCACGACTTCTCCTCGCTCCAGTTCATGACGTACCTCGTCTACGGCAAGAACACGGTCGTCGTCACCGGCACCGACCGGAACAAGCATTTCCACACCACCGCCTTCAACGCCCCCTCCCAGAAGCAGCCGTCCGGCTCCGGCGATGACATCGCCGCCGCCATCGGTGGACGCGTCCTCTGGACCGAATCCCACAAGGAGGACAAGGGCCACCACTCCGGCCACCTCCAGCACCCGGTCGTCATCGGCGACGTGTTCTACTCCGACCAGCGCTCCTTCAATCTCACCACCGGTGAAACCCTCCGGAAGGACCTCCCCGAACGCCGCGGCTGCGGCGTCATGTCCGCCGGCAAGGACGCCATCTTCTTCCGCCACCACTTCCACGGCATGTGGGACCTCGCCACCGACAAGCGCTCCCAGTTCATGGGCATCCGCTCCGGCTGCTGGCTCTCGATGATCCCCGCCGGCGGCCTCCTCCTCGCCCCCGAAACCTCCGCCGGCTGCTCCTGCACCCACTCCATCCAGACGTCCATCGGGTACATCCCCAAGCGCCGCTGACCCCACAGATCCGTCGGATCAGTCGGATCAGTCGGATCCGTCGGATCAGTCTGATCAGACTGATCATCCCCCCCCTTACTTCCCAAACATCTCCCCGAAGAAATCCCCCGGGTTCCACCGTGGGGCTTCCTTGGCGTCTCCCACCTGCCGGAGCACATCCACCATGAACCGCACGAACCTCACCGAGGAGTCGGCATCGCGCGGCAGGGACAGGTCATCGGACGGCCGGTGGTAGTGCTCCTTCACGAAGATCTCCGGCGTCACCACTCCCGCGTCCGCCGTTGTCCCCGGAATATCCGCCACCTTCGGGAAGATCGCCGGCACGCCCAGCCGGATGAACGAATACTGGTCGCTCCGGATGAACGTGACGCGTTCCGGCCTCGGATCCGGCACCAACTCCAGACCCGCACGCCCCGCCGCCTTCTCCACCGGATCCCGCAACGTGGAATGCTCGATGCCCAGCACCGTGAACTTCCGCGTCGGCTGCGTCACCAGGACCATGTCCAGGTTAACGTTTGCCACCGGACGCCCCACCCCCTGGGGAAAATGCTGCGCCAGATACTCGGACCCGCGCAGTCCCTTCTCCTCCGCCGTCACCGCCGAGAACACGATCGTCCGCCTCGGACGCTTCCCCTCCGTCGCCAACGCCCGCGCCGTCTCCAGCATCATCGCGATCCCAACGGCGTTGTCGTAGGCCCCGTTATAGATCGAGTCGCCGTTCACGGCCGTGCCGATCCCCTGATGATCCAGGTGCGCCGTCACCACCACACATTCTCCGGCCAACGCCGGATCCGTACCGCGCAACACGCCAATCACGTTGGGACTGGTGATGCGTTGATGTGCGGCACCCACCGCCAGCGTCGCCTCGACGTTCAACGGAAAAGCCTGCAACTCGCCCCGTTCGCCCGCAGCCAGCACCTCCGCCAACGGCTTCGGTCCTCGGGCAAACACCTTGGCCGCACCCGCCGGACTCAGGCTCCCGCTGACCTTCAACTCAGGCACCACGTCCGCCGGAGTCCCGTCGTCCCAGAGCCATCGCATCGCGGGAAACCGCGCCTGCATCACCTGCCGCGCCCAAGGTGATTCCACCAGATCCTTCGGTGTCGGCACCGAGAGGACGCCAATCGCGCC
>JAIXZE010000195.1 GCA_027489875.1 Verrucomicrobiales bacterium
GAAGTAGGCTGCCACAGAATGCCGTAGAGGGCCCAGAGCGGCCAGCCACCGCGTTCGAAGAACAATTCCATTTTGAGTGGTCCGGATGAAATGGGCTGTCAGTTGGACCACTGCCGGCAGCAGTCGATGGATGGTCGCCACCTTCTTTCCCGACTCCTGAGCCTTGGTCTCGCGTTTGAGCAGCGACTCCTCGCGCATCCAGGAGGGCCGTGATGAAAAGGTATTCCAACCTCGGCGTTCTCGGCGTTTTCGGCGTCTCGGCGTGAGACTGAGTTTCGGGCTGGAGGAGGCACGCGAAGACATCAGAGAGTTTTCGATACCGATGCCGATCCCGACGCGTGGGGCGAGGGGTTGCCGGGCGGGTGGCTCGTACGCAGGGGGCGTGTCTTGTTGGGATGTTGCGGAGGGCCAAGGAATCCGCGGCCATGGAAGTGGAACGCACGGAGGACGTCGCGTTCGTGTTGGGATTTCCCTTCTTCGCGGTCTTCGCGGCTTCGCGTGAGATTTCATTCCATAGCTGAGACGGCTCACGCGAAGGCGCGAAGACGCGAAGGGGGAAGGGACGAGGATCGGATGCCTTCCTGTCTTGGCGTCTTTGCGTCTTGAGCGAAGCGGGCGTGAGGAATCCATTTGAGTGGGGAGTCGCTGTCCGGTGTGAGAAGAAGCGGGGAATCTGTCGCCCCGCTGGGGCTGGGTGTTGATGGTGGGATGGAACCCAGCGCTCACGCGCTGGGCTATCGTCTGACGGCCCTCCGGGCCTGGGGGCACGGCTCTTTACGGCGCGAGGCTGCCTGGGTGTTTCGGGATCGAACCAGGTTCTTCTCGGTGAGTGTTCGATACCGATACCGATTCCGATCCCGATACCGACGCGTGCGGCGAGGCGTTGCCGGGTGGGTTCGTCGTCCGCCGGGGGCGTGTCGGGTTGGGATGTTGGGAATGGCCACGACGGACACCTTGGCGGCTTTGAGGCTTTGCGGCTTATCCGCTTCGTCTTCCGGTGCGATGAAGAGGCGATTGGATCTTGGCGTTCGTGGGGGAAGGGGTTCTGTCGCCCCTCCCGGGGCTGGGTGTTCATGGGGGACGGAACCCAGCGCTCACGCGCTGGGCTATCGTCTGGCGGTCCTCCGCGCCTGGGACCACGGCTTTGGAGGGCGCGAGGCTGCCGGGGTGCCTCGGGCTTGCACCCGGTTCTTCTCATTGGGTTTTCGATACCGATCCCGATCCCGATTGCGATCCCGATACCGAGCAGGACGCCTTCCGCATCATCTGCCCGACCCGACTTGGACTGACGAGGAACCCGGGCGGTTGCTCTTGCCGCACGCGTCGGTATCGGGATCGGTATCGGCATCGGCATCGCAAGTGAAGACGAGCATGGGGGCTTGATCCCGATCCCGAGCTGGCCTGTCTCGGTACTGCTTCGTTCAGGTGGGGGCTCGCCGGGTGAGGGCACCCGGCCTTCAGCCTTCGTTCGCCGGGTGAGGGCACCCGGCCTTCAGCGTCGTGGAATGGGGTGCAGATTGACACTGCTCCGCCTGGAAGTGGTTTTCGGGCTGTGATGGTCCTCATTGCCTTTGGAAAGGCTCGGGAAGGGCGACGTGGACGTCGCCACCCCGCCCTTGGAACGGGGAGGCGATGTCTTCATCGCCGTGGGGAGCGGCTTTGGAGGGGCGACTAGGACGTCGCCTCCCCGTTCTTCGGGGGCTTCAAACTTGAATCTTGAAACTTCAAACTTCCCCCGTCCGGGGCGTGACTTTCCCCTCGCGTGCCCGGTCAGAGGAGGACACGGTTTTGCAGAATGCTTCCCCCCCTCTCATGGTTGGCCCGGTTGGCCTGCGCAATGGCGTTGGGCGTGTGCGCCTTGGCGGCTGGGGGAGGTGAGGGGACAAACGGAGCGGCAATGAGGTCCGGCGCGGCCCGGGTGCCGAGTTTCCGTCGGGAGGTGGAGCCGATCCTCACGCGCCTCGGATGCAACCAGGGCGCGTGTCATGGAAAGCAGGCGGGGCAGAATGGATTCCGGCTGAGTCTCCGCGGGTACGCTCCGGAGCTCGATCATCACTGGATCACGGAGGAACTGGGTGGCCGACGGATCCAGCCGGCACAGCCGGAGAGTTCGCTGCTCATCACCAAGCCACTCGGCAAGGTGCCGCACGAAGGACTGGTTCGGTTCGAGGAAGGGTCCCGGTATCATCGGACGTTGGTGGAATGGGTGGCGGCGCGTGCGCCGGGTCCCCGTTCCGATACGGAAGAGCCGGATCCGGTGAAGCTGGAATTGCTGCCGGGAGACAAGACCTACGCGGTGGGCGCACGGGAGCCATTGCAGGCGCGGGTTCACTGGCCGGACGGGCAGACCGAGGACGTCACGTGGTTGGCGCAGTTCTTCTCGAACGATGAAACCGTGGCCACGGTCAGTGCGGACGGAATGGTTTCCGTCCTGCGCCCGGGGGAGACCTCCATCCGGGGGCATTTCATGGGTGTGGTTGGCGTCGTCCGCGTGACGGTCCCGCAGGAAACCCAGGTCGAACCCTGGCGGTTCGGGAAGGTGCAGAACCCGATCGATACGGCGGTCTTTGCGAAATTGGCGGCGTTGGGAATCCCCGCTTCGCCGCGGTGCGACGACGCCACCTTCCTGCGTCGGGCCATGCTCGACACGATCGGAACCCTGCCCACGCCGGTGGAGGTGGAGGCCTTTCTGGAGGATCGGACGCCGGACAAGCGGGCGCGACTGGTGGAGGCGATCCTGGGCCGGCGGGAGTACGCGGACTACTGGACGCTGCAGTTGGCGGACCTGTTGCAGAACCGTCGTGAGCGCGATCATGACGTCCGCGGGACGAAAGGCGTGCGGGCGTTCCACGGGTGGTTGCACGGCCGGTTGGCGGCGGGTGTGGGATGGGATGTTTTGGCGCGCGAGATCCTGACGGCGGAGGGCGACAGCTTCTCGAATCCGGCGGTCGGTTATTACGTGACGCTGGTCGGGGAAAAGCGGGCTCCGGAATCGGAGGTGACCGACTCGGTGGCGCAGGCCTTCCTGGGCACGCGGATCGGGTGTGCGCGCTGCCACAACCATCCGCTGGAGAAATACACCCAGGACGACTTCCACCAGTTCTCGGCGTTCTTCAGCCGGATGCATCTGGACCGCAAGGAACCCGAGAAGGGCGCGACCGTGCTGGTGCCGACGAGCAAGGAGCAGGTCGAGCGTCGCCAGAAGCTGGAATCCGCTAAGGCGAAGGTGACGGCGGCGGAGGGGCGGGTCGCGGACGCGGCAGACGCGGCGTCCGTGAAGAAGGAGTTGGAGGAATTGCGTCGGGAAGTGGCGCGGCGCGAGAAGGAATTGGCGGAATTGGATGCGAAGGCTCCCGCGACCGAACAACCCCGGACGCGTCAATCGGTCGAGGCACGGGCGCTGGATCGTCAGGCGGTGCACTGGAAGCCGGGTGAGGATCCGCGGCGTGTGCTGGCGGACTGGGTGACCTCGACGAACAACCCGCTGTTTGCGGAGTCGATGGTGAACCGGTTGTGGAAGCATTTTCTGGGCGTCGGCATGGTGGAACCGGTGGACGACCTGCGGGCGAGCAATCCGCCGTCGAATCCGGAGCTGATGGCCTTCCTCGCCCGGGAATTCCGGAGTTCAGGGCATGACCTGCGGCATGTCATGCGGCTGATCCTGAATTCGCGGACATACCAGCTGAGCTCGGCATCGATGAAGGGCAATGAATCCGACCGGAAGTTCTTCTCCCATTACCAGGCGCGGCGATTGCCGGCGGAAGTGCTCGCGGACGCGGTGGCCGTGGTGACGGGCGTGGCGGAACGGTTCGATGGTCACCCCGTGGGTGTGCGGGCCATCCAGTTGGCGGAGCCGCAGACCGGGAGCTACTTCCTGTCGCTGTTCGGACGCAGCGAGCGCGTCACGGCGTGTGCCTGCGAACGGAAGGGTGAGGTCACGTTGCCACAGTTGCTGCACCTGCAGAATGGCGCGGAGACCGTGCGGAAGCTGGCGGATACGGACGGCCGGATCCGGCGGATCGCACGCCCGAAGCGGGAATTGTCGGAAGCGGTGGGTGAGCTGTATGTGGTCGCGCTGGGACGACGGCCCACACGTGCGGAACTGGACACGGTTTTGCCGACGCTGGACGGAGTGGCGCGGGAAGAGGCCTTGCGGGACCTTGCATGGGCGCTGCTGAACTCGAAGGAATTCAATTTCAACCACTGATCGACGACGAAGGAGGCATCCATGATCGATGTGACATTCGGCAGGCAATGGAAGCAGTGCGGCGGGGTGAGCCGCCGGGATTTCCTGCGGTTGGGGGCGTTGGCCCCACTGGGGCTTTCGTTGCCCACGCTGCTCGCGGCAGACAAGGCCAACGCTGCCGCCGCAGCCTCGGGAACCGGCCGTCGCGCGCGGGCACGTTCCGTGATCCTCGTGTTCCTGGGCGGTGGCCTTTCGCACCACGACACGTTCGATCCCAAGCCGGACGCCATCGAGGAGATCCGTGGCCTCTACTCGACGATTCCCACGACGGTCTCCGGATTGCGGATCAGCGAGCGGTTGCCGCGGTTGGCGCACCGGATGCATCACTTCGCGCTCGTCCGTTCCGGGACGCACGAGAACGACCACCACGAGACGGCGAGCAACTGGGTGTTGAGCGGCCGGTTCGGGTCACCGTTCGGGGATCATCCGGCGATGGGTGCGGTGGTGGCCCAGCAATTGGGATTCGGCGGACGCGTGCCGCCGTACGTGGCGGTTCCGAAGAATCCAGCGTTCACGTGGGAGTTGGGGAAGGCCGCGTGGCTGGGGGGACGTTACGAGTCGTTTTCGGCGGGAAATCCCAACGAGAAGGAATGGAAGGTCCGCGACCTGAGCCGGCCTGCCGGTGTTTCTGAGGATGTCCTGGCGCGACGGAAGGCGTTGCTGGCGTCGGTGGATCGTTTGGGCGGACGCGTGCATGGGAACGACCAGGTGGACACCCATGACGAATTCGCGAAGAAAGCTTCGGAACTGGTGCTGTCGCCCAACGCGCGGGAGGCGTTTTCGGTGGAGATGGAGGACGCCCGGACGCGCGATGCTTACGGACGGAATGACTTCGGGCAGTCGTGCCTGCTGGCCCGCCGCCTTGTGGAATCGGGAGTGCGGTTTGCGGCGGTGAATTACGGAGGCTGGGATCACCACGGGAAGATCTTCGAGTCCCTCGACAAGAAGCTGCCCGAGTTCGACATGGGTCTCGCGGCCTTGGTGACGGACCTCGACAACCGCGGGTTGCTGGCGGACACGCTCCTGCTGGTGATGGGCGAGTTTGGCCGGACGCCGAAGGTCAACAAGGAGGCCGGGCGCGATCACTGGGGACGGGCGGGTTCCCTGCTGTTCGCCGGGGCTGGCGTGCGCGGCGGACAGGTCATCGGGGCGACGGACAAGGAAGGGGCCTTCGTCACCGAGCGGCCGGTGCGTCCGGCCGATGTCTGCTGGACCGTGTACGAGGCGCTGGGGATCGATCCGCGAACGATCCTGCGGACGCCGGAGGGACGGCCGGTGGAGATCCTGGATCAGGGTGGCATGATCGAGGAGTTGTACGTGTGAGGGCGGTCGTGGCCTCGCTGATGTTCGCGTGGACGGTGTGCGCCCAGGAGCCTCCGAAGACGCCCGCGAAGCCGGAACCGCCCATCGTGCGGTTGGTCCAGCCGATCGGGGTGGAGGCGGGGAAGTCGGTCCGCCTGAAGATCCGCGGACAGCATTTCGATGGCACGAACACGGTGACGGTCCGGGGTTGGGAAGGAGCCGGGACGTTGGCTGCGCTCGTCCAGTCGGAGGCGAAGGCGGTGACGGGTTTTGATGCCACACGCATCGGTGACCGGTTGATCGAGGTTGAGTTGGTGGTTCCCGCTTCCGCGCCTGTGGGCACCAACGCCGCCGTTGTGGTCTCGGGTGCGCATGGGACGTCGGCTCCTTTTCCACTGCTCGTTTTGCCGGCGGGTTCGGTCACCGGGGAGAAAGAACCGAACGATGGGTTCCGCACGGCACCGGGGGCTCCGTTGCCCCTCCGCGTGCGCGGCGCGATGGAGGCCAAGGGCGACATCGACGTTTTCCGTGTGTCCCTGAAGGCGGGCACGCGGCTCCGGGCAGAGGTCTTCGCCGCCCGTTTCCAATCCACGCTGGATGCGATCCTGACCGTGTACGATGAGCGCTTTGCTGTCGTTTCGGCGGTGGACGACAGCGTGGGGCGGGACCCGATGCTGGAGGTGGTGGTGGAGGAAGGCGGTGAATACTTCGTGGCGGTGGGATATGCCAATGACCTGGCGGCATCGACCCATGAATACGTCCTCGTGCTGGAAACCCGGTGAGATCCCGATGAAACGAATCCAACTGCCGCGCGGGGTCGGGATGTGGTTGCTGGCCGGGGTGGCCTTGTGCGCCGGGTTGGATGCCGCGCCGGTGTCGTACCATCGGGAGGTGGTGCCCTTGTTGCAGCGGCATTGCTATGGGTGTCATCATCCGGGCAAGAGGAAGGGGGATGCCGACCTGACCGCGTTGGCTGCCATGCGCGAGGGTGGCAAGCACGGGCCATCGATCGTGCCCGGCGAGCCAGGACGGAGTGTGTTGATCACGGAGGTCAGCGGAGCAGATCCGGCGATGCCGAAGGATGGAGAGCGCCTGACCTCGGCGCAGGTCGGGTTGTTGGAGCGTTGGATTCGCGAAGGCGCGGTCGATGACTCCCCACCAGCCCCGCCTCCGCGGACCGTGCCTCCCGATTACCGGGCTCCGCCGGTCATCACAGCCTTGGACTTCTCGGCAGATGGCCGGTGGCTGGCGGTGGGTGGTTACCATGAGGTGCTGGTTTTCGATGCGGCCAGCTTGCGCCGTGTCGGGCGTTGGGTTGGCGCGCCGGCACGGGTTGAGACGCTGAAGTTCTCGCCAGACTCCCAACGGTTGGCCGTCGTCGGCGGCGAACCGGGTGTCACGGGGGAGTTCCAGATCTGGGACGTGGCCTCGGGGACGGCTCTGGTCCGGGTAGCACCGGGAACCGATTCCTTCTTCGGTGCCGATTGGTCACCGGATGGGGCCCGCGTGGCGATGGGGGGTGCCGACCGGAGCGTTCGGGTGCTGGGAACGGCGGACGGACGGGAATTGCTGCGGGCCATGGTCCACTCGGACTGGGTGTTGGGGGTGGTTTTCGTGGGGAACGGCAACCAGCTGGTGTCGGGGAGTCGGGATCGTTCGCTCCGGTTGCTGGATGCCAGTACGGGCCGGATGCTGGACGTGCTCAACCGTGAGACGGAACCGGTGGTCCGGTTGGCGCGCTTCCCGAAGGAGGACCAGGTGGCGTTTGCCGGCGCGGATTCGCGGGTGCGTCTTTACAAGGCGACGGCCAAGGCGGCGAACACGGATCCGGGGCAGGATCCGAATCTGGTCCGGGAGTACGAATCGTTTGGGCGCGGCACGACCGCAGTGGCGTTCAACCTCGACGGCACGCTTGTGGCGATGGCCGGACTTCCTGCGGGTGAGGTGCGGGTGCATGAGGTTGGAACCGGGCGGCGCCTGGCGACGTTGGGTGGACATCGTGGGGCGGTGTTCGGGATTGCCTTTGCCCCGGATGGGAAGCGGGTGATCACGGCGGGGATGGAGGGCGAACTTCGGATGTTTTCGTTGCCGGAGGGCCGCCCGGTGACGAATGCCTGTCCCGTGGAAGTGTCGTCCCGATGACATCGGAATGACTTTTGTTCATCGTAACCATGTAACCAACGGGCGAGAATGTGGGGATTTTCAAACAAGAATCTTGTCATCCGTGATGTTGATTTGACCATGATTCGTTAGTGGATGCTTTTCTAAGCACAAGGGGGCCGAGAAGCCTTGCGGGTTGGATGGTTGCGGGTTGGCTGGGACCGTTGGCAGCGCAGGCTGCCGGCATCACCGCGTTGCAACCGGTCGGTGGTGGCGTGCCTGCCAGCGTGGCTTATTCGATCTCCGCCGATGGCAGCACCGTGGCTGGGTCCGTCAACACGTCGACCGGTCCTGTCGGGTTCCGTTGGACGGCTGTGGGCGGCGTTCAGGGACTGCCGGGATTTCCTGGGGACGTCTGGGGCAACGCGCCGTCTGGCATCTCGGCCAATGGCAGCGTGGTGGTCGGCCAGATGGCCAGTCCCCGCGGGTGGGAAGCCTATCGATGGACAAGCGATGGCGGTCCCGTGGGTCTGGGAGACCTGCGGGGCGGGGCTGACCTGAGCAGTGCCCATGGTGTTTCCGGAGATGGGCTCTCCATTGTGGGGCGCAGCTACCAGCGGAACTCCTCGGAGGCATTTCTCTGGACGGCCGGTGCCGGAATGGTGGGGCTCGGGGATTTGCCGGGGGGACATGCGGAGAGTGCTGCCTACGGAATTTCGCGGGATGGAACAACGGTGGTTGGTTATGGCGTTTCAGCCTCCGGCTATGAGGCGTTCCGCTGGCGTGCCTCGGGTGGGATGGAGGCGCTGGGTGACCTGCCGGGCGGATTTTATGACAGCGGAGCGCATGCGGCCTCTGCCGACGGTGGCGCGGTCATCGGCTACAGTAGTTCCGCCTCCGGTTATGAGGCGTTCCGGTGGACCGAAGCGGGTGGAATGGTTGGGCTGGGAGATCTTCCTGGTGGGGATTTTTACAGCATGGCCACGGGAATCTCGGCGGACGGCAGCATGGTCGTTGGCTTCGGGACGACAGATGCGGGATGCGAGGCGTTCATCTGGAGTCCTACCCTGGGAATGGTGTCATTGGAACAGCGATTGCGCGACCAAGGGGCAAACCTTACCGGATGGACCGAGTTGAGATCTGCCAACGGGATTTCTGCCGATGGGCGGTATGTGGTGGGTTTCGGGAATTTCAATGGGGTGCCGCGATCGTTCATCGCAGACCTGACCCGGGTGACGTTCACGAACGTTCCGGAAGCCTCGACATGGGCCGCGGCGGCCGCGGTTGTGCTGGCCGCAGGCTGGGTCGGTTGGCGCAGATCGCGGTAGATCCGGCGCTGCCGGATCCGCGGTAGGGAAAGGATCCCGGACTACGCGTTTCCGGGTACAGGAAATGGTTCGAGTGCGTCTCCGATGCCCGGTAGCGTGCGACGGATATGGGCGGTATCCTGAAGCGCATCAGTCTCACCCACTGGATCCTGATCTCGATGGTCGTCGGGGTCTTCATTGGCTGGGCGTTCCCGAGTGGCTCGCAGGAGCTGAAGGTGGTCTCCAACCTCTTCCTGAAGATGATCAAGTGCATCCTCGTGCCCTTGGTCTTCGGGACGCTGGTGGTGGGGATCGCAGGGCATGCGGACGACCTGAAGGCCGTGGGACGATTGGCCTTCCGCTCCCTGGTGTACTTCGAGGTGGTGACCACGCTCGCGTTGTTCATCGGTCTGGGCGTGGTGAACTTCGCGCGTCCTGGGGTCGGTGTGAAGCTCCCCGCCCCGGAAGCCACCGCGACGATCGCGAAACCGACGACAGTGACCTTCAGCAGCATCCTCGAGCACACCGTTCCCAAGAGTTTCTTCGAGGCGGCGGCGCAGAACGATGTGTTGCAGATCGTGTTCTTCGCGGTGGTGTTCGCCATCGCGCTGGCGCAGGTGCCGCCTGATCACCGGGCTCCGATGATGCGTTTCTGCGAGTCACTGACGGAGGTGATGTTCAAGTTCACCGGCCTCGTCATGAAGTTCGCGCCGTTCGGCATCGGAGCCGCGATGGCCTATACGGTGGGACATAGCGGATTCGGGATCCTGCTGAACCTCGCGAAGCTGATCCTCACGTTGTATGGCGGCTTGCTGATCTTCTGCCTGGCGGTGCTGTTGCCTGTCGCCCTGTGGGCACGGATTCCGGTGATGGAGTTCCTCCGGACCATCAAGGAACCAGCGATCCTCGCCTTCACCACGACGTCCTCGGATGCGGCCCTTCCGGACGCGATGAAGCGGATGATCCAGTTTGGCGTGCCGAAGAAGATCGTCTCGTTCGTGATGCCGCTGGGCTATTCGTTCAACCTGGATGGTTCGACGCTGTACCTGGCGGTGGCGGCGGTCTTCGTGGCGCAGGCGGCGGGGGTTGAGATGAGCTTCGGGAAGCAGATGCTCATGCTGTTGACCCTGATGCTCACATCCAAGGGCATGGCGGGCATCCCCCGCGCCTCGCAGGTGATCCTCGCAGGCACGCTGGTCTCCTTCGGTCTGCCGCTGGAAGGCGTCGCGCTCATCATCGGCGTGGATGAGCTCATGGACATGGCCCGCACCACGGTGAACCTCACCGGCAACTGCCTCGCCACCGCGGTCATGGCCCGCTGGGAGGGTGTATTCCGGACGGCTCCTGCCGAGGTCGCTCCCGTCGCGGACGGAGCCGCCTGACGCCCGCCTTCAGCGTCGCTTGCCGAGGAACTGCTCGACATATTTCCCGAGCATGTCCGCCTCCAGGTTCACGCGGTCGCCCACCTTCCGCTCCTGCAGCGCCGTGACCGCGAAGGTGTGGGGGATGATCCAGATCCGGAATCCCTTGGGTGTCACCCCGGCCACGGTGAGGGAGATCCCGTCCACCGCGATCGACCCCTTGAACACGACATAGCGACGGACCTCCTTGGGCGCGGCGATGTCCAGGACGTGGTCCTGTCCGTTCCTCTCCCAGCGGCTGATCGTGCCGGTACCGTCGATGTGACCCGTGACAAAATGGCCGCCAAGCCGGGCGCCCACGGCCAGCGCACGCTCCAGGTTCACGCACGCGCCGACCGCCGTGTCGGAAAGGTTCGTGCGGATCCACGTTTCCTGGAGGAGGTCGAAGTCCAGGGTCCGCTTCTTTCCCCGGCCGCTGATCCCGACCACGGTGAGGCAGCATCCATTGACCGCGATGCTCTCGCCGAGCTGGACGCCCTTGGCGGTCAATGCGGCTTCGACACGCAGTCGAATGGCCTCGGGGCGGGGTTCAATGGCGACGATGCGACCTGTTTCTTCAACAATTCCGGTGAACATGAGGATCTGTGCGGGGGCGTGTCCTGCTGCCGCCCGCTGGGTGACCATCGTCCGGAAGTGCGGTGAGGGAAAGTGCCAAGAATCCGGGCGTGTCCGGGGCTTTCCCGGAATCTGGGATCTGGCGAGCGGGAACTCCCGTTGCGCGCGTCCTGACACTGCCCCCATTTGGAAAGGATTCGGGGCGGCGATGTCCTCATCGCATTGGGAATGGCCTTGGAACGGCGACGAGGACGTCGCCACCCCGTTGCGTGCGGGGGCAGTGTCAAGATGCGCCCACTCCCGTTGCGCGCGTCCTGACACTGCCCCCTCTGGGAAAGCATTCGGGGCGGCGATGTCCTCATCGCCTGGGAATGGCCTTGGAACGGCGACGAGGACGTCGCCACCCCGTTGCGTGCGGGGGCAGTGTGAAGATGCGCCCACTCCCATTGGGGTCCCAAACGTGTGCTCGCTTTGGAGGCTTGGCTGGGATTAGATGCGGCATGCGAGTGACGAAGACGGTGGTCTGGTTGGCAGCCTGGATGGCTGTCGCCGACTGCTGCATCCAGGCGGGTGAGCCCGCGCATACGGTGAAGTTGTGGGCCGCGGAAGGGCCGGGAGATGGGGCTCCCAAGGAGACGGAACGCGACCTGACCAAGCTGGACGAGGGGAAGGTGGCGGGGCAGCGGTTGATCCGGTTGGGGCACGTCTGGAACCCGACCGTGAGCGTCTACAAGCCCGCTCCGGAGAAGGACACGGGAGCCTCGGTCCTGGTGTGTCCGGGCGGCGGGTACCACATCCTCGCGCTGGACCTGGAAGGTACGGAAGTGTGCGAGTGGTTGAACTCGGTGGGGGTGACCGGTGTCCTGTTGAAGTACCGGGTGCCGCGTCGTGAGGGACGCGAGAAACACGAACCCGCGTTGCAGGACGCGCAGCGGGCCATGGGCCTGATGCGTCAGAACGCCAAGGAATGGGGCCTCGATCCGACGCGCATGGGGGTGCTCGGCTTTTCTGCGGGGGGACATCTGGCGGCGGCGCTGAGCAACAATCATGATCGCCGGATCTATCCGCGCGTGGATGCGGCCGATGACCAATCCTGCCGGCCCAGTTTCTCGGTGCTGGTTTATCCGGCGTACCTGACCCAGCCGGAGAAGTCGGACGCGGTGGCTCCGGAATTGCCGGTGTCGACGAACACCCCGCCGACCTTCGTGGTCATCACCCAGGACGATCCCGTGCGGGTTGAGAACGCGCTCGGTTATGTCCATGAACTCCAGCGGAAGAAGGTTCCGGTGGAGCTCCATCTTTATCCGAAAGGCGGACACGGCTATGGCCTGCGCCGGACGGAACTGCCGGTCACAAGGTGGCCGGAACCCGCGACGGAATGGATGCGCCAGAATGACTGGCTTCGGCGTCCATGAGTCGCGGTTGACTCCTGAAGAAGTACGAAATGAACGATCCTATTGTACGGCTGCTGTCGCGGCCGGGAACCCTGCCTGCGGACCTGCCGACATTGCTCCGCAAGCTGGGCTGGGCGGACTCCCGCCGCTCTGAATTGCAGTCCGCGCTCCATACGGAAGAGCGCGAAGGCCGGTTAGTCCGCATCAAGGGCGACCGGTATGTGAAGCCTGAGGAAGCCGGTCTGGTGACGGGACGCCTGCGGGTGAACCGTTCGGGCCGTGGTTGGTTGCTGGCCGACGATCCGTCGACCCCCGAGATCTCCGTTGCCGAGGCGGCGACTGGAACCGCATTCAACGAAGACCGCGTCCTGGTCCGGAAGGATCCGGGGGCGCAGACCGGCGCGGTGGTCCGCGTGCTCGAGCGGCGACGGACCCGATTCGTCGGGACGTTGCATCGGGGCAAGGGTGTGTTGCGGGTGGTTCCGGATGATCCCCGCATTCCGCACGAATTCTATGTGCCGGAGCCCAAGGGTTCGCTGAAGAAGGCGCGCCCGGGCGACAAGGTGGTGGTGGAGTTGAAGGAGTGGGAGTCGCGCCGCGCGAATCCCGAGGGCGAGGTGGTGGAGGTGCTGGGCGCCCCGGAGGCGGAGGGCGTCGACATGCTGTCGGTGCTCCGGCAGTACAACCTTGAGAAGGAGTTTCCGAAGGTGGTCATCGATGCGGCCCGTGCCCACGGCGACCGCGTTCGCGAACGTGACATGGCGGGCCGGGTGGATTGCCGGGCGCATCGCGTGGTGACGATTGATCCGGACGATGCGAAGGACTTCGATGATGCCATCTGTGTGGAACGCGGTGTCGGTGGCAGTTGGCGTGTGTGGGTGCATGTGGCGGACGTGGCGTACTACGTGAAGCCGGGGACACCCCTCGACCATGAGGCGCTGGAGCGGGGCAACTCGACGTACCTCGTGGACCGGGTGATCCCGATGTTGCCGGAAGGCTTGAGCAACGAGTTGTGTTCGCTCAAGCCGGGGGTGGATCGCCTGACGCAATGCGTCGAGTTCGAACTCGCCCCGGAAGGCCGGGTGAAGCAGGCCAAGTTCTACCGGGCGGTCATCCATTCGAAGCGGCGCTATACCTATGGCGAGGCGTTGGCGGTGCTTTCGCAGCCCGCTCGCGACGAGTTTGACGACATGATCCAGGATGCCGGGTTGCTGGCCCAGCGGTTGCGTCGGGCGCGCTTCGAGGCAGGCGCGCTGGAACTGGGTTCGAGCGAGATCAAGATCCGGTTGGATGCGCGCGGCCACGTGTTGCGGTTGGAGAAGCACCTGAACGACGAGTCCCACCAGTTGATCGAGGAGTTCATGCTCCTCGCCAACGAGGCGGTTGCCGTGCGGTTGGGGCAGATGAACCGCATGGCGTTGCATCGCGTGCATGAGGAACCGGATCCCAAGCGGCTGAACGAGTACCGCGACGAGGTCCGGGCTCTGGGCATCGAATGCGGGGACCTGAAGAATCGCGCCGAGATGCGTCGCTTGACCGACCGGATTGCGAAGCATCCCGCGGGGCATGCGTTGCGGGTCGGCCTGCTGCGGTCGCTCCAGCGGGCGCGGTACGACGTGGTCCCGGGCGGACACTTCGGTCTGGCGAAGAAGCATTACACGCACTTCACCTCCCCGATCCGACGGTATGCGGACCTCATCGTGCATCGGGCGCTTTCCGAAGGACCGGTGGGTACGGCCGCGGAGCTGAACCGGTTGGCGCGCCACATCTCGGATACGGAACGGAACTCCTCGGATGCCGAACGCGACAGTCGCGACATCAAGCTGTTCCATTACCTCGACGGCCAGTTGCGTCACGGACGCCGGCACGTTTACAGCGCGGTGATCACCGGGGTTCAATCCAACGGATTCCTGGTCGATGCGCCGGATCTTTCGATCGGCGGGTTGGTGCCCGTGTCGTCGCTCGACGATGACTTCTACGTGCTCGATCCCGTGCGTCGTTGCTGGGTTGGACGCCGGCGTCGGCGGATGTACCGGGTCGGCGACACGGTCCACGTGCGGGTTCGGAAGGTGGACATGGCAGCGAAGCGCCTGGACTTCGAACTGGCACCCTCGGCGCGGCCTGGGATTGCGGCGACGCCGCGCCCGAATGTTTCCGCGGGAGCGGCCAAGCCAGCGCCTGTTCCTGCCGGCGGACGTCGGAAGGCTCCGCCGGCTCCGATAGCCCCCGTCCGTCCAGTGCCTGTCAGCCGCGGGGATCGGCCGGTTCCGGCAACGCCGCGGACTGCGAAGCCGATTCAGGCTTCCGGGCGTTTGACGCGTCCGGTGCCGACACCGCGGACTCCTCCGCCGACGCGTCCGGCTCCGTCACGGTCCCAGCAACAACCCGCTCCACGGCCGTCATCGAGGTCTTCATCGCGGCCTGTGGTGGTGCCGCCTCCCGCACCTGCGCGTGGGGGATTCTCAAAGCCTGCGCCGAAGGCTCCCGTGTCGCCCCGGCCTGTCCTGCGCTCGGCGGTCAATGCTCCGGTGGCCTCCTCGACGCCTCCCGTGCGTCGGCCGCTCCCCGCATCGGGAAGCAGCCCGCGTCCTGCGGCGCCGTCCCCGGGCCGGCCCGCCGTGCCCGTTCGATCAGTTCCCGAACGCCGGGCACCGTTGCCTGCGTCGACACGTCCGGTGATTCCGTCGAGCACCCGGACTTCGGTGCGCGAGGATGATTCCTCGATGTTCCCGAAGGACCTGCCGCCATTGCCACCGGTGAATCCGCCAGGGAAGCCGGCGCATCGCGGAGCGCGTCGCGATCAACCCGCCCGCCCGGCCAAACCGGTGGCACCTGCGCCGGCACCGGCACCGTTGAAGCCATTGATGAGTTCCTCGGTGAGACGTCCGCAGCCGCAACGGCCCGCGGAGGATTCGTCGAGGAGTGGTGGTTCGCGGGACCGACGTCGCCGGTAGTTCCGGAGCGTGGTTTCGGGACCGTCCGAGGATTGCCGGCGTCGAAAGACGCCGGCATCGTCGTTTCATGATGACGACACGTATCCGCTGGATGGGTTTGGGCGTGGGTCTGGCATTGGCGTTCGCGGGTCTGACCCAGGCGCGGCAGGTACCGGAGAACCTCGTGGCGGACGGCGTTCCGGCGATTGATCCCGCCGTGCGGAAGGAAGCCTCGCGGTATCTGGAGTTCCGGACGGCTGCGATGCAATCGTGGCATCCGGTGCGTCGGGAGATGTTGGTGACGACCCGGTTCGCGGACAGCGCGCAGTTGCATCACGTGGATCATCCGGGCGGGGCGCGGAGGCAGTTGACGTTCTTCGCGGAGCCGGTGTCGGGAGCACAGTACCAACCGGTCACGGGGGACAGCATCGTGTTCAGCCAGGACACAGGCGGCGGTGAGTTCTTCCAGCTCTATCGGTACGACGTGGCGGACGGGCGGGTGACGCTGCTCACGGATGGCAAGAGTCGGAACACGGGCGCGTCCTGGTCGGATTCCGGACAGCAGTTGGCGTGGAGTTCCACGCGGCGGAACGGGCGCGACACGGACATCTGGGTGATGGATCCGAAGCGTCCGGAATCAGCGCGGATGGTGTTGGAGTGCCGTGGCGGTGGATGGGGTGTGAGCGACTGGTCGCCGGATGGACGATTTCTGGTCGTGGGGGAGTATGTGTCGATCAACGAGTCCGGGTTGCACCTGGTGGAAGTGGCGACGGGAAAGCTGCGACGGTTGACGGCGCGGGAGACCCGTCGGGTGAGCTATGCCGACGCGCGCTTCAGTCGGGATGGGAAGTTTGTCTTCTGCACGAGCGATCGGTCCGGTGAGTTTCATCGGTTGGTCCGGATCGACGTGGCGACGGGGGGGATGATGGAGTGGTTGACGGAGATCCCCTGGGATGTGGAGGCGGTGGAGGTTTCGCCGGACGGGCGGTTGCTGGCGGTGGTCCACAACGAGGATGGCGCGAGCGTGCTGCGGTTGGTGGATGCGAAGAAGGGCAAGGTGCGACGGAAGGCGGCGCTGCCTGCGGGTGTGATCGGAGGTGTCGAATGGCATGCGGGCGGACGCGAGCTGGGGTTCACCCTGGCGCACGCGCGTTCGCCGTCGGATGCCTATTCGCTCGATGTGAAGAACGGTGAGGTCACGCGATGGACAAAGAGTGAGACCGGCGGGTTTTCGGCCGATCGCTTGCGGGAGCCGGAATTGGTCCGGGTGAAGAGCTTCGACGGGTTGACGGTGAGTGGGTTCCTGTACCGGCCGGATCCGGCGCGGTTTCCGGGCAAGCGTCCGTTGCTGGTGAGCATCCATGGCGGGCCGGAGTCCCAGTCGCGCCCGGTGTTCCAGGGACGCAACAACTACTATCTCGACGAGATGGGCGTGGCCCTCCTGTTCCCGAACGTCCGGGGTTCGGCGGGTTACGGAAAGACCTTCCTCACGCTGGACAATGGGATGAAGCGGGAGGACTCGGTGAAGGATATCGGGGCGTTCCTGGATTGGGCCGGGCGGGATGCTGGGCTGGATGAGTCGCGGGTGGCGGTGACGGGCGGGAGCTATGGGGGGTACATGTGCCTCGCGTCCCTGATCATGCACAGCGGGCGGTTCCGGTGTGGCATCGACATTGTGGGCATCTCGAGCTTCGTGACGTTCCTGGAAAGCACTCAGGAGTACCGACGGGACCTCCGACGCGTGGAGTACGGGGATGAACGCGAGCCGGCGATGCGCGAGCACATGCAGAAGATCTCGCCCCTGACGAATGCCCGGAAGATCCGGGTGCCGTTGATGGTGGTCCAGGGAGCCAACGATCCCCGGGTGCCGGCGGGTGAGGCGGACCAGATCGTGAAGGCCGTGCGCGAAGGGGGAGGCGATTGCTGGTACCTGCTGGCGAAGGACGAAGGGCATGGGTTCGCCAAGAAGAAGAACATCGACTTCCAGTTCTTCGCGACCGTGCAGTTCCTGAGGGAGCGGTTGGTGCGTTGAAAGGTAGCCGAGGTCATGAGGCAGGTCTCCTGAAGGCCGTGTGCCCTCACGCGGCGGATCATGGAGTGCGCCGGGTGAGGGCACCCGGCCTACAATTGGAGAGCTGGGAATGCTTCTTCCACAGCCTCCTGACGTCGTTTCCTACGGTTGAAGGTACCTGACGAGGTCACGAGGCGGATTCACCGGTTGCCCTGCATCGGTGGCTCGGCCACCTTGCTCTGCATTGAGTGACTTGGCGCGCATGTGGAACCGCCCTGCCGCCGGTGACGTGGAAACGTTGCCGGTGGTGCGTTGGATCGTGGTTTCCGTGCTGGTCCATCTCCTTGCCTTTGGCCTGTGGGAGGGAGCGCGGCGTGTGGCGGCATCGCGTCCGGAAGCGGTCCCTGAATGGTTGAAGACGGCGCTGCTGCCGCCCAAGCCTCCGACCCCGGAAGAATTGGCGGCGCGGCAGGAGGCCATCCGACGCCAACAGGAGCCGGACGTGGAGATTCCGTTGTCGTTCCTCGAGGTCGATCCCGCGCAGGCGGTCGCCCAACCGCCGAAGAATGCGCAGTTCATGTCGACGGCGAACACACTCGCCGGGAACCCGAATCCACCCGTGCAGGAAGCGGACAAGCCCCGGGTCGAGGGACGGCGGGAGGACACGCAACGGGTGATGGATGTCGTCCGGGCAGAGCCGCCGAAGCCGACACCCCAGCCGGCACCGGCACCTGAACCAATCGCGAAGCCGGAGAAGGTCGTGGAGACCCCGCCCGCGAAGCCAGCGCCCAAGGTTGCCGAGGTCGTCACGCCATCGAAGGAACCGAAGGTGGATCGGCCGAAGGTCGAGGCGCAGCCCGAAGGCGGCCTGAAGGCAGGGGAGACCCAATTGGCGAAGGTGACGCCAAACCCCTCGGTGCCGCGTCCGCAGCCGGCTCGTCCGGCGCAACCGGAAGCCAAGCCCCAACCTGCGGAAGAGGAAGCCGCGCCGCGCCGGAAGCCCATCAAGCGGGTGGCGGAAGCCCGCCAGCAGAAGGGGGTGATCGTGGGCGAAAAGATGAAGCAGGACGGCGGCGTCCGACGCTTCTCCATGGAGGCGTCGCTGGACGTGAAGGAGTCCCCGTTTGCGAACTACGATCAGGCGTTGATCTACGCGGTGCAGCAGCGGTGGTACGCGTTGCTGGATGAACATCATTACGCCTTGGATCGCGTCGGGCGGGTGGTGCTGAAGTTCCAGTTGAGGGCCGACGGCACCATTGCGGACATGACGCAGGTGGAGTCGCAGGTGGGCGAGATCTGGTCGTTGCTCTGTGAGAGCGCGATCCTGTCGCAGGCACCGTATGCGCGCTGGCCGGAGTCGATGCGCCGGACCATTGGCCGGGATTCGCGCGAGATCACCTTTACCTTTCATTATAGTCTGAACTGAACGGAACCCCGGGGACGGGCGAGGGCGCCGGTTCCCACGAGAGACACAAGCATGGTGGACTGGATCAAGGACGGTGGAGCGTTTACGTGGCTGATGCTCGGGATGTCAGTGGTGGCACTGGCCTTCATCCTCGAGCGTGCCTGGGCCCTGCGACGAGCCCGGGTGATGCCGGAGGGCCTGGCGAAGCTCATCGGCACCGCCGACCCTGCGGCA
>JAIXZE010000168.1 GCA_027489875.1 Verrucomicrobiales bacterium
AGCCTCGGTTGACTTCATTGGAGGACGAGCGAACTCTTAAGCCGACTCTGAGCTCCGATGCTTCACGCTGTAGGGCGTGCGGCCACCCCAAGGGGGTAAGAAGCTCAGGGTCTTTTTTTTACCCAAATGCCGAGGATCTACGAGTTGTGTGCCGATGAGGCTTGGACACATGGGTCGAAGCCTCCCAATCGCTATTGGTGCTTCTTCGGGGGTGTCTTTGGGCTTGAAGCCGATTTGGGGCGACTCGAAACCGCCCTCCTGCGCGTCCGCGGCGGAGTGAATAGGGCGATGGAGGTGAAGTAGTCGAACGTCTCCAGGCAGTCACTCCCACTGTACTGCGAGTTGGTGGATGAATTCTTCCGGGTTTTGAAGGAACTGCCGATCCACTACAGGCAGATCTTTCTGGACCGGGCCTACGTCGTTACCCCGGCTGCGGGAGATGGACCAAGCTCGGATTTGGATACGCAGTTCAGGATTTGCTACCAGTTCCTGAAGCATGCCTTTGGACTACGCTATCTTCCCACGGCCCTCGATGGATGCGACCAGATCTTCATCCGGTTGGACAATCACTCGAGTCAGGAGCACACGGGCCTTCTCAAACAGTTTGCGCAGGAATTGCCCCGGTACCTGAACCGTCTGGACCTGGTGGTCGATGTCAGCTTCGTGAACAGCAAGAAGCACCTCCGGATGCAGTTGTGCGACGTGCTGATGGGTGCCGCCGGATCGCACGGCAACAAGATGCATTTGCGGAGGCAGGAAGGTCAGAGGGGGATGTCCGACAAGCAAAAGGTTCGCCACGAGCTGGCCTTGCACGTTTATCGTGCATTGCGTCGGTTCGATGCAGAGGCCCGTGGATCCTCGGCCTTCAACTGGTTTGAGACGACGGGGCATGGTGGCGACCTTACCAGTCGATTGAATCACAAGCTTCGGATCTGGAAGTTCAAGCCTGCCGTTTACCAACGCGATCGGGGTTGGGAGAACGATCACTTGGACAAGCAGGGGCGATACCAAGGGCCTGACATCGTGCCCACCGTTGCAACGGAGAAGCCGGATTCTGGCGATGAGTCCTTCTGAAGCGAATTTGGCGTACCCGATTTCACGCCTGGCTCGCAGCCATCCAGCTCCGCTCACCGAACTGACCGGATTGGCCGGCGGTACGACAACATCCCGAATCAGTCTTTGAGTGGCCTGCGTTGCGTGCGTCGTCTGCGGGCGGACTTGCCGGGTTTGGGAGACTTGGTCCGATTCTTTGGCTTGGTGAGCTCGGTCTGCTTCAGCAGCGAACAGTCGAGGACCCAAGCGCGAAGGTTCCTACCCGCCGTGGATAACTTGGCGGCCTGATCCTTCAGCTTGTCGCGGAATTCCGTGAGTCTCTTCTGAGCTTTCTCTCCGCGCTGTCGGTTACGGTTGAACCAGGCAACCAGGTAAAGGCCAGTCTGACAGTTGTTGTCGGACAGATACCGGTCGTCCAATTGCGTCTCCATCGCATGGTCGACCCCCGGATTGAAATCCCGTTTGACCTCGATGATGACACTAACCTGCCGGAACTGATCGGATTTGGCATCGAAGGGGGTCGCCTGGATGAGGATGTCGAGGCGGTCCGTAGTCCGAACGACGACTTCCCGGTTGAGGACGATGCCTTGCGCCTGCAAATCACGACGCAGTTCGGAGGTGACCCAGTCGGATACAGCGTCCTCCAGTTTTGGTGTGGGCTCTGTCGCTTTCCCTGAGTCATTCCACAACAGACGGGCCAACGGATTGGGACCCTGCAGGCGTGCTTCAAACTGTTCCAGCGAGTCGACAATGACCTCCAGCAGCTGCGCCTCCGATTCCACCCATCGGCTGCGTGGGTTTCGTGGCATTTGAAACAGGAGTTTCGGATCGATGGGTTGCCACTCGTTCTTTCGGCGATTGGCGAAGGCCTGTCGCTCCAGTTGGCGGATCCAGGCGAACTCGGGGTAAGAGCGTGCGAGGCGGGAGAGTTGTTCGCAGGCTCCGGAGGTTCCGATTCGTCCGAGATGCATCAACAACTGATCTCTGGATCCCGCAATCTGCTCGGCTTGGGTAACAGTGCCGCTGCCATGCTTTTGGGGGTATTCGGCGGGTGGAAAGTGTTGCACGGTCATTTCCCAGAGTCGTGCGAGATCTCCTTCGGCAACACCGCTCAGGATCCTTGGAAGTTCAAAGTGATAACTATGCTCGGCCATGGTCGTGAAAACCGTCCGACCAATCGTCTCAGAACGTTCCATGACGCTCCAAATCCAGGGCCACTGAGCCGCTTTCGCTTCGGTGACCAGGAACTGGCACAGCTCGATTGTCCGCCCGATGTGCCCAGAAGTGGTGGCATCACCTGACCGCAGGGATTCCTCCACCCAAGTCGAAAGTCCAGGCAGAGGTCTCTGCCATAGGATTCGAACCAACTCACCCACGATAGTAGGAGCGGTGCTGGCCGACTTTATGACATCGAGCAGATATCGCCCCAGTCCAGGAGGCATTGGTTCGGGAACCCACGCGAGGATCCCAAAGCCGTATTGCTCGGCAATCGCTGCATCCATGGCCTTGATCATCCATTCCTCCGCTGCAGTTGGGGCATTCTTGAAGGCGGCTGCTACGAGTTGCTTCCGGTCTTCGCGACTGCCGTACTCTGGACTTCGCAAGATGGCTGGGATCCAACGTTTCCAGACCTCGGTTGGCAGGGGACGGATTGGGCTGGAAGATGTGCCTTGGAGAAGCACCAGGGCGTGAAGTCCTGCGATCAGGTCGTTGGGATAGCTTTCACTCCTGTAGAACCAAGGGCCGACCTCTACAGGTTTCGTCATCAGGTAACGTTCGGCGGCCTTCTCCAATCTGGGGATTAGGATCGGGGCCAACGACGTCCA
>JAIXZE010000091.1 GCA_027489875.1 Verrucomicrobiales bacterium
AGGGGTATGTAACCAACGTTCGTAACCTTCGCTCGGGGATCCCGTAGGAAGGGGCGGACATGAAGGCTTCGACTCTTTCCCTGGACGGCGGCTCCCGATGGTTGGCGGCCGTCGCGGTCCGTGGTGTGGGCGCTTTGGCCCTGTGGTGGTTGGCGGCGTCGTGGGTGGTGGCGGGCATCAACAACCAGATCACCGAGGTCAGCGTGCCGAACTACACGGGCTACGTGATCGAATCGGACGTGCTGAACCCCGATCCGGCGTCGGACCGGAACCGGATCGAAGGGCGTGGCCGGGTGACCTTCACGAAGACGGCGACGGGGGATTCGAGCTTTGAGTACACGCTGCGGTTCTTCCTGGTGAATGAATCCGGGGTGAAGCAACCGCTGAGCGGCGGCGACGATCATGTGGATGTGGTGCGCACGGTGACGTTCACGCCGGCGCAACCGGCCGGGGCGCAGCAGTTGGTGGTGTTCGAGGCGGGGCTGACCCCGTCGGGGATCCTGAATCCGTACGTGAACTATCGGGTGGAAGCCCAGTTGTTGCGGCGTCCGGTGGGGAATCCGCTCCCGCCGGGGACGGTGGGGGCGGGGCAGACCGGTGCGGACGAGTACCGACGCTTCATCCAGTTCAAGGGGTTGCTGAGCGATGACCCCGCGGTGCACGTGGTCCCCTTCGTGAAGGGTGGAACGTGGCTGACGAGTTATCTGGTGAAGACGGATCCGCAGAAGGATGACCTGCAGGTGACCGCGAACCTGGAGGTGCACCGGTACGACGGGTTTGCGGTGGCCCCGTTCAATACCGACATCCGGTTCCGGTTGTCGCTCCAGCTCCGGGATGCCGAGACCGATGCGCTGATCCCGTTGGCGGACTCGACGATCGACTGGACCAACGGCATGCCGAGCCATTTCAACGCTGCGCTGAAGAAGCCGATGGTGTCGCTGTTCAATCCCACCCTGAACTTCCGTCCGGCCGATGGACAGCAGTTGGATCCGCGGCGGCAGTATCGGCTGACGGTTTCGGTCGGGCATTTCGAGTCGCCAGCGGTGGCGATTTCGGTCGTTGGAAACTCGGAGGCCCTGGCTCCGCGGCAACTCCTTCATTTCAACGGCACCCTGATGTTCGGATCGGTGACCAGTCGGTTCACGAGCATCGCGAATGCGCCCCAGATGCTCGAAAACCAGGCAAACGGCGTCCGGACGACGCTGGTGGTGGACGGCGGCTCGGGCGTGGTGTCGGCGGATGCGAGTTACACCTACGGGGATGGCACGGCGTTGTCGGTGCGACTGCTGACGAACGGCGTGGCGCAACTGTTGTCGGGGACGGTGGTGCCGTCGCGAAACGGACCGGATCCGGAGACGTTGGGAACGGTCTCCTACCTCCGGCAGAACCTGCGGTTGTCGGCCACCGGGGCGGTGGCGGACCTGGCGGTGCGCCTGCCGGCGGGGTTGGGCTACCGGACGCTGCCGAACGGTCGGGTGGCGGAGTCCGTAGTGAAGTATTTCAACGCGGTGTTGAACGCGGTGCTGGATCCGGTGGCGGCGTCCTTGACGGCCCCGGGACCGATGTGGGGCGTCGAAGAGAGCAAGCCGATGTGGTTCGAGGCGTCGGGCCTGACGTGGTTCCTGCAGCAATCCCGGTTCGAGTTCGTGACGACCGGTTCGGTGAAGTATGTCCGGGCGGAGGAATACGACGCGCTCGACGCGCTTCCCGTGCCGGCACAGGACCGGCGGAAGCCCTCGAACGACCTGTATTGGCGGTATGTCAGCGGGGTGTCGGGGAATGTGAGCGTCACCGCGGACGCGAATCGTGGGGCGCGGATGGATGCGGTGGTGAGTTTCGATGGCGGGGCGATCCTGGCGCATCGGCCGCTGAACGCGGTGGTGCAGTGGAGCAAGGGCGGCACGATGCGGATCGACGACGACCTGGTGGTGCCGGAAGACAGCGCCCTGGAGAGCGCGTTGTCGGTGTTCGTGGGTTACGACATCAATTGCGAGGACGCGGACTGCGGGAATCCGGCCCCGATGGAGATGTTGCAGATGAACCCGGTGGACGACCGGTTGCGGTTCACGCGGGACGGCGGGTTGGTGGCTCCGGGCGTGCTGGAGTTCAAGAAGGGATTGAAGTGGGGCTGGATCTCGAAGCTGGGCCGTCCCGCCTACGCGACGGAGGCGTTCACCAATGCCGGGTTCCACATGAGCGGGGTGTTCCTGCGCGCGGACCAGGGCAATGGCTCGACGGTGGAGTCGGCGGGCGTGTTGCTAAACACGGGCGTGCGCGCCGATCAGGCGGGGCAGGTGGAGCGGCCGGGGACGGCGGCGTACACTCAGGGGAACGCGGATTATCCGGGGTTGAACTTCCGCGTGGCGCAGGAGCCGACCAAGCGTGCGGAAAGCGTGATCGCGGGGGCGCTGTCAGGGACCTATCCGCTGACGAGCCGCGTGAAGTACTACGTGCGTGCGAGCGGCGTGAGCGGCATCCACGAGGCGATCAACGGGACGTTCCCGACGAACCTCGCGCTGTACGGGTATCCGTTCACGTTCACGACCTACGGCCTGAATTTCCTGAGCAACGAGAACGTGGATTCGCGCACGGCCGGTTCGGTGTCGGTGCCGTATCCGTCGGAGTTCACGCAGGCGTTCGAACGGTTGCGACTGGACTGCCTGGGTGGCTTGAAGGAGGCGGAACTGCCGGCGGGGCAGTCGGAGGAAGTGAAGCAGCTGAAGTACTGGAAGGCGGACTTCGTGACGCGCCAGCTGAACTTCGAGCGCAAGGCCGACGACTTCTGCGATCCGGGCAAGGGATTCCTGACGCTGGGCGTTCATGCGTGGGCGGGCGTGGTGAAGGAACCCTTGTCGGGCACGTGGGGATTCTTTCCGGACGGCAACCTGATCACGTCGGCGGACTGCGCCAAGGCGGACGGGCCATTGGACCTGCCGTTTGACTCCCGGTTGAAGCTGCCGACGCAGATCGACGTGCCGGCGGGCGGCGGCGCGTCCTATGCGGCAACGCCGGTGAATGACGCCTACCTGAACGATTACCGAATCCAGGCGGATGGCACGGGGTACATGAACCTGGCGCTGAAGCTGGACGTGCCGTTGTTCGAGGACCTGCGCGTGCACGCGCACACCTCGGCGATGAAGGACGATCCCGAGCCGCCGGTCCACCTGATGGGCGGATGGCCGAACGAGGGATTCGGAACGGAAGCGGAGAATTTCTTCACGGTGAATCCGTTTGATGGTGCGAACCGCGGCATGCCGGCAGCGCAGGGGTTGACGCTGGCGACGTATCGGCAGGGAGCTTCGGACACGAGCACGAAGTACCGGGTCCGGGCGCAGAAACTCTGGCTGGAGCGGGTGCGCTTTGACTACCCGCTGAAGTGGAATGGCACGACGAAGCAATTCGTCGGGGTGGAGCCGAAGAAGATCGATCTCTTCGTGGTCTCGGTGGAGCACCACCTGAAGCACCTGAACCATGAGTCGGCGGAGATTTCCTTCGGGGCGCAGTACGACGGGTTCCCGGTAGCCAACATCGCGAACTTCGTGTTCGAGAAGCTCGAGGGGTACCAAGGGCTGCTGGAGGGCGTCGTTTCCACGGAGATCCTGAAGGCCGGCAACCTCGCGTTGGAGGAGTTGCTGAGCACGAGCCATCGCGATCTGTTCAAGGGTGCCTTCGACAAGTCGATGCCACCGGCGATGGACGCGTTGCATGCGGCGTTGCTGGCGAACTGGGATCCGGCATTGCGGAAATGGAAGCAGCCGGTGGCGGGTGTGATCGCCCCGTTGTTCGCGGCGGACGGCGCGGTGCGCAAGGGCGTGATGAAGCCCATGGAGTTTTCGGAAGGCGTCCCGCTGATCATGGAGGAGGTCAACCTGCGGTTGAAGCAGGTGCGCGACATGATCGGCGAGATCCGCAAGGTCACGAAGGTGGCCGGCAGCGGGGTGCACGAGGAGTTCCTGAAGGTCGCGGTGAAGGGCGCGCAGACCTACGCGAAGAAGTTTGATGACGCCGAGTTCGCCGACGAGGTGGAGAAGCTCGCGGAGAAGTCAGGGCCGGCGCTCGACAACATCAGCGAGGCCGCGGCGAACCTGGATGAGTTGCTGGCGACGCTGGAGAAGGAACTGGCGAAGCTCGGCAAGATCACGAAGGAGATCGAGGGCGAGGTCGGCAAGGTGGAGGGTGCCCTCAACCAGACCTTCGCAAAGATGCAGGGCGACATCGTGGCGTGGTCGGGGACGGTGAAGATCGGGTTGGACGATCCCTTCCTGAACCAGACGCCCGCCGCGTTGAAGTCGATCTTCCGGCAGAAGTGCGAGGACCGGTTCCACGGCAGCGTGGCGGCCGAGATTTCGCAGCGCGTGTTCAAGCAATGGTTCTACGAAGTCGACGAACGCATCCGCAGCGCGATGGATACGGCGTTTGGGGAGCTGAACGGCGTGTTGCGCGAGGCGTTGGCACCGATCTTCTCGGCGATCGACCAGCGCGTGGAGGAGATGCTGGGCGAGGACGTCGGCAAGACGTTGGGCGCAGCGGAACTCAAGGGACATGCGCACGTGAAGGGTGACTCGATCACGTTGCTGCGGTTGGACGGCAAGCTGGAGCTGAACCTATCCGACAAGATGAAGCTGGCGGGTTACCTCCAGGTGAAGGAGCTGAACTCGGAGAATACCGCAGCTGAGTGCCTCCCGGCGGGTGGCAAGACCGTGGAGGTCACGGCGGGTGCCGAAGACGTCAGTCTGGAGTGGGCGTACCCGGGGTTGCGGGCGAGCCTGAACTCGAAGTTCGTGATGGAGAACCTGCCGGGCAGCACGCGGCTGCGCGGCATGGGCGCGGGCTTCGAGCTGACCGGGAAGCTCAAGTTCGGGAACCAGTTCATCATCGAGGAACTCGGGGCCGCGATGATGTTCGGTGCCGAGGAGAACTACTTCAGCGCCGCCCTCGCGATGAAGGTCGGCAAGGGATTTGGAGCGAAGGGCGGGCTCATGTTCGGGCGGACGTGTTCGCTGGATCCGTTCTTCTGGGACCAGGATGTCGCGAAGGTGCTGGGCGATCCGCCGTTCACGGGAGCTTACGGCTACGGCGAGTTCACGATCCCAATCAACCAGCTCATCGGCATCAAGAGCACGTGCTTCTTCACCCTGACGGCGACGGTGGGATCCGGCATCGGCGTGTTCGCCGAGGGGCCGACGTACGTCGCGAAGATGAAGCTCGGGGTGCATGGCGAGGTGCTGTGCATCGTGTCGGTGACCGGCGAGATCGTGCTGGTGGGGGTGAGCAATCCGAGCGGGCCGCGCCTGCTGGGTAGCGGGAAACTCGAGGGGACGATCGGTTACTGCCCCCTGTTCTGCATCAAGTTCAAGAAGACCGCATCCATGGTGTACGAGAACGGCAAGTGGTCGAAGTCCGTGCAGTGAACCCTGAACTCCACCTCCACCGAATCCTTTCATGAAACTGACCCTCCTCCGATCCCTCCTGCTGGTGGCGACGGGCCTGTCGCTGTTGCGGCCGGTGATGGCGCAGGTGTTGCCGGACGTGTTGTTCACGGTTGGCACGACGTGGCGCGACAACCAGAACCGCGACTGGTCGTACATCGCGTTGCAGCCGGCCGAGCCGGGCCTCCTGCAGGCGCGCAAGCTGGCCGTGTACGCCAAGCCGGGAGCGGCGGATTCCAACGCGCCCTACGAGCGCAAGGCGATCCTCGCCGTGCAGACGGATCCGGCGATCCTGACGACGATCCTGAACCGCGCGCAGAACCTGGGCGATCCGGTGCCCGAGTTGGGCGAACGCCTGGACGAACTGTTCGGCGAGTTGGTTCCCGCGCCGGCGCTTTCGCTGCCGCACAAGTTGAGCGCGGTGATCCGCGGCGTGATGGCGAAACCGGAGGAACACTACGGCAACCTCCTGCTGATGGGCCGCCTGCATCCCTCGGTGAACCTGGCGTTGGGGCTCAGCTACGGGGAACTCATTCCCAACAACGCGGTGGTGACGTACGAGGTGCGCGACTATGACCTCGTGACGAATCGCGATCTCGCGGTGCTGGGACGCGTCACGGTGGAAGGCGGCAAGCCCACGCTGATGCCGGCACCGATCGCGTTGTCGCAGGTGTTCGATGATCGCGCCACGGGTCATCTCAACGCCCGCTTCCGGTGGAACCTCACCCCGGACCATCATCGCCTTGGGCTGTTGAGCTACGGCTTCAACCTGTACCGGATTGATCGCGCCTTCGCGGTGGCGAACAACCTGCACCTGCAGCCGCCCACGGCCACGGCGCTGGCAGGATGGGTCGGCTCGAATCCGGCGGTGCGCCGGGTGAACCGCCTGCCGGTGCTGATGAACGCCAACGACGACGGCACGATGGGGTTCGTCCTGGACGACAATGGGGTCGCGGAGGACGACGGCGTGCCGTTCAAGAACGGCCAGCAGTTCTATTACTTCGTGGCCGCCCGGGACCTCCTGGCGCGCGACGGCGCGATTTCGCAGGGGTTGCTGGTCACAATCTGTGATCGCGTCGGACCTACGGCACCGCGCATGCCGCAGGTGGGGAATCATCACGAGTACATCAACGGCGTTGACGTCCAGCATCTGGAGATCACCTGGCCGGCGAAGGTCAGCACGCCCGAGGTGACGATCGTCGGATACTAC
>JAIXZE010000029.1 GCA_027489875.1 Verrucomicrobiales bacterium
GGTTGCCCACCAGACGCTTTGGGTCCGGCTACATGACTTTCGACCATTTACCATGATGAACACATTTCAGTTCATTAGATCCGCCAAGCTTCGCTTGGCGCTTTCCGAAGACGCGAAGGAGAGCTTGGCACTGGGTTCTCCTTTGGCTCCCTTCGGCGGATCCCGCCCCCTTGGCGGCTTCGAGGCTTGGCGGCTTTTCCTCCCGTGTTCCTTTCGCGGAAAGACGGGGGAAACAAAGCCGCCAAGCCGCAAAGCCTCAAAGGGGATCTGCGGCGGCGACGGCGCGCGTAGAAACGTGGGGGTGGAAGCGCGCGAAGTCCGGCCCTTCTTCGCGGCCTTCGCGGCTTCGCGTGAGGCAAGATCGGGAATGGATTTGCGCGGGCTCACGCTCAGGCGCGAAGGAGAGTTTGGTTTGGCACTGGGTCCTCCTTTCGCTCCCTTCGGCGGATCCCGTCCCCTTGGCGGCTTCGAGGCTTGGCGGCTTTTTTTCCCGTGTCCCCTTCACAGAAAGACGGGGAAAACAAAGCCGCCAAGCCGCAAAGCCTCGAAGGGGGACGTGCGGCGGCATCTGTCGCCCCGTCCGGGGCTCAATCCGATCCGGGGACGGAACCCACGGCTCGCGCCGTGGGCTATCATCTGTCGGTGCTCCGCACCTGTCGCGGCGGCGACGGCGCGGGTGCGAAGGTCGGGTTGGGAGCGCGGCCAACAAAAGGACGTGTGGACTTATCTCCGAGGCCTGCCCGGGAGTTGACAGAGTCGGGGTGGGCCTTCATGACGTTGCGACAACAGCAAAGCCGTCATCACCCCGTGAAAACTCCCCTGCCCCCACGTCCCGACGGATTCACGCTCATCGAGTTGCTGGTGGTGATCGCCATCATTGCGATCCTGGCGGGCATGCTCCTGCCGGCGCTGGCGAAGGCCAAGTACAAGGCCAGCCGGATTGCGTGCGTGAACAACATCCGGAGCCAATACCTCCCGCAGATCATGTACGCGGACGACAACCGGGGTCGCTTCCAGCAGCACGACGATGGCAGTCCGGACTATCACCGCACCTCCGGTCGGAAGGACAGCATCGTGGACTCGATGCGTGGGAAGTACCTTACGGACACGAAGGTCCTGATCTGTCCGATCACGGCGAAGACCTTCGGCAAGCTCTGGCTGAACTACGCGAGCATGACGAACTTCGCCGACGCCACCACGCGCGACTACGGCGGGTGGGACACGACGGCGGCGATGGTCTACACGCCCTACATGTGGTTCGCGAACTTCCCGGGCATGAAGTTCCAGTCCATCAGCGGCAGCAAGGATCCGGCGGCAGCCGACATCGAACCCGCGTGGCCGAGGCGCGCGGATGAATGCGATTCCTCCCGGGCCTTCATCACGCATCGCGTGAGCGACTCGCCCGGGTCGGTGACGTGGGATGTCGGGCACCTGGGTAGGTTCAATGCGCCCAAGGTCAGCCGACACTTCCTCGAGTTTTCGCTGAGCCCGGACCAACCGGTGGGCCAGGCCGACGGCAGCGTGGTCGTGCGACCCAAGATGCAGATCAAGGCCCGGGCCGTCGGCGGACCGGGTGGGAACACCGTCTACTGGTACTGAGGCCGGGCCTCAGGCCCGGACCTGCCCCTGGCCGAATCCCATCCACTTGTAGGAGCACAACTCCTCGAGGCCCATGGGTCCCCGGGCTCCGATCTTGTCGGTGCTGATGCCGATCTCGGCGCCCATGCCGTACTCGTATCCGTCGGTGAACCGCGTGGACGCGTTCCAGTAAACGGCGGCGGAATCCACCCCGCGCAGGAATCGGTCGGCCGTGGACGCATCCGCGGTGACGATGGCGTCCGAGTGCCCAGAACCATACCGGGCGATGTGATCGATGGCCCCGCCGACGCCGTCGACGACCCGGACGTTGATCACGTAATCGTTGTACTCAGTGGAGAAATCCTCCTCGGAAGCAGCGCGCGCGAGGACATCGCGACCCGCGAGCGCCTTCTGGAGGACCGGCAACGATTCCGGGTCGGCCCGGAACTCGACGCCCTTGGTGGCGAGACGTTCCGCGGCGGCGGGAAGGAAGCTGGCGGCCATGGAACGATCCACCAGGAGCGTCTCGGCCGCGTTGCAGGTGGACGGACGCTGGCACTTGGCGTTGAAGAGGATTTCCTCAGCCATCCGAAGGTCGGCGGCGCGATCGACGTACACGTGGCAGACGCCCTTGTAATGCTTGATGACGGGCACCCGGCTGCTGGCCGTCACGGCGCGAATCAGGCTCTCGCCGCCGCGGGGCATGCAGAGGTCGATGTATTCCGTCAACGCAAGCAACTCGGGCACGGCCTCGCGATCCGTGGTGGGAACCACCTGGATGGCATGTGCGGGAAAGCGGTCGCCGAGGACGCGGCGTCCGGCGGACACCAGCGTGTCGGCGATCAACCGGTTCGAGTTCAGGGCTTCCTTGCCGCCGCGGAGGATCGTGGCGTTTCCGGTCTTGAAGCACAGCGAGGCGGCCTCGGCGGTGACGTTCGGACGCGACTCATAGATGATCACGATCACGCCGATCGGCACCGAAACCTTCACCAAACGGAGCCCGTTCGGGCGGGTGCGTTCGTCGAGGGTACGCCCCACCGGATCCGGCAACGCGGCCACCTCACGCAGGCCGGCGGCCATCGCGGAGATGCGCGGTGCCGTGAGCGCCAGCCGATCCATCATGGCCGCCGACAATCCCAGCGATTTCCCGACCTCAAGGTCGCGGGCGTTGGCATCGATCAACACCGGCGCGGCCGCCTCGATGGCATCCGCCATGGCCCGCAGGCAGGCGTCCTTCTCGGCCGACGTCAGTCCCGCCAGGGCGCGCGATGCAGCCTTCGCCTGGCGACCCAACCCAATCATTTGCTCACGGAGCGTCACGGCGCGGAAC
>JAIXZE010000002.1 GCA_027489875.1 Verrucomicrobiales bacterium
CCGATCCAGCCGGGGAGGGTGATGGCGGCGACATGCCCCAGCACGGCGCTGAGGGCAGCGAAGCCGAGCGCCCACAGGAGGAGCCAGTGGAGGCGATTGGTGAGCATGGAGGCGGCGGCGGCAGGGACGACGAGCATGGCGATGACGAGGATGCTGCCCACGCTCTCGAAGGCCAGGACGGTGGTCACGGAGGCTGCCAGTGTCAGACCGAGGCGGATGGCATTCGCGTTGAAGCCAAGCGTGGTGGCGAGCGCGGGATCGAAGGCGGCGAGGCGAAGCTCCTTGTAGAACAGCGCCGTCAGCAGCGCGTTGGCCAGGAGCAGTCCGCCGCTGATCCACGCAACCCGTGGGACGCGCCCCACGTCGACCACGGCGGTCTCGATCGAGCCGTACAGCACACAGTCGGCATCGAGGTCGACCTTGTCCGAGGCGACGCGGATGAGGATCAGGCCGGTGGCGAAGAGGCCGCAGAAGACGACCCCGAGCGCAGCGCCGTTCTCGACCTGGCCCAGACGTTGGACGAGTTGGGTCAGGACCGCGGTGATGACCCCGGCGATGATGGCTCCGATGACCATCGGCAGCAGATCGCGGGACTGGGTCACGAGGAAGGCGATGGCGAGGCCGGGAAGGACGGCGTGGCTGATGCCGTCGCCGAGCATGCTCTGGCGGTTGAGGAGCAGGAAGGTTCCGGGCAGGGCGCAGGCCATGCAGATGAGGACGCCGGTGATGACGATCCAGGTGTCGAGTTCGGTCCAGTTCATGACGCGAGTCCTCCGGTTGTGCCTGGGCGCGGTGGTTCGGGGTCGGCGGGCACGAGGAGGACGTCGTCCTGGCCGGCGAGGAGTTCCTCGAGTTCGTTCACGATGTTGGGGTCGATGACGTGTTCGATCTGGTCGGCGTTGTGGTGGATGTGCTGTGGGGCGACATCCGCGTAGCGGAGCAGGTACGTTTCCCAGAGACGATGGTTCCGGGTGGCGCGCCGGGCTTCGATCTTTCCGCGGGAGGTCAGGTGGGCGTGATTGCCGCCGGTATCGGTGGAAAGCAGGCCCTCGGAACGACCCAGCCGGAGAAGACTGCGCAGGCGGGATTCGGGCCAATGGTTGTCCGTGCGCAATGCCTCGAGGGGCACAGGGCGGTCGAGCAACTGGGCCGGAGCTTCCGCTTTCCCCGATCGGGGGCTGCGTTCGCACCATTCGTAAAGGGCGCGGAGCAGGTGTTGTCGGGCGACGCTGCGGCCGACGCGGCGTTGCTCGAGCCAGTGGCGGAAGAGTCCGCGCTCGGCTCCGAACACAAAGCTGACGGCGAAGCAGAATACGGCGGCGAGGACGATGACCGCACCGGCCGGGAGTCGGGGAAAGAGGGCGCTGGCGATGACCCCGACGAGTCCGCTGACGGCTCCGATGCCGGTGGCGAGCAGGAGGGTGATGCCGAGACGATGGCTCCAGAACCGGGCGGCCGCGGCCGGGATGATGAGCAGGGCGACGACGAGGAGGAGGCCGACGGCTTGAAGTCCGATGACCGTGACGGCGACGACGAGTCCCATGAGGGCGAGGTCGAGGGCGAGGACGGGCCAGCCTTGTGCCTGGGCGAAGGCGGTGTCGAAGCAGAGCATCTTGAACTCCTTGAACAGCGCGCCGCAGACGAAGGCGATGGCGAGGCTGGCGTAGAGGATCAACTGTGCGTCGCCGGCGGTCATGGAAGCCGCCTTGCCATAGATGAAGTGGGAGAGGCCGGCGGCGTTCCCGGTGGGGAGTTGCTGGATGACGACCATGAGCGCGACGCCCAGGCCGAAGAAGACGCTCAGGACAATGGCGAGCGCGGCATCGTCCTTGAGATGGCTGCGCGCCCGGATGGCCGCCACCGAGGCCATGCCGAGGATTCCGGTGGCGGCAGCGCCAAAGAGCAACAGGGGCAGGGATCGATCCTGGAATCCCAGGGCCTCGGACACGAGGAAGGCGATGGCGATGCCGGGCAGCGTGCAATGGCTGACGGTGTCACTGAGGAGGGATCGCTTCCGGAGCAGCAGGAAGGTGCCCACCAGGCCGCCGGCGGCACCGAGGGCCGTGACGCCGCCGAAGACCACGCGGGTGTTGTAATCGGCGAGGGAGACGGTGCGCCACAGCTTCTCGCGTGTGGGCCATTCGAGGCGGGTCTCGGTGAGCGAACGTTTGGAGGCGTGGGAGGTTTCCGCGGCGATGGTGCGGGGAAGCGGACCCACGAAGCCGAGCGTCAGCAGCAGGAAAAGCGTCGCAAGGATGCGTGCGGGCTTCATGGGCGGTGGCGGGTCATGACGCGCGCGCGTTCGACGGCGGCGGCCGCCTCCTCGAGGAGGGTGAGTCGGGCACCGTAGGTCTTGCGGAGGTTCTCCGCGGTGAAGGTGGTTTCCACCGGGCCCTGGGCGACGACCCTCATGTTCAGCAGGGCGACGTGGTCGAAATACTCGGGAACGGTGGGTAGGTCGTGGTGGACGCACACGACGGTCTTGCCGCGTGAACGCAATTCGCGGAGGACCTCGACGATGGCCCTCTCGGTGGCGGCGTCGACGCTGGCGAAGGGTTCATCCATCAAGTAGAGGTCGGCGTCCTGAACGAGGGCGCGGGCGAGGAAGACGCGCTGCTGCTGGCCGCCGGAAAGCTGGCTGATCTGGCGGGTGGAATGATCGGCCAGGCCGACCTTGGCGAGTGCCGCTTGCGCCAGATCCCGTTCCTTCCGGCTCACCGGGCGGCACCACCCCAGTCGGCGGTAGAGCCCCATGGCGACCACCTCCACCGCGTTGACCGGGAAGTCCCAGTCGACGCTTTCGCGCTGGGGCACGTAGGCCACCCGATGACGGGCCTTGGCGTAAGGCTGGCCAAAGAACAGGACGCTTCCGGAAGCAATGGGCAGCAGCCCCAGCGAGGCCTTGAGCAGCGTGCTCTTGCCGGCACCGTTTGGGCCCACGATCGCGACGAGCTTGCCCGCGGGCGCGTCGAAGTCGGCATCCCACACCACCACCTTGGTCTGATAGGCGACGTTCAGGTCGCGGACCTCCAGCGGGTGGATTTCAGGCGAGGGTTCGCTCATGGGTGGGCTTCGCCTTCCTTCGGTGCGCTCAGATGTCCGTTCAGCCCGCGTTCCGGCGCCTGCCCGCCGAGCGCCCGGGTGATCGTGGTGATGTTGTGGTCAAGCATGCCGATGTAGGTGCCTTCGTAGGTGTCGGGACGACCCATGGCATCGGAGAAGAGCTGTCCGCCGATCTTCACCGTATGGCCGCGCGAGCGGCAGCCTTCCACGAGGGCCTTGATGTTTTTGTCGGAGACACTGGATTCGACAAAGATGGCGGGAACCTTCCGCGACACGAGCAGGTCGACGAGATTGTTGATGTCGGCGACGCCGGCCTCCGACTCGGTGCTGATGCCCTGGATGCCGCGTACCTCGATCCCGTAGGCGCGTCCGAAGTAATTGAAGGCGTCATGGGCGGTGATGAGGACGCGACGATCTGCCGGGATGCTGCCGAGGGCCTTCTTGGCGTAGTCGTTGAGCTGGGTGAGCCTGGCGGCGTAACGGCTGGCGTTCTGGCGGTAGTCGGCGGCGTGATCAGGATCCACCTGGCCCAGCGATCGCGAGACCACCTCCACTGCCTGGATCCATCCGGCGACATCCATCCAGACGTGCGGGTCGGTGTGGCCGGCGAACTCGGGCGGTTCGAGCAGGAACTTCTCGTCGAGCAACTCGGTGACCGCGAACACCGGGGTGCCGCGGCGGGCGACCTTGAGGAAGGTGTCGGTCATCCGGCCTTCGAGCATGAGACCGGAGTAGAAGACGACGTCCGCCTTGAGGAGCCGCGCGACGTCGTCACGGGTCGGTTTGTAGAGATGCGGGTCAACGCCCTCGCCCATGAGGCCCACGACCCGGGCGTTGGTGCCGGCGACCTCCCGGACGATGTCGGTGACCATGCCGCAGCTGGTCACGATGGTGTAGTTCCGGGGGAGTTTTCCGGGAGCCGCGTAGCCCGTGAGGGCAACGAACACGGCCAGGAGTGCGAGCCACGCTGTTCTGAACGTCGTCATGGAAAGAAGGTGTCGATGGAAGGATCGGGGTCAAATGGCGGGTCCTCAGAAGCGGAGGCTGAATCCAAGGAATGGGTTGAAATCAGGAGCGGAGCGGGTCACGCCGAAGTTGCAGCCGAAGTCGAGCTGGGTGTGCTTGTTGAGGGCATAGGTGAAGCCGATGTCGGCCTGTCCCTGCCACGGGGAATCCGGCGCGGTGCTGACCAGGGAGAAGAACTCCACGTATCCGGCCAGGGGCCCGATGATGTCGTGGCCGAACGTGATCGAGTTGATGAAGACCGTGTCGTGGCCGCGATCGGTGCCCGCGACGAAGTCCACCTCGTGTTGGGCGGTGACGTTCCATCCCGCGGGCAGCTCACAGCCGAGGATGAAGATGCACCCGCCCTCGGTCCGCCCATTGCGGACCTCGGACGCGGACAGCGGCCATTTCACGAAGGGCATCACGGCGAAGGCGGTGGTTCCGCCGTCGTTTCCCCAGAGGTTGATCTTCAACCGCGTCTGGAGGTCCCCGACACCGGAGGTCTGGTCCACCGTCCCGGCCAGGCGATCCTCGACGCGGGAGTGAGCGTAGGGATCGAGCACGAACTGGATGTCCACGTTGTTCAACAAGCCGGCCTTCAGGTTGATCGAGGACCCCCACGAGGTCGAGCGGACGTCACCACCGTTGGTACGATCGCGGTCGAACTCCGCGGTCACCGCGTCGGCCTCCATCTGGAAATGCCCCGCGTCCACGGTGTGGGGCGATTCGGTCTGGTCGGGGCGGTCGGTGCTGAACTCCCGCATCCATTCGGTGGGGGTGGGATGGAAGAGGTGGAAGGTGGACTTGTCGGGCGGGGAGGGTTGCTGGGCGTGGATCGGGAGCAGGAGGAACAGGCAGGGGAGGATGGAAAGGGGGGATCTGAGGGCGGCTGATGGCGTAGTCATTGCCAGACAATGTGGCTTTCCATTCAACATGTAGCGCAAGCTACAAAATGACCGCTCGACCGTCAACCTTGCTGTCGGCATGTTTTCCCCACATCACAGCCATGGCCTCGAAGATCGATCAGCCAGTCCGGAAGGCGCGAGCGGCGGGCGCGAAGTCCCAGGCCGCCAACCTCACGCAGACCCGTCAGGAACATGCCCACGAGACCGCCGAAGATTACGTCGAGGCCATCGCCGACCAGATCGCCGAGACCGGCGAGGCCCGGGTGGTCGATCTGGCGAAACGCCTCGGCGTGACCCATGTCACGGTCAACCGGACGATCCGTCGGTTGCAGAAGGCCGGTTACGTGACGTCACAGCCGTATCGTTCGATCTTCCTGACCGACGCCGGACGGGATCTGGCGATTGCGTGCAAGGCCCGACACCAGGTCGTGGTGGCGTTCCTCCGGTCGTTGGGGATTTCCGAGCGGGTGGCCGAGATGGATGCGGAAGGCATCGAGCACCACGTCAGTCCGGAGACGCTGGCGGCGTTCAAGAATGCGTTGAAGGAGAAGCGGGGGTGAGAGCCGCCTCACCACGCGCCGCCGAGGGACTTGATGAGGCGGACGGAGGCGATGTGTTGCTGGGCGAGGATCTGGGCGTGCCGGAGTTCGACGAGGAGGCGGGTGCGCTCGGCGTCTAGGAGTTCGACCTGGCTGACAAGGCCGCGGTCGTAGCGTTGTCGGACGAGGTCCTCCGCCTGGCGGGCCGAGGCGAGGGACTCGGCGAGGGCTGTGGACTGTTCGGCGCGGTATCGGACCTGGGCGAGGGAGGTTTCGACGTCGCGGATGGCTCCAAGGACGGCCTGCCGGTAGTTCGCCGTGGCCTCGGTGTGCGCGGCGCGGGCGTTGCGGACGCGCGTGCCGATCACCGCATAACCCGTCACGGGAAGGGTCAGGGAAGGACCGATCGACCAGGTGCGGCTGTCGGCGGTGAAGAGGGAGTCGACATCGCTGCTGAGGAATCCGGCGTTTCCGGTGAGGCGGAGGCTGGGGAAGTAGGCGGCCTTGGCGACGCCGATGTCCGCGTTGCGGGCGGCGACGAGACGTTCGGCAGCCGCGATGTCCGGGCGTCGTTCGAGGAGTTGCGCCGGAAGGCCGGGCGGAACCGTCGGGGGCGCATTCGTTCCGATGGGGCTTTCGGTGAGAGGGAGGCGGCCGGCCGGTTCGCCACACAGGAGCGCCAGGGTCGCGGCGGATTCCTCGCGGAGGCGCGTGGCATCGGCGAGGTCGGCGCGCGTGCTGGAGAGTTCGGTGCGGGCGCGGATGACGTCGGTCTGGGCGATGGTGCCTGCGGCGGCGCGTTGTTCGAGGAGTTGGAGTTGGTTCTCGCGGAGGGCGAGGGTTCGGCGCAGGGCGGCGAGTTCGGTGTCGAGGGCGCGTCGGGTGAAGTGCTGGGCGGCGACGTCGGCGCTCAGGGTGAGGAGGACCTGGTTGTAATCGGCGGCGCTGGCCGCCGCGGTGTTGCGGGCGGACTCGACGGTGCGTCGGACCTTGCCCCAGAGGTCGATCTCGTAGCTGAGATCGAGCGGGACCGAGAAGCTGTTGATCTGGGCCGCCGGGATGTTGACGGGCACGGGCGTGGGCAGATTGCCGGACGTGCGTTGGCGGTCGAAGGCGGGGTGGAATCGGATGTCCGGGAAGAAGTCGACCTTGGAAGCGCGTGCGCGTGCGCGGCCCTGTTCGACGCGGGCCACCGCGGCCTGGACGGTCGGGCTGTTGGCGAGGGCGCGGGCTTCGAGGGCGTCGAGTTCCGGGTCGTTGAAGACCTTCCACCATTCGCCCTTGGGCAGGTGATCCACGGGTTGGGCGGGCTGCCACGTATAGGAGGCCGGGGTGATGGCGGAGACGTCGGGCGGTTGATGATCGCGTCCGATGGGCGACACGCAGGAGGCGAGCGAGAGCAACAGGGAGCATCCACCGATGCGCAGGAGGTCCACGGATGAAAGGCAGATTGGGTGGTCCACAGATTTCACAGATTACACAGATTGTGGAGAGGGTGTGGGTCCACAGATTTCACAGATTACACAGATTGTGGAGAGGGTGTGGGTCCACAGATTTCACGGATTTCACAGATTGTGGAGAGGGTGTGGGTCCACAGATTTCACAGATTGCACAGAATGTGGAGAGGGTGCGGGTCCACAGATTTCACAGATTGCACAGAATGTGGAGAGGGTGTGGGTCCACAGATTGCGCAGATTGTGGGGAGGGTGGCCGGGGTGAAGTCGGCCACGTAGACTGGCAAGTGCTATGCCGGGTATCCGCTGTCGTGCCGCGCTTCCCACTCCGGCTTCGGGGGATCTGTGAAATCTGTGAAATCTGTGGACGCCCATAGCTTGCTCCCTATCCCGAAATCTCTGCCCGGGGTCGTTGAAATCTCCGGATGGTGTCGTCGAAGAGGGTGTAGAAGACGGGGGTGGCGAGGAGGGTGAGGAGGAGGGAGAACAGTTGGCCGCCAAGGATGACGCCGGCGGTGGCGTTGTTGTAGGCGGCACCGACGCCCTTCGCGAGCATCATGGGGATCATGCCGGCGACGAAGGCGAGGGTGGTCATGAGGATGGGACGAAGGCGCTCGCGGTTGGCGCGGAGGACGGCTTCGTTCCGCTCAAGACCCTGGGAGCGGAGCTGGTTGGTGTGGTCGATCTGGAGGATGCCGTTCTTCTTCACCATGCCGAAGAGCACGAGGATGCCGAGCATGGAGAAGATGTTGATCGATTGACCGAAGAGGATGAGGGACAGGATGGCGAAGGGCAGGGTGAGCGGGAGCGCGAGGAGGATGGTGGCGGGGTGCAGCCAGCTTTCGAACTGCGCGGCGAGGATCAGGTACATGAAGATGAACGCCATGAGGAAGGCGGTCATGAAGGCCTTCTGGGCGCGGTTCATCTCCTTGGTGCGGCCGGCGGCTCCGGAGAGGTAGTCGGAGGGCAGGTTGAGCTTCTTAACGGCCGCCTCGATGCCTTCGAGGATCTGGGTCTCGCCGTATCCGGGTGCGTTGTTGGCGGTGATCATCACCTGCCGGCGTCGGTTGAGACGGTTGATCTGGGACGGGCCGTCGGCGGCTTCGAACGTGACCAGGTTTCCGAGGGGCACAGGGCCGGTGCGGGCGGACGGAACGGAAAGCAGGGGCAGGGCTTCGGCCCGATTGCGGTAGGGTTCGAGGGCGCGCAGGTGGATGTCGTACTGCTCGCCGCCTTCGTCATAGGTCGAGACGTCGAGGCCGCCGACGAGGAGTCGGAGCGTGGTGGAAAGATCGGAGATCGGAACGCCGAGTTGGCCGGCCTTGGAGCGGTCGACGCGGGCGACGATCTCGGGTTTTCCGGCGATCAGGGAGGAATCGAGGTCACGGATGCCCGGGATGTTCCTGGCGTCCTTCATGACGGTGGCCGTGGCGGCCGTCAGGCGGTCGAGGTCCGGGCCGGCGATGAAGTATTGGACGTTCGCTGCGGACATGCCGGAGTTGAAGGCGGGGACTGGGAGCACGGTGATGCGCCATTCCTCGGGGAAGCGGGGAACGATGCTGTTGCGCACCCGTTCCATGATCTGTTCCTGGGAATCGGGGCGTTGGTCGGGCGCGATCAGGCGGACGTAGATCCCGGCGAGGTTGGCGGTGCGCTGGTCGTTGTCGCCGATGGTGAGGAGGGTGGATTCGACGCCGGGGAGTTGGCGGATTTCGCGGGCGACGCGTTCGGCGAGCAGATCGGTGGCGGCGAGGGTGGATCCTTCCGGGGCGCGGAGGCTGACGACGAACTCGGCTTCCTCGACCGGAGGCAGGAAGTCCTTCTTCACGATCTTCATCAGGGTCGGGACGGACGCGAAGACCAGGACGCAGGCGAGGACGACGGCCCAGCGGTGTCGGAGGGAAAGGCGGAGGAGGACCATATAGGTCCGTTCGATGGGGCGGTACACGACGTTGACGGCGTGCTCGAGGGCGCGGTCGACGGGGCCGGGTTTCTCGTGGTTGGCGAAGAGGCGTGCGGCGAGGGCCGGGGTGAGCGTGAAGCTGACGAGCAAAGAAACCGCGATGGCGAACGCCATGGTCAGGCCGAAGCTCTTGAGGAACATGCCGACGATGCCGCTGAGGAACGCGATGGGGATGAAGACGGCGAGCAGCGACAGGGTGGTGGCCATGACGGCCAGGCCGATCTCGCGCGTGCCATGGATGGCGGCGTCAAAAGCGGAAGCCCCCTTCTCCTCGATGTGCCGGAAGATGTTTTCGACCACGATGATGGCGTCGTCGATGACGATGCCGACTGCGAGGGCGAGGGCGACGAGGCTGATCTGGTTGATGGTGAGGTCCTCGGTCCACATGACGCCGAAGGCGGCGATGATCGAGGTGGGGATGGCGAGGGCGGCGATGAGGGTGGCGCGGCTGTTGCCCAGGAAGAGGAGGACGACGATCGCGGCGAATCCGGCACCAAGGACGAGGTGTTCCTTCACCGCCCCGACGCTCGTGCGGATGACGCGGGAGTTGTCGCGGGCGATGGCGACCTCGTATCCGCGCGGCAGCAGCGGGCGGTTTTCGTCGAGGCGTTCCTGTACCGCGTCGACGACCGCGATCGTGTTCGCGCCGGACTGCTTCCGGATCGAGAGCAGGATGCTGGGGATGCCATTGCGGCGGGCGGCGGTCTGCGGTTCCTGTTCGCCGTCCTCGACCTGGGCGACGTCGCGGAGGCGGACGAGGGCACCGTCACGTTCGCGGACGACGAGATCGGCGAGTTCAGCGATGGAGCCCGCCTTGCCGAGGACGCGCAGGCCGGCTTCGGTGCCGGTCCCCTTCACCATGCCGGCGGGAATCTGGACGTTCTGGGAGCGGAGCGCGCGCTGGACGTCAGGCGCGGTGAGGCCGAAGGCGTGGAGGCGGACGGGATCAAGGCGGACGTTGATCTGGCGCTTCCGTCCGCCCAGGACGCGGACCTGCCCCACGCCCGGGACCGACTCCAGTTGGCGGCGCAGGACCTTGTCGGCGTATTCGGTGAGTTCGCGGACGGGTCGATCGGCGACGAGGGCAAGGTTGAGGATCGGGGCGGCGTCGGGATCGAGCTTCTCGACGACCGGGGGATCGGCCGCTTCGGGGAGGTCGGCGAGGATCTGGTTGATGCGGTCGCGGACCTCCTGGGCGGCGACGTCGACGTCCTTCTCCAGGAGGAAGGTGACGAGCACCTGCGAGACGCCATCGCTGGAGGTGGAGCGGACTTCGTCGATGCCGCTGACCGTGTTGACGGCCTCCTCGATCTTGTCGGTGATCTCGGTCTCGATCTCGCGCGGCGTGGCTCCGTTGAGGCGGGTGGTGACGGCGACGGTGGGGAAATCGATCTTGGGGAAGCGGTCGACCTCGAGCTTCGAGTAACCGTAGATGCCGACGACGAGGAAGATCAGCACCGCCACGCTGGCGAGCACGGGGCGGCGGACGGACAGTTCAGCGAGCCATTGCATGTCGGTGGGGGATCAGGGCTGCGTGACCTGCGCGGGGAGGCCGTCGGCGAGGCGGGGCTCCGCGGGATGGACGACGGGTGTTCCGTTGGTGAGGCCGCGTCGGATCTCGACCCAGCCTTCGACGGTGTCGCCGACTTCGACGAGTCTTTCGACGAGCGTGTTGGCTTCGACGAGGAACACGCTGCGACGGTTGCCTTCGGTGCGGAGGGCGGAGGCAGGAACGGTCGTGGCCTTCTGGTCGCCGGTGCGGATGCGGGCTTCGGCAAAGAACCCGGGGCGGAGGCGTTCGTCGGCGTTGGGGATTTCAGCTTCCACCTGAAGGTCGCGGGTGGATTCGCGGACGGCGGCGCTGACGAAGCGGATCTTTCCGGCGAAGGATTCGCCAGGGAAGGCCGCAGTCTGGAAGTCGACGGATTGTCCCGGTTGGATGCCGCCGGAGAGCGGTTCGGGAACGTTCAGGACGAGACGGAGGCGGGCGAGTTCGACGACGCGGGCGATGCGTGAGTCGGCGCGGACGTATTCCCCGGGCTGGACGAA
>JAIXZE010000362.1 GCA_027489875.1 Verrucomicrobiales bacterium
GCAGGCGTTGGAGGCGTTGCCGCACGGGAAGGAATTCCGGTTCGTGGATGCGCTGGTGTCGCTGGATCCGGGCAAGTCCGGCGTCGGTACCTATCGGTTGCCACCGGAGGCCGAGTTCCTGCGCGGGCATTTTCCCGGGGAACCAATCCTTCCCGGGGTGCTCCTGGTGGAGGCGGTGGCGCAATTGGGTGGCGTCGTGGCGCAGGCGGATCCCGCCGTGGCCCCGCTGGCGGGGCTCAAGCTGACGGGGATCCGTGCGGCGAAGATCACCGGAACGGCGCGACCGGGCGAAACCGTCCAGATCGTGGCCAGCGTCCTGGGCCGCATGGGTCCGCTGGTGCAGGTCAGCGGAGCCGCGACCGTGGATGGTCGCGAGATCCTGCGGTGCGAGGTGACGCTCTCGGGGGCACCTTGAGCGCGCGGGGAGGCGACGTCCTCGTCGCCGTTCCGGAGCCTTTCCCGGGGCGATGAGGACATCGCCGCCCCGGAACCGCATTCAACCTGGGTGGTATTGGATCGCGAGCGTCAGCCCGCGTCTGCCGCGTCCGCTTCGAGTTGTGCGAGGCGATGGGCTTCGGTCTCCCATAGGTGGGTGGTGTGGCCGATGTCCCGGAGGATGCTCCGGAGGCGATCGTTGATGGCGTTGGACCGGCCCGGAGTGGTGTAGGTCTTGGGTAGCTGGAGTTCGGCGGCGAGATCGGCCTGTTCCTTTTCCAGGGTGGAGATGCGTGCTTCGAGATCGCTCACCTTGCGCTTCTGTCCGGAGAGCTGGCGTCGGGCTTCGGTGGCGACAAAGCGGCGCTCCTTCTGGGTTTGCGCGGGGGCGGCGGCCTTGGCTTGTGGTGCCGGCTGGGCCGCCGGTTGGTGGGCGGGTTTGGCGGGGGCGGGGGCGGGCCGATGGACCTCGCCTGCCCGGCCGTCGCGGGGAACCGGGTTCGCCTTGTTGGCTCCCTTGCCGGAGGCCGGCGGAGCACCGGCGGTAAGGGCGGCGCGCGCGGAACCGGCCTTGGATTTCTCGAGGTAGTAGTCGTAGTCGCCCGAGTACGGCGTGACGCGGCCGGAATGGATGTGCAGGACCTTCGTCGCCAGGGCGCGGATGAAGTAAACGTCGTGCGAGATGAAGATCAGCGTTCCGGTGTACTCGGAAAGCGCAGCCACGAGGGCATCGATCGAGGCGATATCGAGGTGGGTGGTGGGCTCGTCCATCAACAGGAGGTTGGGGGGATCGAGGAGGAGTTTGACGAGGGCCAGGCGTGATTTCTCACCACCGCTGAGGACCTGGACCTTCTTGAAGACGTCGTCGCCGTTGAAGAGGAAGCAGCCGAGCAGGGTGCGGATGAAGAGTTCGGTGACGCGGGCGGGGGTGTCGTTGGCCTCGGAAAGGACGGTGCGACCCACCTGGAGCATTTCGGTCCGGTACTGGGAGTAGTAACCGGGCTTCACGCGCAACCCGAGGTCGCGTTCCCCTCCCGTGGGCGTGAGCACGCCAGCCAGCAGCTTGAGGAGGGTGGACTTGCCCGCACCGTTGGGCCCCACGAGCACGATGCGTTCGCCCTTGGTGGCCTCGAAGTCGAGGTTCTCGTAGATGGGCCGTTCGCCGTAGGCGAAATCAACCCCACGCAAGGTGATGACGCGATGGCCGGAGGATTCGGGCTGGGGGAAGTTGAAGTCGACCGTGGCCGCGGCGGCCTCTGGGGCGCTGACGCGCTCCATGCGGTCGATCTGCTTGAGCTTCGCCTGGGCGCGGGTGGCGGTGGTGTTCTTCGCGCGGAATCGGTTCACGAAGTCCATCAGGCGATTGATCTCGCGCTGCTGGTTCTTGAACGCCGCGAGCTGCTGGACCTCCTGGGCCTCCTTTTGTTCGAGGAAGGAATCGTAGTTGCCCTTGTACCGCCACAGGCGGCTGTTCCGGAGCTCGAGGATGCCGTTGACGAGCTGGTTGAGGAACTCGCGATCGTGGGAGATGACGACGATGCCGCCCGGGTAGTGGCGGAGGTAGCTCTGGAACCAGATGAGCGTCTCGAGGTCGAGGTGGTTCGTGGGCTCGTCCAGCATCAGCAGGTCGGGCTCCTGCACCAGCAGGCGCGCCAGGTGCGTCCGCATGACCCAGCCGCCGGAAAGTTCGCGCGCGGGCCGGTCGAAGTCCGTCTCCTTGAACGAAAGTCCCTTCAGGATGCGCTTGGCCTTGGCCACCAGCGATCCGTCCATGTAGCCGTGCGCCTCGGTGTCCGTGGCGACCTCGATGACGGTTTCCTCGCCCGCGGGTGCGGATTCCTGCGGGAGGAAGCCGACGGTGGCCCCGCGTTGACGCGTGACCTGTCCTTCGTCGGGCGCTTCCTGGTCGAGGAGGATCTTGAAGAGGGTCGACTTGCCCGCGCCGTTCGGTCCCACGAGTCCGAGGCGGTCGGTGCGATTGATGGTCAGGCTGACGCCCTCGAAGAGGTTGCGTCCGCCGTAGCCCTTGGCGATTTCAGTAAGAGTAAACACAGCACATCGCGAGCAATCGCGAACGGGGAGGTTCCCGGGTATCGGGTCCGCTTTCAAGGCGCGGATTGGGGGCGTGAAAGGGCAGGACTCATCCGGACACTGCCCCCGCATGAAAAGGATTCGGGGTGGCGATGTCCTCATCGCCATTGGGAATGGCTTTGGAACGGCGACGAGGACGTCGCCTCCCCGTTCCGTGCGGGAGCAGTGTCCAGATTCGCCCGAATGGCGCGTGAAGCGGGCAGGGGCTGGATGCCTCCATCCGGGATCCCCTTTTGCAAATCCCCGTCGCATATGCGACGCGGATTTGCAAAAGCCCCTGGTTTTCGTGCGGGCGGAGGGGCGATTTGCATCCGGACGTCGCATATGCGACGTCCGGATGCAAATGAGGGGGGCCCAGAGTGACACCCGAGGGGGCGTTTCGAGCTTGGTCCCGAGTCGGCCGCGCGAGTATGGCCGACCTTCCTCTGTTCCGATCCTTCAATCCGGTAAGTCCGGGAAGTGTGGGAAGTTCGTGTCCGCACGGGATGCTGTTGTCGGGATGGTGTTTGCATCGCAAGGGGATGGTGGCCAAGGGTGGTCCATGACACGGGCATCCGCACCAGAGGCACGTTGCCCAAGGGCGACTCGAAATGGGGGGCGTCCGTACACGCGAGTCGCCGGTTCCCTTGGGGGCGGTTGTGCCTTGGGAATCCTCCTTCGTGCGGCGGCGCTTCTGCTGTCGGATGCTGCCGGAGCGGCCACCCCGCGGGACTACAACGTGTTCGTCGCAGCGAGCGTGTCGGAGAACCCACCTGCGATCGTCCTGTCCTGGCCGGCCGAGGCCAAGGCCACGGGCTATCAGATTTCGCGCAAGCTCCGTACGGAGAACACCTGGTCCACGGAAATTGCCCTGGCGCGCACAGCCACCGCGTGGACGGACACCCATGTCGAGGTGGGGACCAAGTACGAATACCGGGTGCGCCGGACGTCGACGATTGCCTCGGCGGCCAGTGCGGCGCTGACGAGTTATGGGTACCTCTGCGCTGGGATCCGTGTTTCGCCGACAGATCACCGCGGAACGGTGGTGCTGGTTGTGGATGAAACCATGGCGTTGCCATTGGAATCCGAGCTTTCGCGGTTGGAGGACGACCTGGTTGGTGATGGATGGATGGTTCGTCGGCACGATGTGGCCCGCAGCGCTGCGGTCGCGTCCGTGAAGGCGCTGATCCGGGCGGACCATGAGGCGGCCCCGGGCGAGGTCCGTGCGGTGTTCCTGCTCGGACATGTCCCGGTGGCGCGGTCCGGAGAGATTGCGGCGGGGGGACACCCGGACGTGCATCGTGGCGCGTTCCCGGCGGACCTGTACTACGGCGAAATGGACGGACTGTGGACCGATGTCAGCGTCAACAACCGGACGGCGTCCAGCAGCCTGTCGGACTGTTGGAATGTTCCCGGAGACGGCCGGTTCGACGCGAGCTATGTGCCCGGTGCCACGGCCGACTTCCTGCCGGGCGGCGACGTGGAACTGGAGGTGGGTCGCGTGGACCTGTGGGGCATGACCGCGTTCCTGTCCCTGACGGAGACCGAACTGCTCCGGCGTTACCTGGACAAGGATCACGCCCATCGCCACGCTCAGCGCGTCCTGCCGCGGCGTGCGTTGATCACCGACAATGTTGGCGAGTTTGACGGCAAGGCCTACGCCCAGGGTGGCTGGCGTTCCTGGGGATCCCTGTTTGGTTCCGCAAACGTGAACCCGGGCCTCTTCGCCACGCTCCGGACCAATGCCCACTTCGGGCATTACATGAACGGTGCCGGCGACAACGAC
>JAIXZE010000342.1 GCA_027489875.1 Verrucomicrobiales bacterium
AGCGACCAGTTCGATTTCAAGAAGGTCACCTGCCTCCACCCGATATTGCTTACCGCCCGTTTGCAGAACTGCGTACATAATTCCTCGTCTCGAAAGAAAGAGCGCAGAAAGAACCAAACACGGGGGGCCATGTCAACCGATGATTCTTCCCAACGTGATTTGGAAGACCTCCTGCCAGCCTCCGTCTGGACCGGTTCATGACATCCTCCTCGCCGGTCATGGGACCTTTCCGGAGTGCAAAGAGACCCACGGTTCCGCCCTCTCCGGCGGGCTCGGGATCCACTGCCCATGGGCTTCGCTCCCTTTCCCCAATTGACTCGGGCCTCGATCACGATAACCTCCGGCCTCCATTTTCCGGCGAGTTTCCGCCGATTTCACCTGTACCTGTTAACCTGATCGTATGGCAAAAGCTCCGAAGTACGTCTACACGTTTGGCAACAAGAAAGCCGATGGGGATGGCTCCATGAAGGCCCTCCTCGGCGGCAAGGGCGCCAACCTCGCCGAGATGACCCGCATCGGCCTCCCGGTTCCTCCGGGATTCACCATCACCACCGAGGTGTGCACCTATTTCTACGCCAACAAGCGCACCTACCCCAAGGAACTCCAGGCCCAGATCGAGGCCGGTGTCGCCAACATGGAGAAGATCATGGGCACCCGCTTCGGCAACAAGACCGGCATGCCCCTGCTCGTCGCCGTCCGCTCCGGCGCACGCGACTCCATGCCCGGCATGATGGACACGATCCTGAACCTCGGCCTCAATGACGACACCGTCGTCGCCCTCGAGAAGGCCACCAACAACGCCCGCTTCGCCTGGGATTGCTACCGTCGCTTCATCCAGATGTACGGCGACGTCGTCCTCGGCGTCCAGAAGCGCGAAGGCGAAGACCACGAGCCCTTCGAAACCGTCATCCACCACTTCAAGCATGAGAAGTATCATGCCGACATCGAAGACTCCAAGCTGACCGCCGAAGACCAGCAGGAGCTCGTCGCCCGCTTCAAGGCCCTCGTGAAGGAGCGCACCGGAAAGGTGTTCCCCAACAACCCCTGGGACCAGCTCCGCGGTGCCGCCGGTGCCGTGTTCAACTCCTGGATGAACGACCGCGCGATCGTCTATCGCCGCAAGTACAACATCCCCGCCGAGTGGGGAACCGCCGTCAACGTCCAGGCCATGGTGTTCGGCAACACCGGTGATTCCTCCGGTTCCGGCGTGGCCTTCACCCGCAACCCGGCCAACGGCGCGAACGAGTTCTACGGCGAATTCCTCGTCAACGCCCAGGGCGAGGACGTCGTTGCCGGTGTCCGCACCCCCGAGCCCGTCATCAAGCTCAAGGACGTGATGCCGAAGTCCTATGCCGAGCTCCTCACCGTCCGCAAGACGCTCGAGAAGCACTTCAAGGACGTCCAGGACGTGGAGTTCACCATCCAGGAAGGCAAGCTGTTCATGCTCCAGACGCGCAACGGCAAGCGCACCGCCGCCGCCGCGCTGAAGTTCGCCGCCGACATGGTCAAGGAGAAGCTCATCGACTGGGAAACCGCGGTCCTGCGCAACCCCGCCGACCAGCTCGAACAGCTCCTCGCCCCCATCTTCGACCTCAATGAGGTCAAGAAGGCCAAGGTCATCGCCACCGGCCTCCCTGCCGGCCCCGGCGCTGCCACCGGCAAGATCTACTTCAATGCGGATCGCGCCGTCTCAGCCGCCGACAAGGGCGAGAAGGTCCTTCTGGTCCGCATCGAGACCTCGCCTGAGGACCTCCGCGGCATGATCGCTGCCGAGGGCATCCTCACCGCCCGTGGCGGTGTCTCCTCCCACGCCGCCCTCGTCGCCCGCCAGATGGGCAAGGTCTGCGTGTGCGGCGCCGCTGGCGTCGGCGTCGATTACGAAAGCAAGACGGTCACCATCGACGGCCAGACCTTCAAGGAAGGGGACTTCCTCTCGATCGACGGCACCTCCGGCCTCGTCTACGCCGGCCAGATCAAGACGGCTCCGTCCGAGATCATCACCGGCCTCCTGAACGGAGACGCCGCCTCCCAGAAGACCGAGAAGTTCAAGAACTACGTGCAGCTGATGGCCTGGTGCAAGAAGGCCACCCGCATGTCCGTCCGCACCAATGCCGACACCCCCGAGCAGACCGCCCAGGCCATCGCCTTCGGCGCCGAGGGCATCGGTCTCACCCGCACGGAACACATGTTCTTCGAGGGCGACCGCATCGACGCGATGCGCGAGATGATCCTCGCCGACTCGCTCGCCGCCCGCGAGGCCGCGCTGGCGAAGCTCCTGCCCTACCAGCGCGATGACTTCTTCGGGATCTTCAAGGCCCTGAAGGGATTCCCCGCCACCATCCGGTTCCTCGATCCGCCCCTGCACGAGTTCCTCCCGCACTCCAAGGAGCAGCAGATGGATCTCTCCCGGAAGCTCGGCATCGCCGTCGAGAAGATCATGGCCCGCGTCCATGAGCTGCATGAGTTCAACCCGATGCTCGGGTTCCGCGGCTGCCGTCTCGGCATCAAGTATCCCGAGATCACCCGCATGCAGGCCCGCGCCGTGCTCGAAGCGGCTGCCGATGCCACCAAGGCCGGCTTCAAGGCCAAGCCCGAGATCATGATCCCGCTCGTCGGGTTCAAGAAGGAGCTCGATCTCCAGGTCGCCATCGTCCACGAGGTCGCCGCCCAGGTGTCCAAGGAGAAGAAGACCAAGATCGCCTACTCCGTCGGCACCATGATCGAGATCCCCCGCGGTGCCCTCACCGCCGACGAGATCGCCCAGACCGCCGAGTTCTTCAGCTTCGGCACGAACGACCTCACCCAGACCTGCCTCGGCATGTCGCGTGACGACTCCGGCTCCTTCCTCGGTGCGTACACCGAGAACGAGATCGTGAAGAAGAATCCGTTCGCCTCGATCGACCAGACCGGCGTCGGCCAGTTGGTCCAGATCGCTGCCGAGAAGGGCAACAAGACCCGGCCTGGCATCAAGCTCGGCATCTGCGGCGAACACGGTGGCGACCCCGACTCCGTCAAGTTCTGCCATCGCGTCGGCCTGACCTACGTCAGCTGCTCGCCGTACCGCGTGCCTGTCGCCCGCCTCGCCGCCGCCCAGGCCGCGATCGAGGAGAAGCGCAAGGCCGCCGCGGCTGCCAAGCCCGCCAAGAAGGCTGCCAAGAAGAAGTAAGCGCCCTCGCGTTTCGCCTTCCCACAGGCCGTTCCGGTTCCACCGGAACGGCCTTTTTCTTTCCCAAAAAGCCACGGCCCAAGGCCCGTAGGGCCGCCAGATGATGGCCCAGCGCGTAAGCGCTGGGTTCCGTCCCCCCATAAACTCCCAGCCCCAGCGGGGCGACAGAACCCCTTCACCCACGACCGCCATCATCCGGTCGCCACTCCAGAGCTCGACAACACCCAGGAATGAAAATCGGGTAAGCCGCAAAACCGCGAAGCCGCCAAGGTGGGCCGTCAGCTCCGAACGGGAATCCTGCTGGTTCCAGCCCGAAACTGATTTCAAGCCGAGACGCCACGCTCGCCGAGGGTGTGCAACCCTTCCATACAGCCTTCCTCCGCGCGCTCGGCGGCTCGGCGTGAATTGGATGTCGCCAACGGCAGCGGAGAGCAAAAGGCAAAAAGGAGCCCTGGGCTAGAGGTCAGCTTCTGAAGCACCCAAGGCATCCTCAAGGGAGGTCACGTTCCTCCCAAACTTGTTCAAAAATGCCTCTGCTACGACACAGAAGTCATCCGGGTCTACGTGAGCAATGTAACACCCTCCATGGCTCAGGAAGTATATGCGCACAATCCAATCCTTCTGAACCGAATCCCAAGAAGCGTCCCCCTTCCACTGGATCAAGAATCTGCGCGCGTTGTGCTTATCAAACTGCTCAACGGCAGCATCCCAAGCCCTATCCTTCGCAAGATCTTGACGATTTCTCAGAGGAAGACAGCTCACCAACAAAGCTGAAACAACGACGACTGAGAGCCGTACAACTGCTGCCCATGACGGTGTCGAATTCATGCCTACCCCCATCACCTGCCACGCACCAAACTTCGCGGTCTTAATCCTTCGTGAGAGGAACAGCGACTTAATACCGACAGCTCGAACAGAGGCGCACCTCCACCACGTTGACCGTGCCGCCGGCGTCTCGCGGATCCGACGCTGCCCTTGCAATACGAGTGAAGGCCACCCGGTCGCCGCGGACGTCAGGAGGCGGTGGCGACCGCTCCTGAAATATTCAATCCAGAAAATAAATGCACTTTATTCTTTTAAATGAATATTTCCAAATTATTCATTGTACGGAATATGACCGAGTACACCCTAAAGACTCCCCAGCAGTTGGGAGCAATCCTGCGGGGACGTCGCCGAGAAAAGGCGATCACCCAGCAGGCGATGGGCGAAGCCGTCAACATCCGCCAGGCCGCCGTCTCGCAGATCGAAAACGATCCCAGCAACACGAGGTTTGCCCGGATCTTTCAGATCCTTTCAGGACTCGACCTCGAACTGGTGGTCCGCCCCAGGCGCCCGGTGGATTCGAAAACCGATTGGTGACGCATGGCCAAAGTCCGTCCGTCGCGCTCCATCGGGGTCTGGATGAATGGCGAACTCGTCGGCTTCTGGGGAGCACCCCCCAACGGACGCCAGGAGTTCGTTTATGCCGAGTCGTGGTTGGTTTCCGCCTTCGTCAGGCCCATCTCCCTCTCGCTGCCGCTTCGACCTTCTTCCGAACCGTATCGCACGGGTGTGGAATCGTTCTTTGAGAACCTGCTTCCCGACAACCGGGCCGTCCGGGAACGGATCCAGCGGCGATTCCAGACCGATTCTGCCCGTCCGTTCGATCTTCTCAGCCAGATCGGGCGCGACTGCGTGGGGGCGCTCCAACTCTTGCCGGAAGGCGAGGTTCCAACCGGGCTCAGGCAGATCACCGGCGAACCATTGACCCCGAGGGGGATCGCAGAGCATCTATCGGCTGTTCTCGGCAATCCGATCACAACCACCGGGAACGAGGCGCATGATTTTCGCATCTCAGTGGCCGGGGCTCAGGAGAAGACCGGACTGTTGTGGCACGAGGGCAAGTGGCACCGACCGACCGGTTCGACCCCAACGACACATCTCCTGAAACTGCCCATCGGCGAGGTTCCGTCGGGGCTGGACCTCTCGACTTCCGTGGAAAATGAGTGGCTGTGCGGACGTATTCTGGCGGCCTACGGCGTCCCGGTCGCCCGCTCCGAGATCGCGAGCTTTGGCCAATTCAAAACCTTGGTGGTCGAGCGGTTTGACCGACGGCCGGCACCGGATGGATCGTGGTGGCTACGCCTTCCCCAGGAGGATTTCTGCCAGGCGACGGGTACCGCCCCGGCGGCCAAGTACGAGAGCGAGGGCGGCCCAGGAATCGAGCGCATCCTGGAGATCCTGCGCGGAAGCGATCAACCCGACGCGGATCGCCTGCGCTTCCTGCGCCTACAGGTGCTTTTCTGGGTGCTGGCGGCCACCGACGGCCACGCCAAGAACTTCAGCATCTTCCTCCTGCCCGGCGGATCCTTCAACCTGACCCCGTGTTACGACGTCCTGTCGGTGCATCCCTACATCGGACACGGTCATGGAAAGCTGGCACGGCAGAAAGTCCGCATGGCAATGGCCGTCCGCGGTACCAACCGCCATTACCACTGGGACGGCATCCATCGGAGTCACTGGATTGAAACAGCTCGGCGCTGCGGATTTTCCAGGATGCCGGAGCTTCTGGACGAAATCCGTGCGATGACGCCGGAAGTTGTGGAAAAGGTACGCACAGCACTTCCCTCACGGTTCCCATCGGCCATTGCCGAACCGATACTCGAGGGCATTGCGACCTCTGCGGAACGGCTGGCATGACCTCGTCCTTCCTGATCGAATGTCCCGTGCCGCCTCACTGCGGCCGTGTAATTCAACACCCTCGACGGTTCGACGTAACGCTTCATCCGTGTCTTCCCATAGCCCGTCACCAGGTGAACAACGGGGCTTGGAATGGGGTGCTTCCAGCAGGGTAGCGGGCGCTGGATCAACAGCTACCGCCCAAAGCGCGTCTGGGTTGCAAAGACTGGCGAATGCGAAATGCTTAACCGAACTCCGTGCGGCATTCCGGGTTCGATCCCACAAAACCCTTCCCTTCAACTTCTGGAGACTGGCCACCCCCATGGTGGGACGGCTACAACCACGCGATGCGTCCTGCTCCGTGGCGTCTTGCCTGCGTCCTTGCCTTGGGAATCGCGCACCACTCCGTGGCTGCGCCCGCCTCGATCACCGTCGACAACCGCGTCTTCCAGGTCGAGGAAGGCTTCACGATCGAACGTGCCGCCGGCCCCGATCTCGCCCCGCGCCCCGTCAGTGCCAGCTTCGATGACAAGGGCCGCCTCTTCGTCACCGATTCCTCCGGCTCCAACCTGCCGCCCGCCGAACAGCTCAAGAATCCCACCCACCGGATCCTCCGCCTCGAAGACACCAACAACGACGGCACATTCGACAAGTCCGTGGTCTTCGCCGAACAGGTCATGTTCCCGCAGGGCTGCCTCTGGCATGACGGTTGGGTCTACGTGGCCGCCCCGCCCAGCATCTGGCGCTTCCGCGACACCAACAACGACGGCGTCTCCGACCAACGCGAGGAATGGTTCAAGGGCGACACCCTCACCGGCTGCGCCAATGACATCCACGGCCCGTACCTCGGTCCCGACGGTTATCTCTACTGGACCAAGGGAGCCTTCGCCGAACAGAAGCACGAACGCCCCGGCAAAGCCCCCATCCACGACCGCGCCGCCCACATCCTCCGCGCCAAGCCGGACGGCACCGATCTCGAGATCGTGATGACCGGCGGCATGGACAACCCCGTCGAGGTCGCCTTCACCGCCGAGGGCGAACCCATCTTCACCAGCACCTTCATCGACTTCAGCGCCCCCGGCCTCCGCGATGGCATCGCCCATGCCATCTACGGTGGCGTGTTCGGCAAGGAAAACTCCGTCCTCGAAGACCGGGCGGTCGTCCGCACCGGACCCGACCTCCTCCATCCCTTCGTCCAGTTCGGTGCCGGCGCGCCCAGCGGACTTTGCCGCTACCAGGCCGCCACCTTCGGCCCGGCCTACAAGGACAACCTCTTCGCCACCACCTTCAACCTCCACAAGGTCTCCCGCCACGCCCTCCGCCCCGAAGGCTCCACCTACGCCTCCACCGACACCGACTTCGTCGTCAGCGAGGATGTTGATTTCCGTCCCACCGACGTCCTCGAAGCCCCGGATGGCAGCCTCCTCATCGTCGACACCGGCGGCTGGTACAAGCTCTGTTGCCCGACGGCACAACTCGCCAAGCCCGACGTCCTCGGCGGCCTCTATCGCGTCCGCAAGACCGGCGTCCGCCACGTCGCCGACAATGGCTCCCGTCGTCGCCTGACCGCGCCGCCCACCACCCCCAGCCCACTCTGGAAGCTCAAGCAGGGCGCGCTCACCCGGAACAAGTCGCGCCTGTCTGACTTCCGGAAGATCCTCGCGAACTACGTCAACAAGAACGCCCCGGGCGACGCCTCCGTCCGTCTCGCCGCCGAGGGCCTCGGCCGCCTCGAGGACAACGAATCCGTCATCCACCTCCTCGACGCCGCCGCCAAGGCCACCGAACCCCAACTCCAGCACGCCTGCATCTTCGCCCTCGTGGAGATCGGCGACGCCGAATACCTGCGCGGGGCCATCTATCGCGGATCCCCCATCCGCCGCCGCGCCGCCCTCATCGCCCTCGACCAGATTCCCAACTCCGGGATCCGTTCCACCGACGTCATCCCCCTGCTCGCCGACGGCAGCAGCCCGCTCTACGAGGCCGCGCGTTGGATCCTGAGCCGCCACGGCGAGTGGAGTGGTGAACTCGTCGGATGGTTCCGCGAACAGCTCGCCTCGCCCGCGGCCCGCGGCACGGTGGCCAGCCAGTTCCGATTCCTGACGCCTTCCGAAGCCGGCCGCGAATTGCTCGCCGAAGCTGCCAGCCGTCCCGCCTACGGTCTCATCGTCCGCAAGGCCGCCTTCATCGCCATGGCCGACGCCAACTCGAAGAACCCTCCCGCCGGCTGGATCGACGCCATCACCGAAAGCCTGCGCGATGCCGATCCGGACTTCCTCCGCGCCGTCGTCCAGGTCGCCCGTCCTCATTCCGCCCAACCCGCGGTCGAAGCCGCCCTCCGCCGCGCTGCCCGGAACATCGCCCTCCCGGTCGACCTCCGGAACGCCGCCTACGGAGCCCTCGCTCCCGGCTGGATCGCCGAACCCTCGGACTTCGTCTCGTTGATCGAATCCGGCCCGTCGCGCGACGCCGCGAACGCCATCGCCCGCGCCGGGTTGAATCCGATCCAGCGCAAGGCCCTCGCCGGCATCCTGCGAACGGCCCCGCCCATGGAACTCCTCGCACTGCTTCCCGCCTTCGAATCCGGTGGCGACGAGGAACTCGGGCTCGCCCTCGTCCAGTCCCTGAAGGCCTCGGTCTCCCGCTCCTCCCTCCGCGCAGATCAGGTCCGCAACCTCGTCAAAAAGTATCCCCAACCCGTCCAGGACGCCGGCCTCGCATTCGCGCAGTCCCTCGACACCGACGGTGCCGAGCAGGCCAGGAACCTCGACCGCCTCCTCGCCGAACTGAAGCCGCTCACCGGCGACGTCCGCCGCGGCCAGGCCGTCTTCCTGGGTTCCAAAGCCTCGTGCTACACCTGCCACAAGATCGGCTACCGTGGCGGCCTCGTCGGACCCGACCTCACCCGCATTGGCGAAGCCCGCTCCGAAAGGGATCTCCTCGAAAGCATCGTCTATCCCAGCGCCAGCTTCGTCCGGAGCTACGAACCCGTCATCGTCAGCACACGCGATGGCGAGGACGTCCAGGGCATCCTCAAGTCTGAAACCGACCGCGAACTCGTGATCGTCTCCGGACCCGGTGCCGAACAGCGCGTCCCCCGTGCCAACGTCACCGCCCAGAAACCCGGCACCGTCTCCCTCATGCCCGGCGGCCTCGACGCCCAACTCAGCCGGCAGGAACTCGCTGACCTCCTAGCCTTCCTGAAGAACACCAAGTGGGGTGCGAATTGATGGGATATGGACACACGACGTGACTTCCTGAAGCGGGCCGCGCTGCTGGCAGCAGGCGGCGGCATGGCCGGTGGGTTCCCGGCCTCCATCCAACGGGCGCTGGCCATCGATCCGGTGCCCGGCAGCACCTGGCTCGATGCCGAGCACGTCGTCATCCTGATGCAGGAGAACCGCTCCTTCGATCACTGCTACGGAGCCCTCCGCGGCGTCCGCGGCTTCAACGACCCCCGCGCCGTCACGCTCCCGGACGGCAACCCCGTGTGGCTCCAATCCAGCAAGGCCGGCGAGACCTACGCTCCGTTCCGCCTGAACATCCACGACACCAAGGCCACCTGGATGAGTTCCCTCCCCCATTCGTGGGTGGACCAGATCGATGCCTTCAACGGAGGCCGAAACGACGGCTGGCTCGACGCCAAGCCCTCGGGCAACCGCAGCTTCGCCAGGATGCCCCTGACGCTGGGGTACTACGACCGACGCGACCTGCCCTTCTACTACGCGCTCGCCGACGCCTTCACTGTCTGCGACCAGAACTTCTGTTCCTCCCTCACGGGCACGACCCCCAACCGGCTCCACCTCTGGACGGGCACCATCCGCGAACGCCCGCACATCGACGCCAAGGCCAACGTCCGCAACGAGGACGTCGATTACGGTTCCGAAGCCGGCTGGAAGACATTCCCGGAGCGTCTCGAAGAAGCCGGCATCCCGTGGCGCATCTACCAGAACGAGATCTCGGTCGACTCCGGACTCAAGGGCGAGGCCGATGCCTGGCTCGCCAACTTCACTGACAATCCCATCGAATGGTTCCGCCAGTACCAAGTGCGGTTCGGTGCCTCCCACCGGAAACATCTCGCGGAACGGGAGCAGGCATTGCCCGCCGAGATCGCCGCGCTGGAAGCCCAGCCCCGCACGGCAACCACCGCCAAGAAGCTCGCCACCGCAAAGGCCGAACTCGTGGCCATCCGCGAGGAACGATCCCGCTTCACAGACGAAGCCTACGCCGCGCTCCCCGCGCACCAACGCAGCCTCCACGAACGGGCCTTCACCACGAATGCCGGCGATCCCGATTTCCGCAAGCTGACCACCCTCACCTACAAGGACGGCGACACCGAACGCCGCATGCAGGTGCCCAAGGGCGACACCCTCCACCAGTTCCGCGAAGACGTCCGCACCGGCAAGCTGCCCACCGTCTCGTGGATCGTCGCGCCCGAGAACTTCTCCGATCATCCCGGCGCGCCGTGGTACGGAGCGTGGTACCTCTCCGAGTGCCTCGACATCCTCACCCGCAATCCCGAGGTCTGGCGCAAGACCATCTTCGTCCTGTGCTACGACGAGAACGACGGTTACTTCGACCACGTTCCTCCGTTCATCCCTCCCAATCCGGACCAACCCGGCACGGGCAAGGTCTCGGCCGCCATCGATCCTTCCGTCGAGTGGGTGCGCATGGCCCAGGAAGACGAACGCCAGAAATCAAAGCCCGGCTCCGCCAAACGTGCGGGTCCGATCGGGCTGGGCTTCCGCGTGCCGCTCGTGATCGCGTCGCCGTGGAGCCGCGGCGGCTTCGTGAATTCCCAGGTCTGCGATCACACCTCGATCCTGCAGATGCTGGAGCGGCTCCTCAGCCACCGTTCCGGCAAACCCATCCGCGAATCGAACATCAGCACCTGGCGCCGCGCCATCTGCGGTGACCTCAGCTCGGTCTTCCGCCCGTACCACGGCGAGAAGTTCGACCTGCCCAAACCCGTCCAGCGGGACCCCTTCCTCGGATCGATCCATCAGGCCCAGTTCCGTCAACTCCCCGATGGCTATCGGAAGCTTTCCGCCGGGGACATCGCGCAGGTCCGCGCGCGCAAGGATCTCCCCTCCTGGATGCCACGGCAGGAACCCGGCAGCCGACCCGCCTGTGCGCTGCCCTACGAACTCGCGGTGGATGGCCACGTCCAGGCTTCCCGCAATGCCCTCGTCGTGCGCTTCTCGGCTGGAGAGGAATTGTTCGGCGTGCACTCCGCCGGAGCCCCCTTCCACGTGTACGCCCCGAAGCCGGTGCGGACCGCTGCCAGTACTGGGCTTCAACCGGGGCGCACCTGGAGTTACGCCGTGATTCCCGGGGACAATTTGACGGATGAATGGCTGCTGACCGACTTCGCCGAAGGCCTCTACCACCTCTGCGTTCACGGGCCGAACGGGTTCTTCCGCGAGCTCAAGGGTTCCCTCAAGGATCCCGCCATCGAGGTATCGTTGCCCGGTGCCAATACCGAACCACAGATACACCTGCATCTGCACAACAAGGGGGCGTCGAGCCTGACCGTGGAACTCAGCGACCTCAGCTATGGCCAGCCCGCCCGCTCGGTCACTGTTCCCGCCGGGCAGAAGGTCCTGGTGTTGCTCGACCTCACCGCCAGCCATGGCTGGTATGATCTCCGCCTGCAGATCCCCGGTGCCCCCGACTTCCTCCGGCGCTACGCCGGCCACCTCGAAACCGGACGCGACTCCCAAAGCGACCCCCTGCTCAGCTGATGGGGGGAGGCAACTGGAGACTGGGATCTGGCAACTCTCCCCTCAGCCTCCTCACGTCGTCTGCTACCCCACTTCGTAGCTGACGAGGTAACGAGGCAGTCCCAAGGCGAATTCCAAGACCCCCATTTCACTCCATGAAGCTTCTTCCATTCCTGCTCCTGCTCGCGCTCCTCCCGGGATCCACTCACGCCGCGGACGCACCCAAACCGGTCCGGGTCTTCCTGTTCGCTGGCCAATCCAACATGGAGGGCGCGGACGCCCACCCCGATCGGATCGATACCTACCCGGACTTTCGCGGAGCCGGAGCGCCACAACCGGACGTCCTCTTCGTCACGTTGCCACGCGAGGGCACGGACCCACGGGCCGCATGGAGACCCTTGGCTCCCGGCGATTCCTTCGGGCCGGAGATCACCTTCGCCCGCAAGGTTTGCGCCCGCGTCGACTCCCCCATCGCCATCATCAAGTCCTCCATCGGCGGCACCACCGTGGCGTTCGACTGGAATCCGGACGCACCGGAGACCGGACAGAAGCTCTATCCGCGCACGCTCGCTCTGGTCCGGGAATCCCTCGACGAACTCAAGAAACGCGGATTCCAACCGCACCTCGAAGCGCTCGTGTGGCACCAAGGCGAGAACGACATGCTCGACCGTCGCCTGAACACGAACTACGCCGCTGGCCTGACACGGATGCTGGCCCGACTGCGCCAGGATCTGCAGGTGCCGAACCTCCCGGGGTTCATCGGCGAAGTCAGTGAGAAGGGAATCTGGGGTATGGACCACCGCGGGCACCTCGGGATCCTCCGCCGACAACAGGAGCAGGTGCTCAAGGCCGACCCGCTCCTGCACTGGGTGCCCACGTCGCACCTCGCCTTCGAGGTCATGGGCAGCGGGCAACCCCACTACCACTTCGGGACGCAGGGCCAATTGCAGTTGGGTGAAGCCTTCGCCGATGCCTATCTGGATTCGATTGGCCGACCGACACCGATTCCCACCCGCGCGTATCCCGACAAACTCCCGTTCGCAAAGGGCACGCGCGTCCGCGTCTTCGTGCTCGCCGGCCAGCGCAACATGGAAGGCGAGGATTCCTTCGTCTCGCAGATCGGACAGATGCCTGGATTCGAGGCCCTCGCCCAACCGCAACCAGACGTCCCCTTCCGGTATTCCCTCGGCGGCGGCGTCCGCACTTCCACTGGCTGGGAACCCTTGGGACCCGTCGGGTTCCTTGGAAACTTCGGACCCGAACTCAGCTTCGGCGCGCACCTGCGCAAACGGCTTCGAGCGGACGAAGCCATCGCGATCGTGAAGTTCACCCACAGCGGAGCCCAATCACCCGACTGGTCGCCGCGCGGAACCGTTGAAGAACACCGGAACCTCTACCCGCGGTTTACGGGATTCGTCCGCACCGCCTTGGAAGACCTCCGTAAACAAGGCCACGAAACCACGCTCGCCGGCGTTTTCTGGCATGTGGGCGAGAACGACACCTTCTTCGATCCCTACCTGCGAAAGCAGGCAGACTCGATGCGAACCCTGATCCTGCGGGTGCGCGAGGATTTCAAGGAACCCGGACTTCCCTGGTTCCTCTCCGAACAGCATCCGTCGTCGCCGTGGAAGAACATCGAGATCATGAACCAGGCCATCGGCAATCTCACCCAATCCACGGACTTCGTGTACCGCGTGCCCACCGCACACCTGCCTCACGAGCGCCTTCACTTCGGAACCCGTGGAACCCTGCTGTTGGGCGAAGCCCTCGCGCAGGCGTATCTGGAACGAAAGTGAGGGAGAAGAGTTCGAAGTTTTCAGGTTCAAGATTCAAGCAAGGTCCCCCGTGTAGGCCGCGTGCCCTCACGCGGCGGATCAATGACCCAACGGCGCGTGAAGTCACCCGGCCTTCACGGACTTCAACCTTGAATCTTCAAACCTCAACCTCCATCCCCTCCCTGTGCTTCGCTTGATCGTGGTCCGGTTCGACCGTTGGTGGCTGTGCGCCCTGTGGCTCCTGGCCGGGACCCTCGTCACCACCAGTGCCCCGCCGACCTTCGCCGAGTGGAAATCCGCCTGCGACAAGCTCCCGCCGAATCGCGTGCTCAACGGCCGCATGCCGCCGAAGGCACTGCTTCCGCTCCCGGACTTCTCCGAGATGGATCGCATTCTCGACGCCTGGTTCGCCCTCGCCACCAACGGTCCGCTCGCCACGCCAGCGCACTGGCTCAGCAATGGTCCCCGACGCGAAACCTTCTTCAACACGTCCCAGACCTGGTTCACAACACCACGCCTCCCGTTCGAACCCTTCGTCCAGAAACTCGTCCTTCCCCCAGACGCCAAGGTCCACCTCCAAGGCGATCTCCACGGCGACATCCGTTCCTTTCTCGCCATCCTCAGTCAACTTCAGGAACGACGATGGCTGGACGGCTTCACCGTCATCGACCCGAACCTGCACATCGTCTTCCTCGGTGATTACACGGACCGCGGGCTCTACGGCGTCGAGGTGCTCTACACCCTGTTCCGCCTCAAGCTCGCGAACCCCGATCGCGTCCACATGGTCCGAGGCAACCACGAGGATGTGAACCTCGTCTCCCGCTACGGGTTCCTCGCCGAAGGCCAGGCCAAGTATGGAAACGCATTCAAGGCCGAGAAGATCCTTCGGGCCTATGATTTCCTTCCGGTGGCGCTCTACCTCGGGTGCGGAACGAACTTCGTCCAGGCCTGCCACGGCGGAATGGAACCGGGCTTCTCACCGGGCACCCTCCTCTCCTCACAAGGGACCAACCGGTTCCAATGGCTGGGGCCACTGCTCCAAGCCGGATTCCTGAAGACGCATCCCAACTGGCTCGGCAACAAACCCGAGGCCGCCATGGCCCGCGCGCAGTTCGAGGACTTCACACCCACTGCGCCCACGTCCCCCAACGTGATCGGTTTCATGTGGAATGATTTCACCGTCTTCGCCGACGAACCCGCCTTCACGCACAATCCCGAACGCGCCTACGTCTACGGACAACCCGCGGTCGCCTACCTTCTCCGCAATGCCGGAAGCGACACCGCCCGTCTGCGCGCCGTCATCCGCGGCCACCAGCACTCCGGCATCCCCAATCCCATGATGCGCCGCCTCGTCGCCAGCCGCGGCCTCTTCCGCCACTGGCAGGAAACCAATGCCGCCACCGGCCGCAACGCCGAAGGCCCAACACTCGCCTCCCAACTCGAGTCCGACCCGCGACGTTCCCTGCCCGAAGGCTCCGTGTGGACCCTCAACGTCTCCCCCGACAGCGTCTATGGCATGGGTTGCGGATTCAATTTCGCGACCTTCGGCGTGCTCACGCTGGGGAACCAATTCGAGGATTGGCGCATCCAGGTCGAGAACGTCGACGTCCCCCTGAAATTCTGACCCCGGGCCAGCGCTCCCGCGCCAACCCGGGGTCACGTCACCGCAGGAATGGACCCATCGGCTCTCCTGGACGATGTCCGCGAAGAACGGGGTGGCGACGTCCTCGTCGCCGCTCCTCGCATCTCTCAGATCGACGAGGCCTTCGCCTCACCGAACTCCGGAGCCGTTCCTTACTTCAACTCCGTCCGTAGCCGATAGAACTGGCTTCCATCCCGATCCGAAGGTTGCCGGAAGGTCTGGACCTCATCATTCCCGACCACTTCCCGCAGGACTGTCCAATTGCCGCCACCCAGACTCGGACTCGACTCCAGGATGTACATCCGCTTCGTCACCCCGTTGATGGACTTCGCTACCGCCCGACTCTCATACCGGATCTCGACGTCGCGATCCAATCGCCGCATCTCGAATCGAAGCCTGTCCGCGTCGTCAACCGGCGACGTTCCCTCACGGTACTCGTCCAGATCCGTGGTGCCGTCCCCGTCCGAATCATCGGTCGCCAACGCGGCGATCCCACCGAAGGTGACCTGCTCCCACTCATCCGGCATCGCGTCGCCGTCGGAATCACCGGTCGGTCCCGGATTGCGCCATTGGACACGCACGTTCTGCGACGCCGCCGTCCCCGGCAGAACCGCCGAATCTGTTTCATCGAACGTCTCGGAATCGATCGCTCCCTCGGGATCCGTGACCGTCGCGATCAACGTGTACTCCGTGAACAGCGGACGATTGGAATCCGAGTCCCGATACTGGTGCTGCGCACCGAACGTCCCGCCCGCAGGCGGTGTCCCCAGCGTGGAAGTTCCATCGCCCCAATCGATCTTCACAAGGACATCGCCGGGATTGCCCGGATCCACGACCGAGACCGAAGCCTGCACGATGCCGTTGGGAATCTGGTTCACGCGGAAGGCGGTGATCTGCGGAGGCGTGTTGACGATCCGGACGCTCTTGCGGAAGGACGCCTGCTCCCCGTTCGGTCCGGTCAGCCGACCCGTCACCGTCACCAACGCTCCCGGCGTGTGCAACTGGAGCTGCGCCCGCGCCAGGGATCGCCCCTCGATGGTCGCCGCGCCGGGTGTGGTCGAGAACACGAACCATTCCACCTTGATCCCGCGGACGATGTCCTCGTAGGCCTCAAATTCCGGAGGCAGGAACCGGATCGACGTCAAACGCGTCTCGTCGATGTTGATCTGGTCGCCGTTGTCGAACTCGTAGGGCTTCGCCGAGAGATTCGCGATCGACTGGATCGTCCCGTTGCAATTCAGCGTATAGGTCGGTTCGCCTCCGCCGAAGTTGTCGGCGTCATGCAACCGGACGCGCCATCCCGGCGGTGCCCACCACCGCATCGAACTGGTGCGGTCGTTGAACCCGTCAACGCTGCCGTCGAGCTTCCGCAGGTCGTTGTAGTCGTCACGGTCGAAGTCCGGATAATCGATCGTCACGCGCGTCCCGCCGAAATCGTCCTCGTCGTACAACTGGATCCAGGGCCGCATGGCGTATGTCGTCAGATTGGTCATGTGGATGCTGTGTGTTCCGGCTGGCAGGAAATCCGGAAGAACCAAGGTTCCCCGCGGCGCCAGCAGCTTGCCCTCAGGCGACGCGATGTGCTGGTGCCGCCACTCCACGAATCGGACGGAGGCCGAGGGCCCGTGGGTATAGTGCTCGACTGCGTACATCAGAAGTTCACCCGCAGGCGTGACATGGGTGCAGGCTCCCGCGAGGAAATTGCCGTTGTAGACGAGGGCCGTCGGGACGATGCCGTCGCCATGGGCGAAGGCACTGAACTCCTGCTCCCGGAGCTGCGTCACGCTCAACAGCACCAAACCCCCATTCCATCCCTCGATCTCAAAGAGCACCGCCCGATCAGAACCCGGCAGCAATGGCGTCGTGTCCTTCGTGTTGCGGGTACCGATGACGTACACCTTCCCCCCGGAGGAATGCATCGACAGGCTCTGGAACGATGTACTGCCCGTCGGCCACTCCGCACCCGCACCGCGGACATCCGCTGCATCCCAATCGCGGATCAGCGTCCATCCCGCCGTGTTCGAAAGGAGCGTTGTTTCCGTAGACCGATAGTACAGGACGCGGTCCCCGTCTCCCCAGGTCACGGCGAGCAGGAAATGCCGGTCAGGAAGCCGAGTGAATCCCACGACGCCCACCTTGTGCCCCGTATACGAGACATCGATCCGTGGAAGCCGCCGAGGCGCATCCGGACTCGAAACGTCATAGAACCAGACCGCTCCTTCATGCGTCTTGTTGGCGCCGATGGGGTCCTCCAGGGCCACCGCCAAAACGTCGCCGACAATCGCGAGGCTGCCCACGTGCTTCCAGCCGGGATCCCAATGATGCACCACTCGGTCGTCGCTGTCCGGCGCGGTCTCCCAGACCTTCTTGCCCTTCGCGAGACGGTTGGATCGAAGCCGCTCGCCGTCCGTCCGACGCGAACCCATGCGGACCACCATGATGTTGCCTTCGTCGCCATCGCCCATCCCCGAGCGGGAGACGAAGAAGTACGGCACCCCGGCGCCCGGTCGTCGGACGATGCCTTGGTAATGCGTCGTCGTGGGCAATCCCAAGGCCAGGGAGTATCCCTTGGAACGAAATCCAAGAATTTCAGGCCGGCTGTCCATTCCACGGAACTGGGCCACTAGACTGGGAGGATTCTCGGAGGTTTCCCGAGGAGCCGCCTGCATCCGTCGAGCGGGCCCGGCAACCGCTGCCAGCAGCAGCGACAGAAGTACGAAGAGTCGTTTCATGTTCAACAAGGTGTGTGCGTTCACCCTGTTCTTCCGGATCCCTCGCGATTCCTTTCGCGAAAAGATTCCTTTCCCCGTCGTTCTTCACCGGCCAGCTGAACCCACCTGCTCCGCATGACGCCGAAGCCACCGCGCTTCCATCGCCGACAACGCCTGATTCGTGCTGCGGTCGGCTTCCAGCGCTTCGGCGAGCGCGAGCAAATGGGACTGGTCACGTGGCCGCATCCGCGCCTCCCGCAATCGGGACATCAGGTCACCGGCAGCACCCGCAGCCACGAACCGCGCCCCATCTTCTCCCATTCTCGACGGTGATCCCGCCCGTGTGGATCGGTCCACCAACACCCAACGCAACCACCGGTCCCAGTACCCGTTCCCGGCTCCAGCATTTGCCGCAGCCTGTCGTCCGATCTCCAGCAACCGCCCCTCTTCCACCGGCACGAGGGCTCCGGACGCATGGAAGCGCACGCCCGCGAATCCCTCGGCCACTTCCGGCAACCATCGCGGAATCGGCACCTTCAGGCGCGGCGTTTCCAGGATCACCGCCTCCGTGCCGTCCGTTCCCAGCACGATCCGCGCCCCATCCGGACTGAACCGCGCCGATGTCGAAGGCGGCGCGTGCGGCGTCGCCACGCAGATGTAATGCGGCAAGGGTTCCGTCAACGGCAGCCCCGTGGCGCTGTCCCACATCCGCCACACGTCGTCCGCCGTCCCCGTCAGCACCCGGTCATCGTTCGGGCTCCATTGTGCCGTCCACGGCTCAGTCGCATGCGTCAGCGGCTGCCCGACAGGTTGCCCCGTCGCCGCATCCCACAGCCGCACCGATCGATCCCGACTGCCCGTCAGGATCCTCCGTCCATCATGGCTCCATCGGATCAGGATGATCTCACCGTCGTGCTGCAACACGGGGCCGACAGGTTCACCGCCCGGCAACCGCCGGATCTGTGCCGCCGAACCCGGGATCGAGGACACCAGGAACCTTCCATCAGGCGAGATGTCGACGCATTCCGAACTCCCGGAAAGCGGCACCGAGAATCGCGCCCCACCCGGATGATCGGCTTCGACATACTCCAACCGGGGCAACGCGATCTCCGGATTGATGATCGCCGCCCGCGCCCGCCCATCGGGCGTAAAACGCGCCATGCGCACCGGATGGTTCGTGAACAACGTGCGCGCCGAGAAAGGCTCCACGTCCACCTTCCAGGACACGAGTCCCGTCGATCCCGCCAGCAACAACTGCTGTCCATCGCGACTGAACTCAACCCACCCCGTGATTCCTGGGGTCGGCAACCAATCCGAGACCGGCTTTCCCTCCGGCACCGTCCAAACCCGGAACCAGCGATCCAGCCCCACCGTCACCACCCGCCGTGAGTCCGGACTGAAGTGGGCGCTCCGTACCCGACCCTCATGCACGAGCGGAAGCGACGCAGGCTGTCCCGTGGCCGCGTCCCACAACCGCGCGGTCCCATCAAACGACGCCGTGACCACGGTCCTCCCATCCGGACTGAACTCGGCATGCACTACGAAGGCACCGTGTCGCAAGCTTACCGGTCGTTCCCGTCCGGGGAGGACATCCCCAAGGCGCGCACCGGCCCGCGTCAGGAACAGGCATTGAGCACCCCCTTCCAGAAACCGGAACCGCGTGGCGAAACGGAACGGCAAACCCGGCTCTGTCAGCGGAAGGCCGCGTGCCCAATCCCACAGCGGCGAAGGCCGGTTGATTCCCCCGGCCACCAAGGCCAACCCATCCGGCGTGAACGTCGGCCGCTGCGACGCGTGCGAGTCCTGAAGCACAGGTCCCGCCGATGCCAGATTCGTTGCCCATCGGAATTCAACCCGCGAACCCACCGCCCCCAAAGCCACCAACTCCCCGCCCGGATGCCATCCACCACTCTGCCAATCGCCCGTCGTTTCCACCGGTCCCGCCAGGATTTCCCCCGTCACCACATCGATGATCTGCGCCCAGCGGCTCCCACCCACCAGATGCCGCCGCCGGTCCGGTGCCGTCTCACAGAAGAGGATCGGTCCCGGCAGTTCTCCGATCGTCCGGACCCGTTTTCCCGTGCGCCAGTGATGGACCAGAACCTCCCGGCTCTTCCACGACATCGTCACGAGATGTTCCGCGTCCGGCGCAAACTCGATCGAGGTTACCTTTCCGCCTGAGACGGTCGGTGACATCACCTCCCCGCTCGCCGTGCTCCAGACCTGCACCCGTCCGTCCGCATCCGCCGTTGCCAGCCATTGGCCATCCGCCGAGAACCGAATCCGGTACGGAAGCCCGGGAAGCTCCAACACCCGTTGCCTGCCCCGCGCCACATCGACCAACGTCACGCCCGGCCGCGAGGGATCGAAGCCTGCCTTCCAGCCCGCCGCAAATTCCGTATGGGGCTGATCCATCGCATACGCCTCCGGCACCGGACGCGGCAGCACGAAATCCCGGTGCGCCAGCAGTGACACGATGCGATGCGCCGCGATCGTGTTGTCGGGATCGCCCCGCAACACCGCCGCGAACTGGGCCAGCGCATCACCCGTCCGGTTCTCCTCGATCCAACGGTCCGCTTGCAGCAGTTGCGACCTTCGGATTTCCGCCAAGGCCGCATCGCGTTCCCGTCGGAGCGCGGCCTGACTCGATGCCCGCTGCCCCAGGAAGAGCACCAACCCGAAGGCCACCACCAACCCCAGCGCCGCCAACGCGGGATTTCGCCGCGTCCATTTCCACACGCGTTCCACCGGGCCAACGGGACGCGCCAAGACCGGTTCGCCTCGCAGCCACCGTTCCAGATCGTCCACGAGCGCCGTTGCCGACGCATACCGCCGCGCCGGATCCTTCATCAACCCACGCAGGCAGATGTTCTCAAGGTCCCGCGGAAGGCTTGAGACCAATCGACGCGGTGCCGTGGGCTCATGCTCGAGAACGCGTCGCACCGTCTCGAACGACGTGCCCCCGGCAAACGGAGGACGCCCCGTCAGCAACTCGTACAGGACCGCCGCCAGCCCATAGACATCGACCGCCGTCGTCACGGCCCGGTTTCCCGCCGCCTGCTCGGGAGCCATGTACGCCGGCGTCCCAAGCGCCGCCACGGTCCGCGAAGGGTGGGCATCACGTCGCACCAGCTTCGCCAGCCCGAAATCCGTGAGGAACGGTTGCCCCGTCCCATCCATCAGGATGTTTCCTGGCTTCAGATCCCGGTGCAGCACCCCGCGATCGTGCGCGTGCTGCACCGCGCGCCCGATCGTCGCCACCAACCGCGCGGCCGCTTCCGGCGCGTAGGGCGTGGCACCTGGATTCACCCGCTGCGCTTCATCCAGTTTCCGCGCGAGCGAACCGCCCTCGACGAGCTTCATCGCCAGGTAATGCTGCCCGCCCCACTCCCCAACCTCATGGATCGGGACGATGTTTGGGTGCTCCAGTGACGCCGCCGCTTCCGCCTCGGTCCGGAACCGCTCCACGAAATCCGGCGAAGCCCATTCGCCCGCCAGGATCAACTTCAGCGCCACCATCCGGTTCAACGAACGCTGCCGCGCCCGATGGATCACCCCCATCCCGCCGCGTCCCACCTCCCCCAGCAGCTCGAAGTCCCCGAAGAGACGCGGCCCCTCGGGCTCGCCTGCCCTCGGCTCCACGAGCCCACCGAAGGAAGGATCCAGAGCCGCCATCAACAGACACGCCGAGCAAAGCCCCGCCGGTGCCCCCTTTCCCAGGGGACGCTGGCAGCCCGGGCATTGCGCCACGTTGTTCAACATACCCATTCTTCCGGTTCCGCCCCCGGTTCCTTTCGCGTCATCCCGCCAGGATCTGCAGCAGATGACGGATCTCGTCCTCCACCTCCGAATCCTCCGCCACGGTCTGCCGGATCTCCTCCCGTAGCACCGCACCGTAGCGCTGACGCAACCGGAAGATCCCGCTCGTGACCGCCGATTCCGTCATTCCCAACTTCGACGCCACCTCCGCATAGGAAACCTCCCGTTTCGGCGAAAGCAGGAATTCCTTCAACACATCGAAGCGGCCCGCCCGCCCCGCCCCATCAAACTCCACCCGCAACCGATCCAGCACCCGCTGGAGCAATGCGTCCGCCCACTGGCGTTCGAACAGGACTTCCGGCGTCACCGTATCGCGCGGTTCGATGGCGTACCGTGCCTCCGCGTCCGCCGCGTCCAGTTCGATCCGTTCCGCACCCCCGCCGCGCTTCAAGGCCCCCGCCCGTTCGAACTCCGTCGCCAGATGGCGGGTCAGCAAGGTCAGCAGGAAGGTTCGGAACCGACCCTTGGCCGCATCCGCCTGCAACAGCGTCTCCGCCGCCAGCACCCGCGCGAAGAATCCCTGCGTGAGGTCCTGTGCATCTTCCGGCGGATGTCCCCGTCGGCGCACGAAGGCATACACCGGGAACCAATACGTCCGACACAACTGCTCGAGCGCCTGCCGACTCAGGGCAGTGGGCGCATGACGCGCCGCCATCACCAGGCTCCAGTGCGTCGTCCGGAAGTCCCGACCTGCCGCGATTCCAGGGGGCGGAGAATCGTCGCGCGTCATGGCACTAGCCTGCCTGCAACCCCGTCCCGATTCCCAGCGTCCAGTTGGCCCACACGACCGCCAGGCCAGTCCAGCCAGGCCAGTCCGGTTGCAACCAGACGTCGCATAGGCGACGTGCGATTGCAAAAGCATCCCCAATCCTGGGCATTTGAACACCCCACATCCTCCGTCCCGCGGCCCGACCGCGCCCCATTTGCATCCGCGCGTCGCATATGCGACGTGTGATTGCAAAAATGCCCCGCTTCCCTCGACAGCTTTCCGCCAACCGCGCTAGCGTCTGGAAACGTACTCCAGAGGAATCTCCATGACACACGCGTCCACTCCCTTCCGCTCCCTCACCGCACTCGGGGCCGGCATCGTCCTCCTGGCCCATTCCCTCGCCTTTGCCGAGGCTCCCGGCCGTCGGATCCTTGCTGGCGATGACTCCACCCGACGCCTCGCCATCATCGCGGCGGACGGTTCTGTGGAGTGGGAGATTCCTGTCACGGCCATCCACGACGCCGCCGTCCTGCCCAACGGCAACGTCCTCCTCCAGCAGGGATGGACCCGCGTCCAGGAGGTCACCCCCGGCCGACAAGTCGTCTGGGAATATGACGCGGCCAAGGCCAATCCCGGAAAACCGGTCGAGGTCCACGCGTTCCAAAGACTGCCTGGCGGGTTGACCATGATCGCCGAATCCGGTCCCGCCCGGATCATCGAGGTCGACGCCGCCGGAAAGGTCCACCGCGAGGTGAAGCTCAAGGTCGATCGCCCCAACGCCCACGCCGACACCCGCCTCGTCCGGAAGCTCGACAACGGAAACTACCTGGTCGCCCACGAAGCCGATGGACGCGTCCGTGAGTACGACGCGACCGGTGCCATTGTCTGGCAGTTCGACATCCCGTTGTTCGGCAAGGAGCGCAAGGGCGGCCACGGACCCGAGGCCTTCGGCAACTCGGTGTTCAGCGCCTCGCGCCTCGCCAACGGCAATACGCTGATCGGCACCGGCAACGGCCACTCCGTCCTCGAGGTCGACCGCGCCGGCAAGATCGTCTGGAAGATCGAACAGAAGGATCTCCCCGGCATCACCCTCGCCTGGGTCACCCGCGTCGAACGACTGGCCAACGGAAACACCCTCATCGGCAATTGCCACGCCGGCCCGGACAATCCCCAACTGATCGAGGTCACTCCCGATCGCAAGGTCGTCTGGTCCTGGAAGGACTTCACGCACTTCGGCAATTCCACCCCGGTCGTCGCCATCCTTCCTGCCAAGCCGACCCCGTAACGCCCATGGCGTCGCGCCTGCACACCACCGCAGCCCTCCTCGCCACCGTCGCCGCCCTGGCGATTCCGACGCCGGTCGCGGCACGCGCGGCCGAGGCGACACCCACGGCGGCGCAGGCGGACTTCTTCGAGAAACGCATCCGCCCGCTGCTGGTGGACGCCTGCTTCCGGTGCCACAGCGCCGAGGCAGACGCGGTGAAGGGCGGACTCCGGCTGGACTCACGCGCCGCACTGCTGAAGGGCGGCGAAACGGGCCCGGGCCTCGTTCCCGGACACCCCGAGCAAAGCCGGCTCATCGAGGCGGTCACCTGGGACAACCCGGACCTGCAGATGCCCCCGCGGCGAAAGCTGTCGCCGAGCCAGATCGCCGATCTCACGGCATGGGTCCGCGACGGGGCCCCGTGGCCCGCCGAATCCGGCACCGCGACCGCTGATCGCGCCCGGGAGGCCGCCGCCCGTGCCCGCAATCACTGGGCCTTCCAGCCCATCGCCACGCCGACGCCTCCCGCACTTCCGGACAGTGCGGGGACGTTGCATCCCATCGACGCCTTCGTTCAGGCGCGCCTGCGCGAAGCCGGCCTGCCGGTACCGCCTCCCGCCAATCCCCGTTCGCTCATCCGCCGGGTCACGTACGACCTCACCGGACTTCCGCCCACCCCCGAGGACATGGAGGCCTTCGCCGCCGATCCTTCGCCCGAGGCGTGGGAACGCCTCATCGACCGGCTTCTGTCCTCCCCGCACTACGGCGAGAAATGGGGCCGCCACTGGCTCGACCTGGTCCGCTTCGCCGAAACCAACAGCTACGAAACCGACGAAGCCAAACCGCACGCGTGGCGCTATCGCGACTACGTCATCCGTGCCCTCAACGAGGACAAGCCCTACGACCGCTTCATCCGCGAACAACTCGCCGGCGATGAACTCCCGGATGGCGGAGCCGACGGCATCATCGCCACCGGCTACTACCGCATCGGCATCTGGGACAACGACCCCGCCGACAAGGAACTCGCCCGCTACGACCAACTCGACGACATCGTCGCCACCACCGGACAGGTCTTCCTCGGCCTGACGGTCGATTGCGCCCGCTGCCACGACCACAAGATCGATCCGATCCCCCAGCGCGATTACTACGCCCTGCTCTCGTTCTTCCACAATGTCGCCCCGTACCGCAACGGCGGGGCCTCCGACGAAGTCCCCCTTCCCGATGCCTCCGGAAAGGCGCTCGCGGTCACCGAACCCGGCGCGACGCCCCCGGACACCTTCATCCTGCAACGGGGAAACCCGGGCAACCACGGCGACCGCGTCCAGCCGGCCTTTCCGCAGATCCTGTCGCCACCATCGCCGAAGATCACTCCCGCGGCTTCCGGTCGTTCCTCGGGACGCCGGCTCGCGCTGGCCGATTGGATTGCCTCGCGTGACAACCGCCTGACGGCGCGCGTCCTTGTGAACCGGGTGTGGCAACATCACTTCGGACGCGGCCTTGCCCGGACGCCGAGCGACTTCGGGTTGCAGGGTCTTCCGCCGACGCATCCGGAGCTGCTGGATTGGCTCGCGCAGGACTTCATGGCGCGCGGCTGGAGCCTCAAGCAGCTCCACCGGCGGATCCTGATGTCCCGCGCCTATCAGGCCTCGGCCGTCGCGAGCCCGGAAGCCCTGCGGAAGGATCCCGCCAACGACCTCTTCTCGCGCTTCGACATGCGCCGGCTCACCGCCGAGGAGATCCGTGATTCCGCCATCTGGGTTTCCGGTGCCGGCAACCCGCGGATGTTCGGTCCCGGCGTCTACGTCTCCTTGCCCAAGGAAGTCCTCGCCAGCCAATCCGTGCCCGGCAAGGGCTGGGGAAATTCGCCGGCGGCCGAACAGGCGCGGCGCAGTATCTACATCCACGTCAAACGTTCCCTCCTCACGCCGGTGCTGTTGGGCTTCGACCTGGCCGAGACCGATCGGTCGACGCCGGTTCGATTCGCCACCACCCAGCCCACACAGGCGCTGGGCACCCTCAACGGCACCTTCTTCAACGAACGCGCCGCTGCCCTCGCTGCCCGCGTCCGACGCGAGTGCGGGGACTCCCTCGAAGCCCGGGTTCGCCGCACCCTGCACCTCGTCACTGGCCGCCCACCCAGCCCGGCGGAAACCGCCCGCGGTGTCGGCCTCATCCAGACGCTCGAACGTGAGGACGGCACCACGCCGGACGCCGCCATGAACGCCTTCTGCCTGCTGGCGCTGAACCTCAGCGAATTCTTCTACCTCGACTGATCCCGCCATGAACCGCCCGACCTCCAACCAACACGGTTCCTTCTGTCGCCGTACCCGTCGCGAGTTCCTGTGGGAAGCCGGTGCCGGCTTCACCGGCGTGGCCCTCGCCGGCCTGCTCGGCATCGACAAGGCGCGCGCCCGCGAACCCATTCCCGAGCCCATCGCGCCGTACGTGAACCCGCTCGCCCCGCGGAAGCCACATTTCCCCGCCAAGGCCAAGAGCGTCATCTTCCTCTTCATGTACGGCGGCCCCAGCCACGTCGACACCTTCGACTACAAACCCAAGCTCGCCGCGCTCGATGGAAAGACCATCGCGGTGAAAACGTTTGGCCGCGGTGGAAAACGCAATGAAGGCCGCGTCGTCGGGACCAAGTGGGGCTTCCGCCAATATGGCCAGTGCGGAAAGTACGTCAGCGACCTCTTCCCCCACGTCGGCCAATGCGTCGACGACATCGCGTTCATCCATTCCCTGACCGCGGATTCGCCGATCCATGGCTCGGCCATGCTCCAGATGAACACGGGCAAGATCCTCTCCGGCAGCCCGTGCCTCGGTTCGTGGGTGAACTATGGGCTCGGATCCGTCTCCGAGAACCTTCCCGGCTTCGCTGTCATGCTCGACCCCATCGGCGGCCCCATCAGCGGCGCCAAGAACTGGGCCTCGGGTTACATGCCGGCGTCCTATCAGGGCACCGTCCTCCGCTCCGCCGGCGATCCCATCCTCGACCTCCAACGCCCCGCGCCCGTCTCCGCGTCCATGCAGCGGCGCGTCCTCGACACCCTCCGCGAGTACAACACCGACCACGCCGCCCAGCACCCGGACAACTCCAACCTCGCCGCGCGCATCGCCAGTTACGAACTCGCCTTCAACATGCAGCGGCACGCGCCCGAGGCCGTCGACCTCACCCGCGAATCCGAAGCCACGCGCGAACTCTACGGCATCAACGATCCGCGAACCCAGGAGTTCGGCCGACGTTGCCTGCTCGCCCGGCGCCTCGTCGAACGCGGCGTCCGGTTCATCCAACTCTACGCCGGCGGTGCCCACAACGATGACAACTGGGACGCCCACACCGACATCGAGAAGAACCACAACTTCCACGCCGGCCGCACCGATCGCCCCATCGCCGGACTGATCCAGGATCTCAAGCAGCGCGGCATGCTCGACGAAACCCTCATCATCTGGGGCGGTGAGTTCGGACGCCAACCCACCGCCGAATACGAGAAGGGCACCGGACGCGACCACAACGCCTTCGGCTTCACCATGTGGATGGCCGGCGGCGGCGTCCGCGGCGGGGTCAGCTTTGGACAAACCGACGAACTCGGCGCGGCGGCCGTCGAGGATCGCATCCACGTGAAGAGCCTCCACGCCACCGTGCTCCACCTCATGGGCCTCGATCCCAACCGCCTCAGCTACTTCTCCGGCGGCCTCGACCAGCGACTCGTCGGCGTCGAACCCATCGATCCCATCCACGCCATCCTCTGAGGAGTTCCCAGTTGCCAGTTTCCAGGTCCCTGAAGGCCGGGTGCCCCCACCCGGCGGGATGGAAGGATCCGCCGCGTGAGGGCACGCGGCCTTCAGTATCCCAGACCACCGTTCCGGCTTTCTGGAATCTGGCAACTGGCGACTGGCAACTCTCCCTGAAGGCCGGATGCCCCCACCCGGCGGGGTTGCAGCCTCC
>JAIXZE010000183.1 GCA_027489875.1 Verrucomicrobiales bacterium
CCCATTCCAGGGCCGGGGCGGCGACGTCCACGTCGCCCCATCCCAAAGACCCTCCCTACGGCGATGAGGACATCGCCTCCCCATTCCAGGGCCGGGGCGGCGACGTCCACGTCGCCCCATCCCAAAGACCCTCCCTACGGCGATGAGGACATCGCCTCCCCATTCCAAGGCCGGGGCGGCGACGTCCACGTCGCCCTGACCTAAAGCCACCCCAACCGGAAACGAAAACCGGGGTGGCAACTGCACCCGCAGCCACCACCCCGGCGAACCAACCAACACACGTGACGCACTTACCGGTTCGTCACCGGTGCCGTCACAGATCCTCCTCGGCTCGACCTGACAACGACGCTCTGGACAGGAGCGGGCACAGTGACCAGCACGCCCGCTGCCCAGGCACCCGTCGTGGTCGAGGCCGTCACCCGCGCCAAACGCGTAGCCCCATTGAAGACCTCCACAATGGCACCTGGCGAAGCCGTTCCGCGGAACGTCCATGAACGCAGTCCAAGGCACGTCGCGGTCGTCACAATGACCTCATCCTTGGCCGTGAGGACCATCTGCGCCGTCGCGGTCGCCCCGCGGGCGTCCACCACGGTATAGTTGACCGTCTGCGCAGCCAGACTTGCCGCCTGATTCGCCGTGAACCACAGGGTGCGTCCGTCCGCATCCACACTCACGATCCCGTTCGTTGGCTGGGTCACCGATTGGATCCGCAGGACGTCTCCATCCGGGTCCGTGTCGTTCAACAAGGGCTGGAAGGCCACAGCAGCACCGGCCTGCCCGACGAAGGTGTCATTGAGCGCGATCGGGTTCCGGTTCAGCAACCCAGCCACGGTCACACGCACCGTGCCCGTTGCCACGCCTCCCCGGCCGTCGGACAAGGTATACGCGATGGGATGGATCCCTTCCACCAGAGCCGTGATGCGCAGGGCGATCCCGGCTTGAGCACCGGAGATGAATCCAACCGCTGCCACACCCGCCGGTGCCTGATGCGATGTGACCGTCAACCGGTCCCCATTCGGATCCGTGTCATTCGTCGTGACGACCACCGTCGTCACTTCACCGAGGTTCATCGCCACGAGATCTTCGACCGCGGTCGGTGCCTGATTCACCGTCACCGTCGATGTCGACGTGCCGCCCTTGCCATCGCTGATGGTATAGGTCACGACCGGAAGGGTTCCAACGGCACCGGGACCCACTTCTGCTTCAATTCCCGCACCACCCGCAAGCAGTTGCACCGTCACGCCCACCGTGGCGCTCACGGAGGTCACACGCAGCACATCTCCGTCGGCATCCGAATCATTGGCCAGAACCCCCAGGTTTCGCCACTCGCCGGCGGGAATCGTCCGCAGGTCCGCCACCGCGACCGGCGCTCGATTCGCGGTCAACGTCACACGCGCTGTCGTCGTTCCGCCCTTGCCGTCCGACACGACATAGTCGACCTCGACAGGAGCCACGGGAAGCACAGGACCATAGCTGAACTCGATGGCTCGCCCGTCCGCCGACACAACCGCCGTGCCACTCAAAGGGGGAACAACAGAGGAAATCGTGAGGACATCGCCATCCGGATCCGTGTCGTTCGCCAGCACCGCCAACCGCGTCAGGCTCCCCACCAAGGCAAACAGGGACTCGGACACAGCCACTGGGGAGTGATTCAGGGTCACGATCACCCGATTGGTGGCCAGACCGCCCTGCGCGTCAGAGATCACATACGTGAGGCTTTCCACTGCCGACGCCCTTGCCAACCCACGATAGAGGATGTGGCCTTCCGACAGGGAAACCTCCACGGCCGAATTCCCGACCACGGAAACGAGACCCAAGGTCCCGCCATCGGGATCGCTGTCGTTCGCCAAGGCGTCGATCAGCACCGCCTGCCCATCCGTCGCAAAGACCGAATCTGCATTCGCCACCGGCGGCAGATTCACGCGGATCCGCACGACCGCAGAAGATGAGCCTCCCTTTCCGTCCGAAACGACATAGGAAAACTGTTGGACCGAAGCCGAGCCGGGCAGCGGCTCATATTGGATTCCCTTCCCACCGTTGATCACAGTGGCGACGCCTTGCTGGACGCCTCCAACGAAAGGCTGAGCCACAGACACGATCACCAGGTTGTCCCCGTCTGCATCCTGATCGTTGCCCAGCAGATCAAGATCCCCGCGCACACCCACCGTCACGAGGAACTCGTCCGGTGAGGCCACCGGCGGATTGTTGGCTCCCGCGAAACCCCCGCCAGCATTGGCGAACACGAGACCCACGGTGACCGGCACGGTCACGGAACCCCCGCCCAGCGCCGCAACCGTCACCGCGGTCGGCGGCGCGTTGAGCTCAGGAATGACAATCCGATCCGCGAAGGTCGCGGATTCCGGAGCCAGCCCATCCACGCCTTGCAGGCGGAATTGCATGGGGACATTCGATTCACCCGACTGCACCTCGACCGTGAGCGAACGATCCGTGATGGAATAGTTCGCGCGAACAACCGCCATCGACGCCTCCACTGGCACAGCACTGATGAACCCGTACTGATCCTTCGCTGTGACCGTCGTCGGAAAGTCTCCCGTCACCGGATACGAAACGTAGTAGCATTCCCCTCCGCCGGCGTTGCGGCGGAACGGTACACCGGTCACCCCCTTGGGGACCGTTAGCGCACCCAGCGCATTCGTCCCAGGAGCACCCAGGAACACATCAACATCGGGAAGCGCCCGCAAGGAATGCGGTTCGCCCGTCTTGCGCGGCTGGAGCATCGGATGCCCACAGGCAAACACGTCCACGCGACGATCTTCACCCACATCGTGCCGTGCTGCCCGCTCAAGCGTGACTCCGCCTGGCAACGGTGCCGTCCTCAAACGCCCGGTGAGGGCAAAACGATCCGTCTGGAACAAAACCTGACCGCCAGGTCCCAGCAGCCGCACATAATTCCGGCCCAGCGGACTGCCCGTCACCGTGTAGGTCTCATTCGGATCCGCGATGTAATGACGTCCTTCAAACACCACGGGCGGCAGTTCCTCACCCCCGGGAGATTTTGCAGGCACGAGGTACGGCCCTACCGGCGTCTTGAGGGACATCGCAAATCCCTCGGGAGCCGGTGCGATTCCCAAGTCTTCGGTAAACCGGATCCGCTGCCCCGCCACCTGATTCCTGATCTCGTACGTCTTGTAGGGAGTTTCGAGGATGTACGTGCCCGAATACGGTGCCGACCGGACGTCAATCCGCGTCCGCGTGAAGACGATCTGGCCTCCGGGCGACGCCACCCCCGTGCTGAACGCTGCCTCGTGGGCCATGCCCAACACCAGACGGGTGGAACCCACCGGGGTCGTCACCGTGCCATCCACGGAGGCCGTCCAGTAGAAGTGTTCCGCACCGAAGAGTGCTGGAAAGCGCTCCGGGAAGAATGCGTCCCCCGCCAGCAACAGCAGCCACCCGCCATTCAGCTCGGCGGTGCTCAGGGGCGTGCCCATTTCCAGGGTCAATCCGGTGCTATCCTGATACCATTCCGGGAATCCATGCTCCGCGCTGATCGGCCCCATGCGATCCAATCCGGGATTCGTCTGCTGGGCCTCGGCCGTACCAATCATGGCCATCATCCAGGTCAAGGCACCCATCGCCATCGTCGCCACCTTGCAAGTGGCCGTACTGCAAATTCTCGTGTTCATCGTGTTGGTTCCTGCGTGCAGTGGTTCAAGCTGCAGTCACCTCCAAGCCGAAGACGTGCCAAGCCACGTACCCTCACCCACGCAGAGCCACTCAACCATTGGCCACAACAGGTTACATCGGCACCCCATCTCCCGGGCAAACCATGAACCATCCCTCGGACTGAAGATTATACCGTCTCCTCTACCCGAAAGGACTTCGTCAGGGACCCACTTTTCTACACTTCCTTGGCCTCACCCACAGCAACGGATGGCGACCGCATGACAACCCGGGATTATACTCAATATTGGTGAAATCATCCCGCAAGACCCAGAATCATGATTGAACATTGATTCATCAACCCGCTTGCCGGATATAGATGGACCTGTCGCAGGAGCGCTCCTCTGCGCTTCAGAAAGCTGCCATGAATCGAATCGCCACCATTGCCTCCGGCCTCAAGGCCCGTCACCTCGCTGCCCTCATCGCTGTGGCACTCGCACCAAGCGGACTTCATGGACGGCAGTTCGGACCATTCTTCGTCGCCCCCGATGCCCAGGATGCAAACCCAACGGCTACGCTGACGCCAACCACGGGGAACTTCATCCGCATTTCAACGGTCCATGGAACGGTGACACCGCCTAGCACGGATTCGTCCGCCTTGTTCGGAGCAGATGCTGTGAGCCAGGTATCAGTCGGTGATTTTCTTTCTACTGTTTACCTCAACAAGCTGGGGACCTTCAACTTCGCCAACGATTACCCCATCATTAGCGCCACTCTTGGCCTGTCCATCGACAGCGTCATGACTATGAACGGGGATATCATCAGTACGGTTGATCGAGGCCCCTTTGTCATGCACCAGTTCTCCCTCCTGTTCGTCGGGACAACGGCTGGAGGAACCAGCACCAGCTTCCTGATGTCCCAGAACCAGACTCTTTTTCCCGAGATCAGCACGGACATCAGTCAATTTCAGCTTACAGTGGACGGTTCCACTCCTGCTCTGCAGTACTTCACCACACCTCCCACGGGCCCCACGCCGAATCTAGTCAACAGCCTTGAGTGGCGTGGCGTGGTGGCGGCAGACGGAACGTGGGATCCCAATGAAAACGGGACGATTAATGATCCAGATCTAGGCCTGATTATCGATCCATCGAACGACACCTTCCCCACGACGGGAGATGTCGCCGACATCAGCTTCAGTTTGTCTAGTCCTGGGGATGCCCTTTCACCGTTGTATTCAGGAGGTGCCGGTCAAACCAGTTGGGATGTCTTCCTCTTCAGCACCGGGCCAAGTCTGAATGGAACCTTTCAGCTCAATCTCTCCGGGATCATCGTCACCCTGGAGGTCCCCGAGTCTTCCCAGGCCCTCTGGGGTGGCCTCGCACTCCTCGGCACCGCCGAAGTCCTGCGCCGCCGCAAACACGCAGCGTAGCAGACGACGTCAGGAGGCTGAAGGGTGAAGGCCGCGTGCCCCCACGCGGCGGCTCTTTCAACAACACCGGGTGAGGGCACCCGGCCTTCATTTGGGAACTCTCCTTCCACTGCCTCGTGACCTCACCGACTACCTCACCGACGTAGACGACGTCAGGAGGCTGAGGGGTGAAGGCCGCGTGCCCCCGCGCGGCGGCTCCTTCAACAACACCGGGTGAGGGCACCCGGCCTTCAATTGGGAACTCTCCTTCCAAACACCTCCCAGAACCGGTCCTCCAATGGATGAAGACGTGGGATCCCCGGCACCACACATCCCATCCATGGCCATTGGTCGGGTGAACCGGCCCGTTGCTCCATGACCGGATTCTGGATGCAGCCCAATCCAGACCAGATGGACATGATCAGGCGTCAGGGAATAGACGGGACAGAGCAGTCGATTCCGGTGGCAGGCATGGAGGCGCAGCTCGCGGAACTGAAGGTGGAATCCCTCGCTCAAGGGAAGCGGCCCGCGTTGGCGGGTGGTGATGACCCAGTGGACGGTGGCATCCCTCACCTCACCGCACCGACCCACTGGCCACGCGGGCCTCATAAGACTGCAACGGCGTCACCGCACCACTCGCGCCCACCGACGGCAACAAGCGCATGACATCGCGGGTCGCACCGGCGCGCGCCGATCGAAGCGCCACACCATTCTCATCCCGCCGCACATCGACCGGGAGCAACAACGAGGGATGATCGAACGGCGCCCGCTCGAACCGGACTCGTTCGTCGGTGAGGGCCTTCAGGAAGGCAACGAGATCGGTTTGCTCGGCCGAGGTCAGCCCGAGAGGGCGGATGTCCACATGGAGGGTGGATTCCTGGGACGGGGTTCGGTTGCCGCCGCCGTTGTAGAAGGCCACGACCTCTTCCAGCGTCGCGACCTCGCCATTGTGGAAGTATGGGCCGGTCAGCTCGACATTGCGGAGACTCGGTGTCTTGAACGCGCCGGCCACACCCACCGGAAGGGACGCCGCAGCAGCGGCACTCATCTGGGGATAGATCCGGAGATTGATTCCCAGGGGGAAGGTGAACAACTGGGGAACCACATTGAACGAATCCTGCGACGGCCCACCGTGCATCCAGGAGATGTACTGCTTCGTGAAACTCAACGGGTTTCCCCACGGATCCACCGCACCCACACCTCCATCGTTCGCGGACGGAACCACCCCGATGTTATAGAATCCTGAATCATAGAACGTGACCTTGCCCGTGCCGGCCAACTCCCGTTCCACCACCTGCTCGGTTTCCCTGTCGATTCCGCCCGCTGGCTCGCCCAGCGTTTGCAGCAGGCTGGTGAACCATTCAGGCTTCCGTGCCTTTTCCCGCACTTCCATCCCCCGGATCAGGGCGCTGAACGTCGCCACCGAGAACTCGGGCCCCGCATGGCAACCGGCGCAATTGGCCTTTCCGTAGAACAACTTCATTCCGCGTTCCTGTGGCGCCGACAGCGCTGCCACGTCGCCATCCATGTAGCGATCGAACGGAGCCTGGTCCGAAACCAGCGTGGCTTCGTACAACAGGATGCTGACTCCGAAGTACACCGAGAAATTGAGTTCGAACTGATCCCATTCACCCGTCACAGCCACCGATTCCGCTCCGTGCCCATGCACCTGCCCGTCCATGTTGACCCGCGACGGGTAACTCCAGAGCTCGGGACGGAACGCCCGTCGGATCAGCTCACGATAGCTCACCGAAAGGCCGGTCGTGCGCGGACGTTGGTTCGTACCCACCGTGAGGGTACCGAGCACCGAGTCGGCAGGATTCACCCGCTGCTGGACCAAGGGCACGGCGTCGAGCAACCGCCGACCCACCTCCGGCCAGGAGCGGCCGGCATCGGACATCTCAACACTGTTCAGAACGGGTCCAACCGCCTGCGAGGCGAGACTGGCATTCGTCAGCCAAAGCTTCCGGTAAGCCAGTTGGTTTCCCGGTCCGTTCCAGAACGTGAAGGTCTCCGGATCACGCCCACCCCAGGGAGAACGGCCGTTGAACACCGAGTTCGCACGCCCATCCCAGAAACTGCGGACATGGAAAATGGAATTGATCACCGAAGGACTGTGTCGGCCGGTCACCTGACGACCACCACCGTGACCGCTCGCCGCCACCGCACGGTTGCCTTGGCGGACCATCGGACGCACTCCCGCAGAGCCACGGACATCATCCGTACCCACCAGCGCGGCCAGCAGTGCGTTTGTAGTTCCGTCCGTAGCGGTGAGGACACCATCCCGACCCGCGTTCAGGGAACCAGTCACCCGGCTGTCCGCACCGGCGTGGTGATGGCAGGTCGCGCAGGCCGTACGCCCGTCGCTGCCCACCTGCATGTCCCAGAACAAAGCCTTGCCCAATTGCACCGCCGCCTTCCGGTCCTGGACCAGTGACAGGAGGTCCGGCATCACCGGAACCGGGACCGTTCGCAACGAAGGCGGCGGGGCAATGGGAACAATAGGGTCCATCTCCTCGATCATCGCCGACACTGAACCGCCACCGGCGACATCAGGGGAAACGTTCGCGATGGACTGTGCCGACATCCGTTGCCCAAGGGCTGCAAGTCCCACGAGCACGGCGAGGAGCGGGAGATGGAAATTCATGATTCGATCGGTTCAGGGTTTTGCCGCGGCAGCCGCGACAACCTTGCTGACATCGCAGGCAGGATCCGCGGCAGCGGCCCGCATCCGCGCATTCAGCTTCTGCGCCGCGAGGGGCACACCCGGCCCGGAATCCCGGCTCAAGCGCGCAATCGCGCCTTCGCGGGTCGTCCGGATGAAGGACTTCGCAATGATCTCGGGATCGGAACCGGCACCCAGTCCCATCCATCGATCCGTCCGGTCATTGCCGTAGATCAAGACGCCCGAGTGCTGGGTGATGTCCTGGTCCAGGGCAGGATCAATCTCGTAGGCACCCACCGCCCGGCGCAGCGCCGTCGTGTCCTCTTCGTTGCCGGCGACGACGAACTCCCATCCGGGCAGCTCGGCGCGATGAATCCGGGCGTACTCCGCCAGGTCCTTCACGGTGTCCCGCTTCGGGTCCAGGCTCAGGGAGATCATTTGCAGTCCCGACGCGAACTCATCCTCCAGCAGCTCGTGCACCCGGCGCATGTTGTGCGTCGTGCGGGGGCAGATGCCCTCGCACCGCGTGTAGATGAAGCCCAGCAGGATCTTCTTTCCCTGCACCAGGCCCGTGCGGAATTGCTTCCGCTCTCCCCGCTGGTTGGTCACCCACACATCGGGAATACGCTCACTCCGCCGCTGGACCGCGACCCCGCGGTTCACAAACGGGCTGGCATTCTTCGCCGTGCCGCGGCTTGCCACGGCGCGCGACGGAGAGGTCGCCGGGGCCGGAGCCTTGCTGCGTCCGCCCATGGCGGACTCAATGAACTGCCTCAATGTCAGCTTTTCCATGGTCTGGATCTCCTTGGGGTCAGTCTGTTCAGCTGAACAGGTGCGGGTTCGAGTCGATGTCGGGCTGCGGGATGCCGCAAACGTCGGGCTCCACCGCGTAATACGACCCATTGAGCATCGGCTTTTGCATCTTCCCGGTCACCGGATCCGTACCGCAGATCTCGATCTGCTTCATCATGCGATGGTCCTCGTGGTTGTTGTTGTGGCAGTGGAAGACAAACGGCCCACAGAAGGTCCGGAACTTCATGAACAGCTCGATCTCGGTACCATCCTCCAACGGGGACACATCCGTCTTCGCCGCCCACACCGTCTTCGGTGCACGTCCATTGATCTTCTGGATCTGGTGCGATTCGACGTGGATGTGCAGCGGATGAACCCATCCACCCGAGTTGTTGCGCAGGATCCAACGTTCGGCCGTGCCCAACTGGATCGCCGCATCACAACGCGTGGCGTTGTAGAACTCCTTGTTGATCTGCCACGCACCATTCGAACGGTTGAGCTCGAACACACGGGTCGCCACGATCTCGTCCTGGGTGATCGGCACATGCGGGCGCAACGGCGTCCCGGCACCAATCTTCAGCGAACCCGTCTGCGCCGTCTTGCCCACCACACGCAACTGCACGAAGGGAACACGCTTCTTCAGGTCCACGCCGTTCGGCTTCCGGCCGTTGTCCTGATCCATGATGTTCTCGATGAACAGGACGGTGCCTTCGGGCATCCGGCTGAAATCCACGATCACGTCTGCCCGCTTCCCAGGCATCAATCGGATCGTCGAGACGCTCACCGCCCGCGGAAGCAACCAGCTGTCGTTGCTGATCTGCAGCCACGGCTGGCCGTTGCTCAAACGCAGCTCGATGACGCGTGCCAGGTTCGCACACAGGAACCGGAACCGGTAGGCGCGTCGCTCCACGTTCAGGAACGGCTGTGCAACCCCGTTCGTCGTGAAGATGTTTCCAATACGGCCATCCAGGTTCAGCGGATCCCAGTAAATCGTTCCGTCCGGGTTCAGGGCCGTGTCGTGGAACGCCATCGGGATGTCATAGGCACCCTGATTTCCGAAGGCATCGTCCACCTCGGGCAACACCTGACGGCTGATCAGGTCTTCCTCGATGCTGTCGGTGAACAGCGAGAACCCACACAAACCGTGCGCCACGTTGTGCGCCGTCACGTCATTGCCATGGTCGTGATACCACATCGTCGACGGATTCTCCGACAGATCCTGCGAACCATGATGACGGGGTGCGGCGTTCGGATAGTAGTAGTCCCGGCACTCACCATGGAACGTGTAGTGCACCGGATGTCCGTCCGAGTGCGACGGGCTGTGGGCTCCGTGATGATGGAGCGAGGTCTCGAGATCGATGTTGTTCTTCAGACGAATCACCGCTGGTTGCCCATGGCGCATGCGGAAGGTCGGCCCAGGAAAGCTCGGCGTCGTGCCATTCGCCGAATAGGCAAAGCAAGGACTCTCGATCCCCGGCACGAACTGATGCACCGCATGCTGGATCTCCATGTAATGGCATGCCGTCGGCTTCTGGTCCCAATCAGGGTGATGCGCGGGATGGTTCGTATAAAACTCAGGAGCGATCCCGTGGTAGACCGCCTCGGAACCGCAGCGGGCCTCCTCACAGCCGGGGACGGGGTTCAACGTGCACTTGCCCAGGCGACCCGGGATCGGCAGGGGCTGGGTGAAAGGAGTAAACCGGGGGGCGTCCGGCAAGCTGCTCCATTCATTGGCGCGCAGCTTGAGGTTCGGAAACATCCCGGCTGCCAGAATGGACCCCACGCCGCCCGTGATGATGGCTTGGCGACGGGTCATTCCAGTCGCGAGCGTCGACGTGACAATGTTACCCGTGGTCAGATCTGAATTCGGCTTCATTCGATCAAGGTCCGGAGGACTGTTGGCAATTCCGTTTCTCTGTTGTGACTCGCGGCAGCTTCATCCCACTTGGATGTCACACCCGCGTGATGCCATTGCCTCTGCTAG
>JAIXZE010000033.1 GCA_027489875.1 Verrucomicrobiales bacterium
CGACTGCCCTACGATGGGGCGCCCAACGGGATCTCCACACGGGATGCCTGGTATGTGGACCTGCCCCGGTCCATGGGTTGGAAGGCCTATCATGAGGAGGGAGGCTGGCGAACCAATCCAACGGCGGCACTGCCGAAGACGGTTTGGCTCTGTCCGGCGAACACGCGCCGGAGCAATGGGCGCATGCTCTTCCACTATGCCCTCAACCGACGGGTCAACGGATCCGGCGAGGAGGCCCGGACGACAACGGCCTCGGCGATTCCAGAACCTGCGACGCTGGTGTGGTTGTTTGAGAACGGAAAGCTCGCGGCGGTGGCGGCGGAAGGGAATGGACACACGAATGCGCACGGCAGTGGGGCGTATTTCCTCTTTCTCGACGGCCACGTCGAACGGAAGGCATCCACCAACTACTGGGACTTCCGACGGAAGAAGCCGCTTACGGAAGGCGCGGGCCTGCGTTGGAATCCCTGAATGGGAGGAGGGTGCGGCGCCTTTGGCGCATGCCGATCGCGAACAACTCCGCGGATGCCAACCGGAATGTGGCGGGCCATACTGGGACATGGACATCACGCGCGCTGCGTTTGGAAGCTGGAATGGTGGGAGGTTCATGCATTTTGGGCAGGCCCTCGATGAGGGGCGCTGGGTGGGGACCGTGCAGCAGGCGTGGTCTCTGGGCATCCGGACGTTCATCACGGCAGACGTGTACGGTGCGGGGGAGGCCGATCGGTTGTTGGGGAAGGCGCTGAGTGGTTATCCACGGGACAGCTACTGCCTGGTAGGGGCGGTTGGGCATGACTTCTACGCGACCCGCCGGGATGGGGCGAAGGGTTACCCCCGGTTTACCGACCCGTCCTTGCGAAGTCCGCGGGACTTTGGGGCGTATGTGCGCATGGCGACGGAAAGGTCCCTGGAGCGATTGGGGGTCGGCCGACTGGATCTGCTGCTCCTGCACAATCCGGATTCCATCGGTTACGGGAGCGATGCGGTGTGGGATGCGATGCGATTGGTTCGCGATGAAGGTTTGACCGAGAGGTTGGGTGTGGCGCCGGGGCCGGCGAACGGGTTCACGTTGGATCTGCTCCAGTGTTTCGAGAGGTTCCACGAGGTCATCGATGCCGCGATGATCATCCTGAGTCCACTGGAGCCGTGGCCCGGGTTATTGCCTCTGGCGGCCGCGCGCGCCTTCGACGTTCAAGTCATCACGCGGGTGGTCGATCACGGCGGGATCTTTCACGATGATGTGCAGCCGGGGCATCGTTTTGGTCCCTCCGACCATCGCTCGTACCGTGCGCCTGGGTGGGTGGAAGCGGGTTGCGAAAAGCTCGAGCAATTGCGGCCGATTGCGGTGCGGCATGGCCTCACTCCCTTGCAGATGGCCTGTGCGTGGAATCTTGCTCAGGCGCCGGTGCGCTGCGTGGTGCCGACGCTGATCGAGGAAGTTTCGGGGAAGCCGATCGAACGGAAGGTCGAGGAACTGGCAACAATTCCCGAGGTGACGTTCTCTCCGGAAGAACTCGGTGTCATTGCCCGCACGGGCGACAACACGGGATGCATGGCGTTGAAGGGAGCCAACCCGGCGCATGTGGGCGATCCGGAACCGGATCGTTGGGCTCTCACTCCCGACCTCCTGCAGACGGCGGCCCGGTGGGGCATTGATCCGATGGTGGACCTGAGCCATCGCCACGGTTGATCGAAGATGGACTGAGGTTTGCAAAGGATGCGGGCAAATGGCTGACCTGTTTCAAGGGGGCCGGCAGCCAAAGGATCCGTCCACGAACGGATGCCGGAAAATGCCGTGTTGAGTGAACCGCGGGGATTGAGTCTGCGAACAGTCGGAGGGCAGAGTCTTCGTATTGCTCCCCATGAATACCTCACAGATCTGTCGCAGGTTCTTGTGGGTCTTCGGACTCGCGACCGTCCTGGTGTTGGGTTGGACCGCTCGGTCTGCACCGCCACGACCCAACGTCGTCCTGATCTATGCCGATGACGTGGGATGGGGTGATCTGGGATGTTATGGGGCGCGCACGATTCCTACACCGCATCTGGACCGACTGGCTCGTGAGGGCGTCCGGTTCACGGATGCTCACGCTCCCGCAGCCACCTGTACGCCTTCGCGTTTCGCGCTCCTTTCGGGAATGTACGCGTGGCGGCAAAAGGGAACGGGCGTGCTTCCGGGAGACGCAGCCCTGATCCTGGATCCAGCGAAACCGACCCTGGCCTCGGTCTTCCAGCGGGCCGGATACCGCACCGGCGTCGTTGGGAAATGGCATCTCGGTTTGGGGCCCGGCCCGGGCAAGACCGATTGGAACGGAGAGATCAAACCGGGGCCATTGGAGTTGGGATTCGAGCATGCCTTCCTGATGCCCGCGACCGGCGACCGCGTCCCTTGCGTGTATGTGCAGGACCGTCGTGTGGTCGGCCTGGATCCCTTGGATCCGATCCGGGTCAGCTTCAAGGAACCGATCACCAACGAACCGACAGGACGGGCAAACCCGGAGTTGCTGAAGATGCATCCGAGCCATGGGCATGACATGACCATTGTCCATGGCATCTCGCGCATCGGCTACATGAGCGGTGGCCGCGCCGCTCGGTGGAAGGATGAGGAAATGTCGGATGACTTCGCGCGCGCCGCCGTGAAGTTCATCGAGCGGCATCGAACGCAACCCTTCTTCCTGTACCTTGCGCCTCACGACATCCACGTGCCGCGCGTGCCGCATCCCCGGTTTGTCGGCAAGACGCCGCACGGACCGCGCGGCGATGCCATGGTCGAGCTGGATGATTGCGTGGGACAGGTGTTGGCGGCACTCGACCAGTTCGGTTTGGCGCGCGACACGCTGGTGTTGTTCAGCAGCGACAATGGGCCGGTGGTGGACGATGGGTACCGGGATGATGCGGTCACCCGACTCGCAGGCCATCGACCGTCAGGGCCTTGGCGGGGTGGAAAGTACAGCCGCTTCGAAGCCGGCACGCGGGTGCCGATGTTGGTGCGGTGGCCTGCCCGGGTGAAGCCGGCCGTTTCGGACGCGCTGATGTGCCACGTTGATTTCACGGCCACATTCGCGGCCCTGCTGGAGCAGGTTCTCCCTACCGGAACATGGGTGGATGCCGAGCCGCACCTTCCGGCGCTGCTCGGTGAATCTCGCGTTGCACGGGATCATGTCGTCGAACAGGCGGGTGGGTTGGCGCTCCGCGAGGGCCGGTGGAAGTTCATTCCTGGCGGGCCGGGCCCAAAGCGCAACGAACCGACCGACACCGAGCTCGGCAATGACCCCAGCCCACAGCTTTACGATCTTCAGTCCGATCCGGGTGAGGTCGACAATCTCGCCCCAAGGAATCCGGAACGCGTCGAAGCCATGCGGAAACGCCTCGAGACGATCCGGAATCGTGGAGGTGGTTGAGGACGGCGGGGCGGTCGGGTGTCAATTCGCTTCCAGACACCACCAGCGTGCCCAGGCCTCACCCGCCATCAACGGAGGTCCACCCACAAGCAATGCGGTCGACCAGACGTCCGAGTCGGTCGCCGACGGAGCCACCACCGCTGCCAGCGCCATGCCGGCGGCAGGATCGCCCGTTCGTGGGTCCAGGATGTGATTGATTGCTGCATCGGGTCGGCCCCACACGGCACTGACGGAAAGTGTGGTATCCCGGAGGCTGATCCGTGGAGGCCGGCCTTCGGGCCATGGACGCGTGGATCCGACCGGGGGTTCCGGCAGTGAAATCTCCCATCCGTCGGCATCTGGCGGGGATCCGAGGGCGCAGACCGTGCTCGTGCCACCATGGATCAGTGCATTCTCGATCCCGGCGTCACGCAGGATTTCCACGGCACGGTCGAGGGCATAGCCCTTGCCCATGGCTCCGGGGTGAAGCTCGACTCCCGGACGCGCCAATTGAACCGTGCCGGCGGCTTCGTCGATGACGACCTGGTTCCACCCGACGAGGGTTCGAGCCTTCGCAACGGCGGAGGCATCCGGGGTTGCCGTCCGTCCTCCTTGAAAGCCCCATGCCCGGACGAGGGGGCCAAGGGTGGGATCAAACAGGCCGTTTGTCCGACGGCTGTAATCCCGGGCGAGCACGAGGAATCGCAGGAGTCGCGGATCGACCCGCAACGGTTGTTGCACGCCGGATCGATGGAGTCGGGACAGTTCACTTTCCGGGCGGTAGGGCGAAAGCCAGGATTCCACCGCCGCGATCTCGTCGAGGGCCTCTTCGGCCGCGGCGCGCAGTGATTCTGGACGTGCGCCGTGAAGGACGACCTCGAAGCGGGTGGCCATGGCGGTCCGGGCCACCCGAACGGTCCCGCCGGAAGCATGCGTGCCGGACATCGCGGCAACCCTGTGCTCCGGAATCGCCGAATCCAAGAAGGGTCTGGGCGTAGCGGTCGATGTCCGGATCGCCATGGGAAAGGCTCTGGAACGGCGACGAGGACGTCGCCACCCCGTTCCGGGGGGGCATCGGACCATTGACTTTATCTGTTTGGGTGTTATCAAACAGTCAACAGGACCGTTATGCCGTCAGCCCTTCACCTTCAATTGGATCCGCGCTCCGGAGTTCCGGCGTACCGCCAATTGATGGATCAGGTGAAGTATTACATCGCGGGTGGGACCCTTCGTCCCGGCGACCAGTTGCCGTCCATCCGCGAACTGGCCTCTGCCCTGACCGTCAATCCCACCACCGTTGTCCGCGTTTACAACGAATTGGCGCGCGAGGGTGTTCTGGAACTGCGTCATGGCAAGGGAGCCTATGTCGCATTGAATCCTGTGGGACTTGCACCGGCGGAGCAGGAACAGGCGATCCGGCGTTCTGCGCGGCAATTGGCGCTGGAGGCTTCGCAACTGGGCGTCCCGGGTGGCCGGGTGGTGCAGGTGGTCCGCGAAGAACTGGCGGCGATCGAAAAGCCCGAGGCCAACCCTCAGGACGAACCCATCAAGTTCTCGGTCGTTTCCGGTGGATGATGCCGTCCCCGCAAATTGGCCAATGGAGTTCACTGCATGGAAGCGCCGATCATAGCGAGGAACCTGACCAAGACCTTCCGTGGTGTGGTTGCGGTCAACGGTCTCGACCTCAGGGTGGAGCGTGGAGCGGTGTATGGGTTGATTGGTCGTAATGGGGCGGGGAAGACGACGACCCTGCGTTTGCTGATGGGCCTGCTTCGGGCGGACCATGGCGAGGCACGGTTGCTGGGCAAGGATTGGTGGACGACTTCGGCACAGATGCGCCAGCGCGTGGCGTATGTCGCCCAGGGGGGGCGTCCGCCGGATTGGATGACGTTGGAAGACCTGAATCGGTACTCCGCACACTTTTTCGAGCGCTGGGATAGCGGGCTGGCGCGCGAACTGGCGGGACGCTGGGAACTGCCCTGGAACAGGCCGTTGGGACGGCTTTCCGGTGGGCACCAGCGTCTCGCCGCAATCTTGGCGGCTCTTGCCGCACGGCCTGACGTCCTGCTGCTGGACGAACCAGCAGCGGGGCTCGACCCGATCGTGCGTCGCGATCTGTTACGATGCCTGGTGGAGGCCCTGGTCCGGACGGAGGGGTGTACCGTGCTGTTGAGCACCCACTTGCTGGCGGATGTCGAACGCCTCGCCACGCATGTGGGCATCCTCGATCACGGTCGGATTGTGGGCGAGGGGACGGTCGAAGACTGGCAACGGACCATGCGACGGGTCCAGGTGGTGTTCCCCGGTGGCGAGGTTCCTCCGGCCATTGAGGTGCCGGGAAGTTTGCGGAGCGAGCGGTTGGGTCCGGTGCTCACCGCCATCGCGCGGGTTTCAGACGATGCGCAGTTGGACCGTCTGAGGGCTTTGTCCGGGGTGCGCGTAAACGTGTTTCCCCTGACGTTGGAAGAGTTGTTCGTGGAATGGTTCGAACCCAGGGATCCAACAGGGCCGATGTCCGGTCCGGAGACCCCGGGGCCATATGGGTTTTGGGGCCGGTCCGGCGACCTCGCGGAAGCGACACCAGATCAACGTGTGGGTAACGGTGTCCATTCTGCCATCGCGCCCGCTGGGCGGGAGGACGATGCTGCTGGTGCCGGGCCGGCCCCGTACGTGGAGGTGGCAACCCCACGTGCGGATTGAACGCCGGCCGGGGCGCGAAAGCGCCCCGGCAATGACCTTCGTAAAACCCATGAACATTCAACATCGCGCTCGGATGGGGCTGGCCCTGCTGGTCTGGCTCATCGCGCTGCTCGCCCTGCGAGCCCAGGCTGGAGATGGCAAGGAACCCGTCATCACGGGTATCCGGCCTTCCGGCACCAACCTCCTTGTCACCGTCCGGCTGCCCGAGGGCTGCCGGCACATCACTTTGGAAAGCCGTCCTCGGATGGGGACCGGAGCCTGGATTCCGCGGAAGGATCACTGGCCGACGCCAGACGAAGACGAGGTCACCCTGACCGTGCCGATGCAGGCCGAGGTCGAACTCCTCCGCGCGAAGGGGGAGACGGAGGACGAACTCCCATTGCCGGCCCGCTTCTTCAGCGGCCGCCGCGAGTTCTCCGCGGCGGTATCGACGTCGACGACCTCTCCAGTGAGCGGTGTGGATGCCAGCGCGGGATTTGGGGGCCCCGCACCCGGGACCCCCACCACGGACACCCGTGGCGAAGCGGGCGGAACGCGGACGGTGGTGGAGTCCGACATCTGGCAGATCGATGGCAACACGGTCTACTTCTTCAACAGCACCCGGGGCTTTCAGGTGATTGACCTGACTGTGGTCGACCAGCCTGTCCTCAAGGGCACCCTTTCCTTCGCGGCACAGGGCGAGCAGATGTACCTGCTGCCGGGTGGCACACCGGAGGACCGCTGGCTGGCCCTCCTGACCGCCAGTGCCTGTGATTCGCTCGCCGGCGAGGTGGTTCTGGTGCGGGTCCGCAACGGGGTTCCTGAACTTGGGCCGCGCCTTTCGTTTGAAGGACAGGTGCGCGAGAGCCGGCTGGTCGGGTCCGCCCTCTACTTGGCGACCTATCGCTGGAAGCAGACCGAGGTTTCTCCCACCGATCCCACCACGCTTTTCGTCTGGCGCGCAGAAACAGGGATTGTCTCGTTCGACCTGTCCAATCCCGTGTCCCCGGCAACCCGTGCCGAGAAGGTCATCCCGGCGAATCCCGACGCGATCCAGGCGACCGACCGCTTTCTGTTCGTCGCCACGACCGGGCCCGCGCTGGGTTCCGATGACCCCCTCCAGCCCATCTGGCTTCGTCCCGGCGTGCGAGGCGTCACGATCTTCGACATCTCGGATGCCTCGGGCACGGTGGAACAGCTCGGTTCCGTGGTGGTGAAGGGTCGGGTGGCGGACAAGTTCAAGCTGAACCTCCGCGACGATGTCTTCACCGTGGTGTCATCGCGTGATGCGGAGTGGAAGCTCGTGACCCGTACCAATTGGTACACGCGCGAGTTCGGGCCCAATGGCGAACGGTTGGTTCCTCCCGTCCGGGAGCAGAACGTCTACAACACCTATGAACAGACCGCGCCCATGTCCACCTGGCTGGAGACCTTCAGCCTCGCGACGCCGACCGCGCCAACAAAGCTGGGCGAACTGAAGATCATCGAGAACGAGAGTCTCTTCGGAACCCGTTTTGTCGGGGACCGCGCGTACGTGGTGACCTTCCGCCAGATCGACCCTTTGTGGATCATCGATCTCTCCGAGCCCCGGAGTCCGCGCATTCGCGGCGAACTCCAGATTCCCGGCTACTCAAGCTACCTCGAGCCCGTCGGGACCAATCGCCTGCTCGCGGTGGGCGTGGATGGCGGCAACGCGACGGTCGCCCTGTTCGATGTCTCGGACGAGTCCAACCCCACCCAATTGAGCAAGGTGTTCCTTGGCACGGGGTGGTCCTGGAGCGAGGCAAATTCCGACGAGAAGGCCTTCAAGTACATTCCTGAACTCGGCCTGATCCTGGTGCCGTGGCAAGGGTACGAAAACGGCCAGTACGTGCAGTCGATGCAGTTGGTCGACTACACGGGGAACCGGCTGGTGAAGCGCGGACTCATCACGCACCGATTGAATGCCCGCCGTGCGGCGTCGCTGTCCGACCGCATCCTTTCACTCTCCGGGCAGGAGCTGTTGGTCGTGGATGCCACGGATCGGGACAAGCCCGTGGTGAAGGCGGATCTCGACCTTTCCTTTGTCGTGACGCAGGTGCGTGTCGCCGGGGATCGACTGGTGCTGCTCAGCATGACGGGTGCCTCGATCCCGACGGTCCGTCGTGTGGCGGCGGCGAGTCCGGATGTGGTTCTGGGTTCGCTGGCATTGCCGCAATTTCCAGTGGTGGGCTTCGAGATGGCCGGAACGAACCTTCACGTCCTGCAATTGGAGCCCGACACCTACCGGCAGGAACCGGTCGTTGGCACCAATCAGGTGGTCACCTGGATCGACCAGCCGCCCATCCGGAAGGAAATCGTCCGGACCAATATCGAGTGGCAGTTCCCTGACCCGATCCTCACGAACCGGATCTTTACGAACATCGTGGTGTTCCCGCCCCTCCCGACCGATCCGCCGGGCACCCAGCCCCGGATCGAAACGAACATCCACATCCTGCCGGTGGTCATCCAGCTGCCACCGGTGTTGGTGACGAATGTCGACGTCGTCGTCCGCTTTGAGCCGGTTCCTCCACTGCCCTCGACCAACCTCGTCGTGGTGACCAACTGGACGTCGGTGACGATTCCGGGCGCGCTCGTCGCGCGGGAGATCGGTTTCGACGGCGATGCACCACGGCAACTCGGCCAAAGCCGCATCCCGAGACCGGCATCATACAGTGGGTCGGTCTTCCGCGGACTGCGCGCCACGCCTGAGCTCATCCTGTGGACCGAGCCTTCATCGGTTGGCAACGGATGGGGCTGGCCGACGGATGTCCTGACTCCGGGAGTCCTTCCTGGCATCGCCGTGGGCGATGGGTTTTTTCCGGGCGGGCGTGGATGGTGGTGGTGGTGGTGGCAGAACACGCTGGTCGTGGTTGCCGAGGACATCTCGGTTACTGGCAGTCCCGTGCTCCGCAGCGCAGTCACACTGGGTGGCACCGAGAAGTATCGGGGTTTCTCGGACGCGTATGTCGCGGAAGGCCGCCTCTATGTTTCCCATCGCGAAGCCATCACCCGTGAAGAAACCAAGGGTTCCGATGCGACCGGCGGAATCTTCGGGCCCGGATTCCCGACGCCATGGTGGGTGACCGAAACCCGGCATCTGCTGAACGTGGTGGACTTCGCCGATCCGGCGGAGCCCATGTTCCGGACGCCCATTGGAATCCCTGCGGAACTGGCGGGCATCAGTCACCGCGGAGGTCTCATCTATACTACCGGGACGACCACCAATACCCCGGCAGGCCGCACGGAGCTCAGCGCGCTGGCGTATGACGGGCTGGGTGCTGCGTTGGTTGACGCTACGACTGTCTCCGCGCATTCGGAGGTGGCGGTGAAGCCGAATGGGAATGTGTTTGCGGTTGAACCCGCGGCGGCAAACGGCGTGTCCGCCCAGGTCCATACCCTGTGGATCACGAACGAAGGGCGATGGCAGCGCGGAACCTCCGTGAATGTTCCGGGAACCAGCCCCGTCCTCCGGAGCGTGGGCTCGCTGCTCACGACCGATGCGTCCGAAGGTCTCGGATTTGTGAGGCCGACGGATTCGGGCGCGGTGTTGTTGGGCGTGATGCCGGGAACGTGCGGGCAATGGATCGATTGGACGGCTGGCGATGCAGGAGCGGATGCCACGGTCTGGGCGCCGGGAATCGGCGCCCGACTGCTGAAGCTCCAGCCGGAAGCAGGACAGACGGGACCATGAGGACGATGCGTGAGACGAAACTGCGGAGGAACACTGGCTTTACGCTGGTGGAGTTGCTGACGGTCATCGCGATTGTTGCGGTGATGGCGACGCTCCTCTTCTCCGCGGTTTCGGGCGCACGCACCCGATCCAATCAGGTGGTCTGCCGCAACAATCTGCGGCAGGCCGCCGTGGCGGTTGAGATGTATCAGGATGACACCGGCCGGCGGCCTCGAAGCTTCACGCGCATGGCGGCCAAGCCCTCGATCATCCGGAATCCGAAAGTGTTCATCTGCCCGGCCGATCCGGCCCTCAAGTCCCAGGCAGGTGCCCAAAGCACGTCCAACGCCTTCTGGGGAAACCGCGTGAATGCGAGCCAGGAACCCATGGGCGGTCGGTCGGGCGTTCCCGAGGAAGGCTCCTGGGAGCAGGAGATTCGGGAGACAACGGAATCGATACCCTTCTCCTACCTGCATCCGCTGGCCTGGCGTCGCGATGCCTGGACCCGCTTGATGCAGGGGCGCGGCAATCAGGTTGGAGTGGTTGCCTGTCAGTTGCACGGGTTGCGCTCCCCGGTCCAGGGGCGCCGGCCTTTCACCGAATTCGAGGGACAAACCCTCCGGGCCCAACGGGACGGGGCCGTGATTCCCCGAAAGATCTTCCGCACGATGGCTGCGCCCTCCGCTACCCCCGCCTACGGAACACCCGTCCGCGCCATGGCAGATCCAGTGGAGGGAACCCTGACGGTGCTGATGACCGACGACGATTATCCGTGGGAGTTCTATACGGATGCGGTGCCCCAGACGCGCTGAAGGGTGACGGTACGGCGCTGGTCCTGTGGATGCGGCGAAGGGTATTTCCGATACGTTCCCGGTTTGGAATGGGGTGGCGACGTCCTCGTCGCCGTTCCAAAGCCATTCTCAAGACGATGAAGACATCGCCACCCCGAGTTCTTTCCAAAAGGGGCAGTGTCAAAATGCGCCCCAACCAAAACTCTTGGTGCCTCTGGGCTGGTGACCTTCGACGGGAAGTCCTACGGTTGCGTCGTGGTCTGGCCATTTCGTGATCCGGGGTTTCTTCGAACCTTCCTGAACCGCTTCCTTGGGGGGAGCTTGTGCTTTCTGCTCCTGTTCCTGCGGAGCACCGTCTGCGGCGAGGACATCCGCTTTCCAGCGGACGCTGGCGTGATTGACGTCACCAAGGCACCCTACTTCGCCAAGGGCGATGGCCGGACGGACGATACCGCCGCCCTCCAGCAAGCACTGCTGGAACACCCCAATCAGAATCGGATCATCTATCTTCCCAACGGCACCTACCTGGTTTCCGCCGCCTTGCGATGGCCGGAGGGGACCAATTCGGAGTCGAGCCAACGCGCGACGATCCTCCAGGGCCAGAGCCGCGCCGGAGTCATCATCCGTCTCGCGGATTATTCGCCCGGTTACGCCATTTCGTCACGGGACGCGATGGTGCTCTGGATGGGCGACTCGCCCTCCTGGCGGGATCGAAACGCCGTGCGAAACCTGACGATCCACACCGGTGAGGGAAACACCCTCGCCACGGGCATTGCCTTCATGGCGAACCGTCAGGGTTGCATCCGGGACGTTACGATCGTCTCGGGCGCCAAGCAGGGCGAAGGAATCGCGGGAATTGATGCGGCATATTGCGACGCGATTGGGCCGGCGCTGATCAAGAACGTCCGGGTCGAGGGCTTCGACTATGGCATCAAGGCCGGGCACCCGCAGTTCTCGCTGACGATCGAGCATGTGGAGTTGGTTGGGCAACGGATCGCGGCGATCCGGAATGCCGGACAAACGCTCAGCATCCGCGATCTGCGTTCGACCAATACCGTGCCTGGGCTCCTGAGTCGCGACACCACCGGGTTCGTGACACTGCTGGACTCAACACTGCAAGGCTTGCCGGTCCGTCGTCAGACAGCGGCCATCCAGAATCAGGGATTCCTGTTTGCACGCCGCCTGGAGGTTCTCGGGTACACCAACACGATCGAGAACCGTACGGTGACGAATCTCACCGTGCAGGCGGAGGACATCACCCAGTTTTCATCCCACACCCGGCTTTCCCAGTTTCCGTCGCCGGCCGAACCGTTGGATCTCCCGATCGAGGAAACGCCGGAGGCTCCGTGGGATCCGCTCGAGCAGTGGGTCAGCCCCCTGAAGTTCGGGGGTCTGCCCAACGACGACACGGATGATGGGCCAGCGATCCAGCAGGCGATCGACTCCGGGGCCACGACGGTTTACCTGCCGAACGGTGCCTGGAAGATCGCCTCGCCGGTCGAGATTCGCGGCGCTGTGCGGCGGATCATTGGATGTGAGGCCCGCATCATCAACACCGGGCTGGGACTTCGTACGGCCTTTCGGCTGGTGGATGGCAAGGAGCCCGTCGTCTGGATGGAGCGCCTCGTCGCGCATTCCGGATTGGAAGGGTTGATTGAGCACGCCTCGTCCCGACGGCTCGTGATCTCCTCCTGTTCGGACGTGCGTTACGTTGGAACGGGGAGCGGGGATCTCTTTCTGGAGGACGTTTCGTCGCGTGCGGAGTGGAAGCTCAAGCAGCAGAAGGTGTGGGCGCGCCAATGGTGCATCGAGCGCGATGGCTCGAAGGTGGTCAACCAAGGTGGTTCGCTCTGGGTTCTGGGCCTGAAGTCCGAGCGGGGTGGGACCGTTGTGACCACGACCGAAGGTGGAAAAACGGAGATCTACGGTGGTCTGGTCATGGCCGGCAGCGGCCCGAAGGCCGATCCCATGTTCGTGATCCGCGAAGCCTCCGCCAATCTGTCCGTTGGCGAGATCGCATTCCAGGGCAGTCCGTACCGCAGCATCGTCAGTGAGACGCGGAAGGGCGTGACCCGTGTGATCGAGCGGGGTGCTCCCCACTTGGCCGACTTGCTCCCGGAACACGGGGGAGGCGTGGCAATCCCCCTTTACTCCGGGTTCGAGGGTCCGGATGCCCTACCGGCGACGATCCTCAATACGTCGACCAACCGAATCTCGTTGCCCGGTTACGCTCCGACACGGCCCTGAACGGTTCCTGTCTGTTTCAGGGCAGTTCCTGGATCCGGACGTTGCGCCAGCGGAGTTCGAGTTGGTTGGTGTTCTTGCCCACGCCGTGGACCTGGAGGGCGATGAAGCCCGAAGGCGTCATGGAGTCCTTGAGCTGGGCTGCGGGAATTCCGTTGAGGAACGTCTTGAGCTGGTCCCCGACGCATTCGATGCGGAACTGGTTCCACTCGCCCATGCGCAGTGCGGCGCGGGCGGTATCGTTGGTCTTGAGGTCTGCGAGCCAGCCGCGACGTCCCTCGTCATAGATCCCCCCCGTCCAGGCGCGTTTGGAGGGATCGATCTCGACCTGGTAGCCGTGAACCCGGCCCGCAGGAATGGAGTTGGTCTTCCCGTTCCACACCACCTTGCGCGGTGAGGCGTGCACCTCGGAGCGCACCTGCACCCCGGAATTCAGCGCCGGGTGGGGCTTGAACTCCAGTTCGAGGACGAAGTTCGTGTACGAACGCTCCGTGCAGAGGAACGAATTGGGCGTCCCCGCCACGGCGCGGCCGACGATCTCGTTGCCCTCGACCGCATAGGTCGCCTTGCCGCCGTGCTGTGTCCACCCCTTGAGATCCTGCCCGTTGAAGAGTGGCTTCCAGACGGGATCGGCAGCGAGTGACGGCAGCGCGGTGAACGCGACGCAGGCAAAGCCCAGCAAGGCGGAAACGGTGGAGCGCATGCTGGGAAGAGTGCCGGGTCGAGGACGGGAGCCAAGCCCGCACTTCACTCCGGAGCGGGCATGTCCTTGCCGAGCTTCATGTACTCCCAGAGTGCCTGGATGGTCTTCGGGCCATTGCCTTCATAGAATTCCGGCAGCGGGCTGTTGCCCTGCTCGTCGAAATATCCGGGCATCTTGGTCGTGGGATCCACGCTGATCGGGCTGCGGATCCAGCGCTTGAAGTACTCGGGTTGGAGGCGCTCGAAGGACAGGGCCAGATTGATGCCCGGGGCTTCGAAGACCGCGGTCGCGCCGAAATCAGCGATGCCATGGCAGGAGATGCACGAGAACCCGCCTTGGGCACTCACCAACTTGCGACCCTTTCCGGCGTCTTCGGCGACACTGGCCGTGTCCGCCACCGTCTTCACCGGTTGGCCGTGGCGCGTCGAGAGCCCTTCGGCGAGGAACTGGGCGTAGGCAGGGAAGGCCGGCATCCGGGCTTCCAACCACGGGCGTGGCTTGCGGGTTTCCTTGCCGCTGATGAACGCGGTGGCCCACTCGGTCTTGAGCTTTCCGCCCAGCAGTTCCCACGCCGGGAATCCCTCGTGCTTCCCATGGCATTCCGCGCAGTTCAGCGCCGCGGACTGCCGGTTCAGGAACTCAGCCGAAGAATGGCGCTTGAGGGACTCGCGGTCCGATTTGGCGAAGCTGCGCAGCGCCTCGCGCTGGGCCGCCGTGTGGCCGTACACGGGTGCCTTCGATCCCGCAGCCGGCGCATCCGCCAGGCAACCCAGGGTCCAACGGTCCGCTGCCAGATCCTTCAACGGCTTCGAAGCCACCGAGCTCTTCATGCCGTCGACGGCATGGCAGTTCAGGCAGCCGGTGGATTCCACCAGCTTGCGACCCTTTTCCAGGAGCGCCGCGTCCGTTGGTGCCGCCTTGTCTTCCGCCGCCTCGGCGTGCTTGTCGAGGAACGCGGCGAGGTTGGAGGCTTCGTCCGCGTTCAGGTGGAAGTCCGGCATCCGGATCCAGCTGAAGTGTGCGGAAGGCTTCTGCAGGAACGCCGCCAGCGCGCCCGGCTTGAACTTCGCCTTCACCTGCTTCTGGGAAACCTTGGCCGCGTCCGTCTCGGTGCCATCCGGGGGGTTGTGGCAGGACGCGCAGAGCAGACGCTCGTAAAGTCCCTTGCCGGCTTCGGCGTCGCCTTCGGTCGCCTTGGTGGCTTCACCGGTCAGGGACGCCAGATAGGCGGCGATGGCCTCGGCATTGGCCGTGGCTTCCGCCCCGTGGAAAAGCTTCGGCATCGCCGTTCCCGGGCGCATGGCCTGCGGATCCGCAATCCACTTCGCCATCCACGCAAACCCGCGACGCGAGCCAATCCCGTTGAACGCCGGCGCGTCCATCGACAACTCCGGCATCGCCGTGCCAGTCCCGGCATCATGGCAGCGGACGCAACGTCCCTCGACGAACAGGTCCCGGCCCAGGTGCATGGCCTTCGAAGCCTTCAACGCATCGGTCTCGTCGTGCGACAGCGCCGTAATCGGGATCGGGTTTCGCGGGGTTTCCGCGTTGGACCAGTAGAGCCGGATGAACGCGTCTCCAGACGCGGGCGACTTGTAGGAAACCTTGAAGGCGTTCGCGCCCTTGTTGAGTTTCACTGCGGCGCTCGAAAGCGGTTTGGCCGCTTCGGCCTTCCCGTTGATCACTTCGGCCCCGTTCACCTCCACCGTCACCTCGCCTGCCGCCTCCACGTGGAAGGTGTACTCGGATCGAAGCTCCGAATTCACGAACCCCGACCATGTCGCCCCGAAAGCACCGGCCGGAATGAACGGCGACGCCGGCGTCCCGGCGCCAACGTACAGTTGCACCCCCGGCCAGACCGTCAGGTCCGAGGCAGCCCCATTGGAAAACGTGACCGCCAGCCCCGCAGGTTTGTCCGCGGCCAAGGCCATCGGAGCCGAACCCAGAACCGCAGACAGCAGGAATAGTCCGGGCAACCGGAAGAATCGCGACATCGCGCCGAGGTTATTCACGTCGCTCCGACGGTCAAGAAGCCCGCCGTAATCGGTGGAAGTCGGGGGCGTCGAAGTGGCGATGTCCTCATCGCCCGCAGAATGGCATTGGAACGGCGACGGGGACGTCGCCACCCCGGTCATGGACCTTGAACGGGGCGGCGATGTCCTCATCGCCATGGAGAATGATTCGGAACGGCGACGAGGACGTCGCCACCCCGTTCCAAACCGGGACAATGCGAAAACGCCTACCGATCGGCCGCATCCATGCCGTCGGATGCCTGTCCCTCTCAGCGGGCGATACAATACAGGAACCGCTCGCCCCTCAGGTAGAACTCCGTGCCCGCCACCGCTGCCGTGGCACTGAAGACGTCGTCGAGGTGGTTGACTGCCATCGGGGCGTTGGTCCGGTCATGACGGAGCACGACCGTGGTGCCGTCGCGCGCGGTCACGTAGATCCGATCGGCGGCTCCGACCGGCGACGAAAAGATGAAGTCACGGATGCCGTCGAGCCGCAGCGGTTCACCCAGGTGACGCCCGGTGTCCGGGTCCAGCCGCGACAGGACATTCTGGTTGTGCCGGATGAAATACAGCGTGTTGCCGTAAAGCAGCGGTGAGGAGACGTAAGGCGTCAGCCGGTTCAATTGCCACGCGACCCGATCCGTGCCGGTGACATCCCCCTTCGCACCCTCCAACCGGATCGCCACCATCGCCTGGGAGTAGTAGCTGTTTCCGGCGATGACGATGCCGTTCCGGTGGACGGGGGACGACACGACGTTGTCGGTCAAACCGGCGCATTCCCAGATCTGGGATCCGTCGCGCACATCGTAGCCGCGGACCCGGCGCGTGGCGCTGACGACCACCTGCGTCCGCGTGGGGCCTTCCACGATCAGGGGAGTGGACCACGACGTCTTTTCGTCACGCGGGGTGCGCCAGCGTTGTTCGCCCGTGCGCTTGTCGAACGCGTAGAGGAAGGAGTCGCCTTCGTGATCCCAGCACACGAGGAGGAGATCGCCATGAAGGACGGGCGAACTGCCCTCGCCATGCGCGTGGAGGGTGTCCATGCGGCCGAGTTCCCGTTGCCACACCACCTTTCCCCCGAGGTCGAGGCAGTGCAGTCCGCGCGATCCGAGGAAGACGTACAAACGCTCGCCGTCGCTGATGGGTGAGTTGGAGGCGAGGCTTCCGGTGACGTGTCCGCCTTCATGCGGGAACTCTTCCTTCAGCACGGTTCGCCACGCCTGGACGCCATCCTTGCGATTTAGCGATTGGACGACGAACTGGTGCTTGTGGGTGACGCCGGCATTGTCATGGGTGCCCGGAGCCTTGTCGTACACGGGCGGTCGCGGCTCCCCGACGGGAACCGCCGAAACCACGATCACGCGATCGTGCACGAGAATGGGTGAGGAATGACCCTTGCCCGCGACGTGAACCTTCCAGCGCACATTCCTGGTCTCGCTCCACTCCACCGGCGGATCCGCGAGCGGTGCGACGCCGTTGGCCAGCGGGCCTCGCCAGTTCATCCAGGTCCCGAGGGCTGGGTTGGCCGCGGCCGGCTCGGCAACGAGCGGAAGTGTCAAAGGCCCACCGACGCCCAACAGGGCGACAAGTCCGAGGAAGGGCAGGGTGGGCAATTTCATGAAAGGGTTACGGGGATGACTCCGCCGCGGTCACAGGTTCGGCGGCGCGGCGGAACCGGAACGGCAGGCTCCGGGTGATGCCGAGGACAAGGGTCTCCGCGCGGGCGTTGTCCCGGCGAAGCTGGTCGGTGATGTCCTTGAGCACCGGCGCGTCGTAATACTCGAGGCCGCGGCCGAGCGCATACGCCAGCATCTTCTCCGTGAGGTGTCGCAGGAACAGATCCTGCCTTCGGAGCAGGGCGTCCTTCAATGCCTCCGGACCTTCCACAAACTCGCCACCGGGCAGCGTGCCCGAGGCGTCCACCGGCTTCCCGTCGATCTTGTCGCGCCATCGGCCGATGGGATCGAAGTTCTCGAGAGCGAAACCGAGTGGATCCAGACGCGAGTGACAGGCCGCGCAGTTCGGCTTCTTGCGGTGTTCCTCCAGCCGTTGGCGCAGCGTCTGGCCGTCCCGCACCTTGTCGTCCGCCGGCAGCGTGTTGACGATGGGCGGCGGCGGTGGGGGCGGTGTGCCGAGCACATCTTCGAGGATCCATTTTCCGCGCAGGACCGGACTGGTCCGCCGAGGGTAACTGGTCTTCGTCAGCACCGCCGCCATGCCGGTGATGCCACCGCGACGACGGTCCGGAAGAGTGACGCGCTGGAAGCCCTCACCGGACGGTGAGGGCAGGCCATAGAACTTCGCGAGCGACGCATTGGCGTAGGTGTACCGCGCATCGATCAGGTCGAGCAGGGTGGCGTTGTCGCGCAGGATTCCGGCGAAGAGGTGGACGGGTTCCGCCACCATCGCCTCACGGATCTCAACCGTGTACTCGGGGAAGCGATCGAGGTTCGGATTCGCGGTCTGGGCGAGGTTGTATGTTCCAAGCCATTGGCCCGTGAAGTTCGCGGCGAACTCCCGCGCGCGCGGATCCGCCAGCATCCGCCGCACATGGAAGTCCCATTCCGCCGGCTGGGTGAGACGGCCGGATTCCGCCGCATCGAGGAGCGCATCGTCCGGCATGCTCGACCACAGGAAGTAGCTCAGGCGCGAGGCCAGTTCGAAGGCATCGAGAGGTTGTGGGCCTTCGCCGGGAACGCTCCGCTCGATCCGCAGCAGGAATCGGGGCGATACCAGCACCGCCTTGCAGGCAACCCGGAGCGCGGCCTCGAAGTTTGCTCCGCCGGCGCGCACCGATTGGAACAGCGCAACATAACGGTCGAGTTCCTCGGCCGGTGCCGGACGCCGGAAGGCGCGGCGAAGGAAGACCTGGAGGTTCGCCCGGGCGGCCCAGGACTCAGGTGTGTACCACACCGGTTCCTGCCGGATCAGGTTGGCCCTCGGCGTGGCGGCGATCAGCTCGTCGGCTGCGGCGAGGTACCGCTCCATCAGCACCGGCGGGACGAAGAGGGTGTCCGCGTTGTTGTCGAATCCGCCGCCTCCGCCGCCGTCGGGCGGAAACCGGTTCGCCGGTTTCAGGTCCACTCCGAGCAGGTCGCGGACGGTGTTGTTGTATTCGTTGCGGCTGAGCCGATGCGGGATCTTGGATCCCGGATCCCGCGGAATCCACGCGGGGTCCGGGTTCTCCAGGACCTCGCCCAGATCGTCGACCAATCGATGGAACTGTTCGGTCGATGGCTGCTTCTTCCGCTCGGGCGGCATCGATTTCTCCTCGATGGCGCGCAGCGCCTTTTCCCACAGGCGAGGGTCGAGATGCAGGCTTTGCGCGGTGTCGAAGCGCGCGAGGTTGACGCCACCCTTCTGCGTCTCGGCGTCATGACAATCGAAGCAGTACTCAACGAGGATCGGCCGTACCCGATCCCGGAAGGCATCGGCGGCGAAGGTCTCCGAAAACAGGGAACACACCGCCAGCGTCAGCCCAGCCAGCGGTGCCCATCGGATGCGTGTACGCGAAGGCATCAAGCCGGGCACGACGACGCACGCGTCGGACGGATTCAAGGATGGGGCGGTCATGAACGGCACCGTTCCCCTTCTTCCTCTGTTTTCACGATCCACGCCACTCGTTTTCCAAGGCGGGTTCTTGCGTGGGGGCCTCCCGATGAGCCGTGGCCCCAGGTGCGGAGCACCGACAGACGATAGCCCACAGCGTGAGCTGTGGGTTGGCTCCCGAAACGGCGACAAGCCCCGGAGTGGCGACAGATCCCGGGACCTCCTCAACGCACAGATCTTGAAACTGCCCCCCCGCAAGGAACGGGGAGGCGACGTCCTCGTCGCCGTTCCGAAGCAGCTTTCGGGGCGATGAGGACATCGCCACCCCGAAACCGTTCCCACATGGACCCAGTGTCGAGAGGCGTCCCGCACTGCCCCCCACTCGAACTTGGACTCGAACTCGGTCTCGATCCCGATCCCGACCTTCCATTCGGATCAGGCGTGCCTGGTGGCGTCTTCGGCCTGCCCACCACGGCGGCAATGCGCCGCTGCGGGAAGGCCTGCCGAAGCGCCAAACCATCGAGCCCACCCGTCTCCTTCAGGCCGCGGCGGACACGTCCAGGTGCTGGAGCGCGCGACGATAGGCTGTATCCCACACCGGGATGGGATAGACGGCGAGGAAGCGGTCGAGTCCATCGCGGATGGATTGCTCCGCTTCGGGGTAGCGTTGGGCGGTTTCCTCGATCAGGTGGCGGATGAGCTCGGTGTGCTTGGGATCTTCGGTGGAGTGGAACTCCACGAACTCCAGGGCATCCGCGGGGAATCCGCGCTGGGCCAGCGCCTCCTTCACACGAGCGGAGACGATCGGCGTCAGGCCTTCGAAGGGATACAACGCACCGAGGTAGGCGAACGGCTCGTTGAGGATTCCAATGGTCCGCCAGATCGAGGCCGTGGCGAAGGCGGCAGGACTGATGCGGTGATGGATCCGGGCATGTGTTTCGCTGCCTCCCAGACGGACGTAATCCCGGAGGGCCATTTCGCCGTGGTCGAACTCCTCGGCCTGATGGCGCAGCATGGCCTTGACCATGCGCACGGGCATCGTGCGGGGCATCTTGGCAATCGCGTCGATGGCCCCCTCGATGGCGTGCGCCTGATAGGAGAAGATCTCCAGATAGACCTCCTTCATGGCCTCGCGGGCGAGTCTCGGGTCGGCTGTGGGCGAAGTGACCGCACGCCAGAACTCCGAGGACTCCACCTCACGAAGGACTTCGGCGATCCGGCCATCGAGCCATTGGAGCAGGGCTCCAGGCGGGCGCGGGTCCGGGGTTGGGGTGGCAGTGTCTTGAACCGATGTTTGCATGGGACGGTGTTGTGTCTGGTTGTTGATGGGAGAATCGGTGGGTTTGCCCTCCGGACGGTCCCACCCCGACGACATGCGGGGCGGGGCGAGCGGTGAGCGGATGCGGCGCAGATACTCGACGTTCCGGAGATCGAGGCGCATGGGAAGGACCTCCCCGTACTCCGGGTGGATGGCGGTTCCCATGTAGGGCACATAACCGAGCCGCGAGAAGAAGTCCCGGAGGTGGGCGTTGCAGTCGATGATGTCGCAATCGACGCCGTTCGCGGCACCCCAGTTGTAGATCGTGCGCGCCAACCGGATGGCCAGACGCCCGCAACGGTGGTCGGGGGCCACCATGAGTTTCGTGGTGAGCGAGACGTGATCCGGCCACGCGGGTCCGAGCCCGGAGAGGCGGAACAGGTCGACGTAATATCCCAGATCCGTCCGGTTCGACAGGTTGGTCCGGAGCGTTCCCACCACCCGACCGTCGCACTCCGCCAGCAGGAGGTGCCCGGTGGCGTCGAAGGGTTCCTCGATCTGGCGTCGGGTGTGGTCGGCGTACTTCTGCAGCCGGTGCATCTCCTCGACATAGACCTGGTAGCGGAATCGAAAGATCCGCTCACGATCCGTGCTGGATTCCGCCGCGCGGATCTCGGGACATGCGGTCCCTCTCTGGGGACTCGAGGGTGGGGTTGCGTGGGACGGGTTCATGCGAGGCGTGGTTGGACCGGATCAGGGCACTGGGCTTTCCCGCCGTCGGGAAAACATGCCGGTAGAACCACGCGTACGCGTCCGATCTGACAGAAATCTCCAATGCGCTCGCAGGAACGGAACGGAAAGACGCCAGGCCCGGATCCGGCGGAAGCCTGGGCGTGTACAGACACGAAAAACCCCTTCCGCCTGCGGAGCAGGGGGAAGGGGTGTTGAGGAAAACGCGGGAACCGTGGGCTCAGTAGGACGCCTGGGAGCCGCCGGTGTTGCGCTTCTGCATCCAGGGCATCAAGGCGCGGAGCTTGGCACCGGTCTTCTCGATCGGGTGCTTCTCGCCGGCCTTGAGGAGCGCGTTGTAGCGCTTGTAGCCGGTCTGATACTCGCGGACCCAGTCCTTGGCGAACTTGCCGTTCTGGATGTCCTTCAGCGCGGCCTTCATGCGCTTCTTCACCGAGGCATCGATGATCTTGGGTCCGACGGTGACGTCGCCCCACTTGGCGGTCTCGGAGATCGAGAAGCGCATGCCGCTGACGCCGGACTCGTTCATGAGGTCGACGATGAGCTTCAGCTCATGGAGGCACTCGAAGTAGGCCATCTCCGGGGAGTAACCGGCCTCGACGAGGACTTCGAACCCGGCCTGGACCAGCGCGCTGCAACCACCGCAGAGGACGGTCTGCTCGCCGAACAGGTCGGTCTCGGTCTCTTCCTTGAAGGAGGTTTCGATGACGCCGGCGCGGGTGCCGCCGATGCCCTTCGCCCAGGCGAGGGCGATCTTCTTCGCGTCCTTGCCGGGGTTCTGGTGGATGGCGATCAGGCTCGGGACGCCCTTACCCTCGGTGTACTGGCGGCGCACGATGTGGCCGGGGCCCTTGGGGGCGACGAGGATGACGTTGACGTTCGCGGGCGGAACGATGGTCTTGTAGTGGATCGAGAAGCCGTGGCTGAACAGCAGCGTCTTGCCCTTGGTGAGGTTCGGGGCGATGTCCTTCTCGTAGCAGGCGGGCTGCTTCGTGTCGGGAAGGGCCACCATGATGACGTCCGCGCGCTTCACGGCTTCGGCGGTCGGATAGACCTCGAAACCCTTGTCCTTGGCGACGGCGATGGACTTCGAGCCTTCGTAGAGACCGATGATGACGTTGACGCCGGACTCCTTGAGGTTCAGCGCATGGGCATGCCCCTGGGAGCCGAAGCCGAGGACGGCGAGGGTTTTGCCTTTGAACACGCCCAGATCGGCGTCCTTGTCAGTATAGACTTTGGCCATATTGAGAATCGTTGAGTGCTTGGAAACTTGTCGTGGGTGGGTTGCGGTCTCCGGCGCACCGGAAACCGCGGTGGAAATCAAATGGGTCAGGAACGGGGGAGTGCCACCTGCCCGGTGCGGGTCAGGTCGAGGATGCCGAAATCCTTCATCAACGTGAGGAACTTCTCGATCTTCTCCTCACCACCGGTGATCTCGATGGTCAGGTTGCCCGGCTGGACGTCCACCACCTTGGCCCGGAACAACTCGGCCATCTGGCAGACTTCGGCGCGGTTCCCGGGCTCCGCCTTCACCCGCACCAGCACCAACTCCCGGTCGATGTACCCGCCCTGCTGGTAATCGATGACCTTTACGGTATCCACCAGCTTGTCCAACTGCTTGACGATCTGTTCGACCGTCGCCGCGTCACCCCGCGTGACAATGGTCATCCGGCTCAGGGTTTCGTCGTGCGTCGGCCCCACGTTCAGGGTGTCGATGTTGTAGCCGCGGCCCGAGAAAAGCCCGGTCACGCGGGTCAGGACGCCGAATTTGTTTTCGACGAGGACGGAGATCGTATGTCGCTGCATGGTACCTTCCTGGTTGCGCTTGTGTGCGGCTGTTCGTTCCGGATTCCACTCGTTCGTTCCTCCGGACCCGCCCCGCACGTCACTTTCAAGCGCCTCCCGGAAAAATCGAAAACCCGCGTCCCTTGAGGGACTGCGGGCGACCCGGGAGCCGGCTGAGCAGCACCGTAGGTCGCATCAGTCCCGAAGGACCGCTACGAGCGATACGAGCTGAACCACCGGAAACATTGGCGGGGACGCTACCCGTCACCGCAACGGAAGCAACGCGATTTTTGTGTCGACTTCGTTCTTCGGTGCATTTCGACGTGTCCACCAGCCTCCGAGGCGGAACGGAGAGGCGATGTCCTCATCGCCGTGGAGAGGGCTCAATGCCTGCTACCCAGTTACACAATGCGTAACCTTCGCTGGCTCGGCGGATAGGGAAGCTGGGAGTGGTGAGGCGATTGTTGGAGTCGGGGATGAGTGATCTGGAAATCCGCGAGGTGATGCGTCTGGTCCATTGGCTTCTGGCGTTGCCGGAGGCCGAGGAGCTAGGTCTCAGGAAAGACGTGAAGGAAATGGAGGCAACCATGGAAGTGAAGCGACGAAGCACTTACGAGCGGATCGTGTGGGAGGAGGGCTTGGAACAAGGGCAAGCGCAGGGTCGCCATGCAGCCGCTCGGGATTTGCTTCTGGACTTGGTCAGCGATCGTTTCGGTGCAAGTGGAGATGAGCTGCGCGCGCGCCTGGATGCGATCCGGGATGAGGCACGGCTCCGGGCACTGGCCCGTGCGGTTCTCACCACCCCGACGCTCGCGGAGTTCGAGGACAGAATCGGTTGATGAGGGACATTCCTACTCGGACGAACCATTCCCATGGAACGGCCACTCCCTCCGCGGTCGTCCGAGGCTTTCCTGCTCGTACGGAACCCGGCCCGGTTCCATGTGCAACGGGCGGAAATCCCGCCCCGTCTTCTCCCGCAGCACGCGCAGGATCTCGAATCCGGCGGGATCGCTGTCCCCGAAATGCCACCATTCCAGGGTGGCCGGCAGCGCCCGGATCAACGCCACTGTCGCGGATCCCGGAAAGCTCGTCTGGAGGAGCAACTCGCCCGACTGGAGCTTTGCCAGTTCATGGAACGTGGTTTCGTTCTCCACCGTCAGGCAGCGCCGCGCATCGCATTCCCAGTCGCCTGGGTCTGCGCGTCGGATGTCCGCCAACGCCAGCCGCACCGGACCGTGCAGCAGTCCGAGGTTCATCCACTGCCCGTCGAGACGCATCCGGAGGGGGCCATGCAAAAGGGCAAACCGTGGATTGGGCAGGATGCCGACGTCGTCGAGGGACCGGAGTTTTCCGCCGGTGATGTCGGCGAGCAGCCGCCCCAGCTTCCCGCGCAGTTGCCCGGCGAGTTCGCCTTCCTTCTCTGCCGTTGCCAGTGATTCCAGCCGTTTGGAATCGTCGCACAACAGGCAGCTCGCGAATCGCACCAGCGATTCCCCCTCCCACGCCAACAACCGCGGCAACAGGTCGAGGATCTCCGCGTTGGCCGCGCCCGGTGTCCGATCGAACGGGGCCACCGGTCCGCCCGTTGCTGCAGCTTCCGACATCCCGCGACACCAGCGTTCCCAATCCGACTTCCACGCCGCCGGCACACGCGCGTCCGTTGCCGCCGTCGCGAACTGCGCCGCCAAGCCCGCCCGCAACTCCGCGGGCGACGGACGATCCAACCGCCGGTACAACTCCGGCTCCGAACCCAGCGGAAGACGGACCTGAAGCAGGATGGCCGGATCGCGTGGGTGCCGTTCCAACCGCAACACTCCGGCACGTTCCGCCGCCTCCAGTTCCTGTTCGATCTCGGCGCGGCGTCGCCCGTCGCGGGCATCGAGCGAGGCCAGGAACTTCTCCGCATCGACCAACAGGTCACGGGCTCCGACACCCGTCCTGCCTGCGGGCGTCGACTCGTACTTCTCCGCCAAAGCCTCGAGCACCCGTTTCATGGTCCCTCGTCAGCCGCCGAATTTTTCCAACGCCTCCGCCCTCGTAAGGCTCACGGCGACGTTCCGGATCTCGGTCCGTCGTCCCGCCGTCTTCTCCTGCTTGTGGATGGCGATCACCTGATCGCACTGGTCGACTGCGTACGGGATGTTGCCCGTGCTCATCGAGAACACGCCTTGGAGATCGAGCGTATGGAGGGCCCGGATGCAATCGCGGATGCGGTCGCCACTGAGCTTCGAGAAGGCTTCGTCGATCGGCACCAGCGCCAGCGAGGGTTCCTTCCGGCGCGTCTCGTGCCGACGATAGGCGCGCAGGTAACTGGCGAGGATCGCGACGAAATAGGGGGTCTGGTTCTCGCCGCCGCTCGATTTGCCCGCGGCGCGGTTGACGCTGTAGGCGCGTGCGTCCGGATCGTTCACATTCGCGACCTCGATGTCGTAATCGTGGTAGTTCCGGTAATCGAGGAATCGTTC